>JAKAKF010000066.1 GCA_021813595.1 bacterium
TCTATTATGCTGAACTGCAATCCCGAAACAGTTTCCACCGATTACGATACTTCGTCGCGCCTTTATTTCGAACCTTTGACTTTCGAAGATACGGCGGCAATCTGCGAAGCCGAAAATAATCCTCCGGTCATACTGCAGTTCGGCGGACAGACGCCTTTGAAGTTAGCGAAAAAATTTGACTCTAAAGGCATTAAAATACTCGGTACGCCTTTTAAATATATAGATATAGCGGAGGACAGGGAAAAGTTTAAGAATATAATAAATAAATTGGAGCTTAAACAGCCTGATAGCGCTATGGCGTTCAACGGCGAAGAGATATACGAAAAGGCCGGGGCTATAGGATTTCCGGTTTTATTAAGGCCTTCTTACGTTCTTGGCGGAAGGGCAATGGAAGTAATATATAACGAAAGCGGACTTGCGGAATATATTAAGAAAATATTTCTGCAGGACGTTTCTTTTCCTATATTGATAGATAAATTTCTGGAAGATGCCATAGAGGTTGACGTAGATGCTTTAAGCGATACGGAATCCGTTTATATTGCGGGAATAATGGAGCATATAGAAGAAGCGGGGGTGCATTCGGGAGACAGCGCCTGTTCTCTGCCCGCTTTTTCTTTGGATGCGAATGCGGTGGAAAAGATAAAAGATATTACGGAAATAATATGCCGCGAATTTCACGTTAAAGGGCTCGTAAATATTCAGTATGCGGTAAAAAATAATGAAATATACATAATAGAGGTTAATCCGAGGGCATCAAGAACCGTCCCGTTTATAGGAAAAGCCACCGGAGTTCCCGTCGCAAAATTAGCGACCAAGATTCTTCTCGGTGAAAAACTTAAAGATTTCGGTCTTGGGCGGTCATTTAATATTAACTATTACTGCGTTAAGGAAGCCGTGTTTCCGTTTTCTAAATTTTCAAACGTCGATCCTATGCTCGGTCCGGAAATGAGGTCAACAGGTGAAGTTATGGGAATAGATGCAAGCTTTGGAATGGCTTACGCGAAATCGCAGATAGCGGCCGGACAGAATTTGCCTCTGTTGGGAAACGTTCTTATAAGCGTTAAAGACGAAGATAAAAGATATCTGAAAGAACTCGGCGAATCTTTAACTAAATCGGGTTTAAATATACTTGCCACAAAAGGAACGTCGGAATATCTCGATAGAGCCGGCATTAAAAACAAAAGAATAAATAAAGTGAAAGAAGGCCGTCCGCATATAATAGACGCTCTTAAGAATAAAGAAATTTCTATGATTTTCAATACGCCGAGGGGTAAAAAATCCTTAGAGGATTCATATATAATAAGGAGGAGCGCCATAGAGTTTTCTCTTCCGTATTATACGACCATGAGGGGGGCGAACGCCGCATGCATGGCAATTAAGGCACTTAAAGAAAATAATTTATCTGTTAAGGCGTTGCAGGATTATTACAAAGGTATATAATATAATAACATTCTAGACAACAGATAATAGAATAAATAGAAGATATTAAAAGATTGCTCAATTTAATATCTATCGGGAGGTGGTTTCATTGGCGGGAAACGAAAAATCTTTTTATATCACGAAAGAAGGGCACGATAATTTAGTTAAAGAATTGAAGAGGTTAAAATCTGTAGAAAGGCCGGCAAATATTAAAGCTATCGAAGAAGCTATAGCCCACGGAGATTTATCGGAAAATGCGGAGTATCATTCCGCTAAAGAAAAGCAGAGTTTTTTGACGGGTAAAATTATGGAGCTTGAAGACAAAATAGCTCGCGCCCAGATTATAGACGTATCTAAAATTTGCGAAGAAAAAGTAGTATTTGGAGCAACCGTAAAATTGCTTGATTTGAATACCGATAAAGAAGTTTCGTATAAAATAGTCGGCGACACGGAATCCGATGTTAAAGAAGGAAAAATTTCCATAAGCTCTCCTATAGCCAAGGCTCTTATAGGAAAATGCATAGGCGACGAAGCGAGAATAAACGTTCCTAACGGCGTAAAAGAGTTCGAGATTATTGACATTAAATATGTTTAATATTATAATATAAAAACATATATAATATATTTATTTTTATATATATGATTTAATTTATATAAAACAGGAGGATTTATGGCGTTAGATAAAGCAGAAGTATCGAAGGTCATCGATGAAATCAGGCCTTCATTGCAGTATGACGGCGGAGACGTCGAACTGGTAAATATACACGACGACGGTACCGTTGACGTCAGGCTTAAAGGAGCATGCGCCCACTGCATGGGTTCTATAATGACCCTTAAGGGGGGAATAGAACGCCTGCTTAAAGAACGTATCCCGGGAGTTAAGGAAGTCAACGCGGTTCAATAGTTAGAAATTTATAGTTTAATTAAAAAGCCCGCTTTTTAGCGGGCTTTTTAATTAAAGAAAAAGGCGTAAAAATTCTTTTATTCGATTTTCCGAAATTCAGGCATATTTCATATGGAATTGTTTGAGCTATCCTTGCAATTTCTTGAATAGTAATTTCGTTTGCACCGCTTTTTCCTGCTATTATTACTTCATCGCCTGCTTTTATCCCCTGTATTTTCGTTACGTCCGCCATAATAAGATTCATAGTTACCATGCCTTTTATAGAGGCGAATTTACCGTTTATTAAAACCCTGCCTTTATTGGACATAAGCCTCGGTATTCCGTTGTCGTAGCCAGCGGAAACTATTGCGATATTCATATCAATAGGCGCCTTAAAAGTATTATCGTAGGAAACGTAGCCGCCTTTTTTAACTTTTTTAATCTGTAAAATCCTCGATTTTAAGGTCATAAGAGGTTTAAGTGCGCAAGCGGCAGTATCGTTTTTTTCGGAGTCTAAAAATGCGGAATATTTTGGCTCATCTATATTAGTATTTGGATTAAATCCGTAAAGCGAAATTCCGGGTCTAACTGCGTTTGAATAATCTTCTTCTATTTTGTCGTTTAAAAGCGCCGAACTGGCGCTTATATGTACATATAAAAATTTAATGCCGTTTTTATTAAAAAGAGAAACCGCCTTTTTAAAATTAGCTATCTGAAAATTTGTATAATTTAAGTCGCTTCCTCCCGAAGATAGATGGCTAAATAAACCTTCGGCGTTAAAATATTTTTTATTTTCTTTAATGATGTCCGCGGCGGATTTTATCTCTTTCTCATTTAAGCCGAGCCTGTTCATTCCCGAATCATATTTTATATGAATATTCAGAGGCTTATCAATGCCGGCGGATTTCGCCTTATCCAGAAGTATTTTTAGATAATCTAAGCTGAAGGCCCCTATTCTTAAATTTAATTCAGCCGCTTCTTTCAAATCTTCGGGATAAACACCTTTTAGCATAAGCAGTTTAGCCTGAGGAATTTTTTTTAGGATTGCATCGGCTTCGCTGATATTTATAATTCCAAAAAAATCTATTCCGGCGTTAAAAAGTGTTTCTGCGGACGGAACGAGTCCATGTCCGTAGGCATCCGATTTAATAATTGCTAAAATTGTTTTGTTTTTTGCCGATTTAATGAGTCTTATAAAGTTTATATTGTTTTTAAGGTTATCAAGATTTATATAGAGAGAGGTATCGTTCATAAGTTTTATTTTAAGAAAAAACGGCATAAAAGTCAATTTCATAAGATTCATGTCATTCGGTCTTGTCTGAAAACGCAGTTTCTGGTATTATATTAACTAATGTATAACTTTGAAGAGGGGAAAAATGAATTTAAACGATATAGATTATAATGCCGTTATAAAAAGCGCCCGCCTTAGCGGCGAAGATTTCGTAGATATTTTTATAGAATCTAAGATTTCTACTTTATTGTCGAACGAGGGCAAAAGGCTTGAAAAAGCTATTAACGGGATGATTCAGGGCGCTGGTTTAAGGCTTATTTCAAATAAAAAAACATATTATGCTTATACTAATAACCTCGAAGAAAATAATTTAATAAATATCGCAAAAGAATTAAAGAACGCAGCCGCAGACGATATTAATAAAAAGGATAAAAAAGATGCCGGGTTTAAATCTTTAAATTTTAACGAAAAACAGCCCAAAATAGATTTTAATATAATAAAGGATATTGCAGCCGTTTCTATAGACGAAAAGCTAAAAACAGTAGAGCCTGCCGTTGAATATTCATGGGGATTTGATAAAAGAGTCGTTCAGGTTAATATTACCTATTCGGATTACAGGCAGGACGTTATGATAATAAATTCCGCAGGGGATTTTGTAAAAGATTACAGGGAGAATATGGCATTTCTTGTTCATGTAGTGGTTTCGAATGGAGAAAGAGTCGAGGTAGGCTATGAATCTGCAGGTGGATTTACCGGATTTGAATTTTTCGATAAAAACGCTCCTGAAGATATTGCTAAAAAAGCTCTAAACCGGGCATTGACCCAGCTAGAAGCCCCATTTGCGCCTTCCGGAACTATGCCTGTAGTATTATCCAGCGAAGCAGGAGGCACTATGATACACGAAGCAATCGGACACGGTTTAGAGGCGGATATTGCCGGAAACGGCTTAAGCGTATATTCGGATAAGATAGGAGAACCGGTTGCATCAAGCCTGATAACGGTTATAGACGATTCTTCTTTAGCAGGAAAACGCGGTTTTTATAGGTTTGACGATGAAGGAACTTATTCGGATAAGAATGTTCTGGTCGAGAGCGGGGTCCTTAAAAAATATATGTCGGACAGGCTTTCATATATAAAATACGGGTATGAACTGACCGGCAACGGCAGAAGACAGTCTTACGAGCATGTTCCGATAGTCAGAATGTCGAATACGATGATAGCCCCGGGAAAATCTAACCCGGAAGATATTATAAAAAGCGTTGATGACGGCATTTTCGTAAAAAAAATGGGCGGAGGACAGGTAAATACCGTTACCGGAGACTTCGTGTTCGACGTTATGGAAGGTTATGCTATAAAGAACGGAGTTGTGGGCGAGGCTGTCAGCGGCGCTACTCTTATGGGAAACGGACCGGATATATTAAAAAATATCGATATGGTAGGAAACGATTTAGGTTTCGGAATCGGCACGTGCGGAAAAGACGGGCAGGGAGTTCCGGTTGCCGATGCCCAGCCTACTCTTAGAATTCCGTCGATAATAGTAGGCGGTAAAAATTCAAAATAACGATAACGGAATGGAAAGAATAAAAGATTGGAAATCATACCAAAAAACGCTTAATAAAAGAAAAGGCAAAAAAAATAAATTTATAAGTCTTATAAAATATACCGCAGTAATTATATTTATAGTTTTACTTTTTTACGGATCTTCCGCTCTTTACTTTTACGGAAAAACCATTTTTCTTGCCGCAAATAAAAAAGTGCGGGGAACGGGAATCAGGCCTATAGTATTCATTAAAGACAGCCTGATGGGCAAAAAATTTTCTAATTTCGATATCGCTGACGTTAAATCGGCCGGGTCGTTAAAGAAATATTTTAAATATAACCCTCCTGTATTTAAAACAATTCTGAACGGCCATTACGTTCAAAAAATAGGCGGCTATACCGTAGTTTACACGCTTGACCCGGCAGTGCAAAAAGAGACTGAAAAGGTTTTTAAGAAATATTCCGTCCCATTCGGAGTTTTAGCCGCCCTAAATCCGGATACGGGAGCGGTGCTGGGTTTTGCGTCTTATTCAAATAATAAAAGCAAATCCGATGAAATTTCTCCGCTTATTGCTTATCCTTCAGGTTCATTAGTTAAAATAATAACCGCTTCAGCCGCAATTGAATCAAAAGGTTTTTACCCGGGATTTAATATTTGCTTTAACGGAACTATGTACGGGACGGATAAGGCGTATTGGAAACAGAATATAGGTACGGGGTCGAATATGATATCCTTTAAGCAGGCTTTTGCAAAATCATGCGACGTAGCTTTCGGCAAAGTTGCGGGATATTATGTAGGCAGGAAATTATTAGCAGATTATTTTAATAAATTTTATTTTAACAAGAAAATACCTTTTATTTTAGGTCTTCATAAAAGCAAAGCCTACATTCCAAGAAAATTTTACCAGTTAGAACTTACGGGGGCAGGTTTCAAAAACGTAAAAATGACTCCCCTCCTTGCCGCATTAATTGCAGGTTCCGCCGTTAACGGAGGTAAAATAGTCGAACCCTATATAATAAAAGAAATTTTATCTTCATCTGGTAAAGTAGTATATATACATAAAGAACCTAAAGTTCTAAACGTTCCGATAACGGTTAAAACGGCGGCGGTTTTAAAGCGGATGATGATAGCGACAGTTACTAAAGGGGTAGCCCATGCGGATTTTTACAACTCAGCCGGAAGATATATGCTTCCCGGGGTTATTGCCGGAGGCAAAACCGGAACGATATCAGGCAATAATCCTCAGGGGCTATATCAATGGTTCGCCGGGTTCGGCGAGATGAAAGGAAAAAAAATAGCTCTGTCCGCCCTTGTAGTAGAAAACCCGGTCTGGAAGATAGAAGGGGGCGGGGTAGCCGAAAAAGCTCTATTAGGATATTTTTTCTGATATAATATATTATGAAATAATTATATATATAATTATATATAAAGGAGTTGAATATGGCAAAAATTATTCCGTTTGAATATTTTGAAACGGTTTTGGAACATTCGGTGTCTAATATGAGAAGGATTAAAAAAGAGCTTGGACTTGCCGAAGATATAGTCTCTATAGACTATGTAGGACTTACAATCCTTAATATAACAAAATACAACGACGATTTTATAAAAACTATCGGAGGAGTCTTGAGAGACTCGGATGTCGTATCGGTTAAAAATAATCTTGTCTATTTATTTTTACCCGGAACCGATTTTGAAGGCTCGATGAATATAATAGGCGATTTCAAAGAATTTTACGAGGATGCTTTCGACTATATAGTTTCCGC
>JAKAKF010000263.1 GCA_021813595.1 bacterium
ACGCCCGTACGTCCATCTTTACCTGTTGTTTTAACGGTTCCTTCGGATGCATAAATATTATACAGCGAGTTAAGCGCCCAGGCTATTCCGTTAGAATCAGTATATTGAACGAGTATTCCGGACGGATTTTTAACATCCGGATTTGTAATATCCGAAACGGTATCGTGAAGACCGCCGGTATCGCCCGCCGCAATAACGCATCCGTATCTCATAGCTATCATCTGCGACAATCCGCAAGGCTCGAACTTTGAAGGCATAACGAAAATATCCGATGCTGCATATATTTTATGGGAAAGAGCTTCATCGTATTTTCCGGTCTGCGCAAAAACCTTATCTTTGAAAACTTCCGCAAGGTAATTTGCTTTGCCTTCTATGTAATCCTTGCCGCTTCCGAGTATGACTACTTGAAACGGAAAATCGTTCCAGCTAAAAAGCGCGTCCAAAAATTCGTTTATGCCTTTTTCCTCGGTAAGCCTGCTTACTACCCCTATAAGAGGAAGTATTTTACCGTCTTTATCTTTTTTTAAAGGCAGGGAAATTTCCGAAAAAAGCGCCTTTTTATTATTTAATTTAAATTTTTTCCATTCTGCATAATCTTTAATTCCGTATCCGTCGTTTTTAATATTTAAATTATAGCTTATAAACCTGTCGGTTTTCGGATTCCAGTAATCTAAATCTATGCCGTTAAGTATCCCTCTTAGACGTCCTGCATTGCGGAGATTATTAAGCTCGCCGTCAAGCCCGAAGCCGAATCTGCTGTCGGTTATTTCCTGGGCATACGTCGGGCTTACCGTAGTAACTATATCGGAAAGCTTAATTCCGCCTTTTAGACTGTTTATAGTTCCGAAATGTTCGTAAGCATCGGAAGAATTATATTTAAAATCTAAGCCTATATCGTAAAAATCGTCCAAACCGTAAACGCCTTGATAACCAAGATTATGTATCGTAAAGGCTATAGCAGGCCTTAATCCTTTTGCGCTTACGCTCCTGCTCAATTTACCGCTTAAAATACCTTCGGCGGAACCGCTTAAGTTTACCGAAACTTTTTTATCTCCAAACGTCTGCCTTACGACGGCGGGAACAAATCCTCCCGACCAGTCGTGAGTATGGACGACCAAAGGTATTCCAAGAATTTTCATTGCGTACGCCGTTCCATGAGCAAGCATTGCATAACGCCACAGGTTGTCTTTATATGCACAAACCCCTCCGTGCGTACCGTAAACTTCTTCCCTGTTAAAAAAATGATTCTGCTCTATAAGAACGATAGGAATATCTCCCAAGGCAAAACCGGTTTTAATTCCAAACTCAAAAGGAATTTCCCCGAAATTTACTCTGCCGGCCGGATATGTTTCCCTTATATCCAGTAAATTTTTTGGAATTATATTTTTGTAATAAGGAATTACCACCCGCACGTTAATGCCGGCCCTGAGCAAAAATTTAGGAAGGCTGCCCATTACGTCGCCGAGACCTCCGGCTTTTACCAGCGGAGACATTTCCGCCCCTACAAACCATATTTCGTTATTAAATTCGCTCATTTTAAACCCGTTTTTATTTGCATGCTTTTTAAAAATTCAAGGCTTTTTATTAATTTATTTTTTCTACGTCTATAGATATTATACTACTAAAATCTTCTTCTGTATTTAAGTTAAAATTATATCTTATCTCTATGCCCTGAAAAATCCTTTCGTATCCGTTTTCGGAAAGCGACATAGTCGTCAAAGGCTTAAATACGATGTCGTAATTTTTTAAAAAATTAGAGTCCGACCGTTCTTTCAGCGTTATTTTTCCGCCCCAGAATGAATCTTTCAAATATATAAAATTATCGCATCCGGATGCATTGTTTTTTTTCATGATATTATTAATTCCTTTCACTTCGCCGTCCATATCTATGCTGACTGCCGGGCCGTCGCCGCCGGGGAAAGCAAACCTGAAAACGACTTGTAAATTTCCGGAAATTTTCGGCCTTGATTTTATGAAAAAAGATACAGACTCCTCTATCTTTATGCTTAGCCCTAAAATTTCATCGGGCATACCTTCCGCTTTTATATCCGTTAAATTATTTAAATTATTATCGCGGAGGGCTTCACCGCCGCCGGTAATTACGGGATACGCCTTTGTTTCGACAAATATATAATTTTTACCGTCATGTTCGCATATATTTTTTATATCCGCGCAGGAAAAATAAAGAGGCTTGTTTTCAAATAAAATTTCAAAAGAAGGAAGAATGCCTTTGTGCGTTAAAATATCATTTTCCGATAAATCGGAAGGATATTTAGTTTCGTCATGTATCGTCTTAGGCGGCTCTTCTTCCGAACCGTTTTTATTTTTTATATCGCTATCGGCGCTTTCTTCTTTTGAATTTTTTTCTTTTATTTTTAAGATGTCGTATTCTTCATGCAGGCAGAATACGTCGCCAAGAGAATGAATCAATCCTTTTCCTATATAATCCAATGCCGAAAAAGAAGCTGACGAAGGCTTATAAACTATACACCATAAATCGTTTGAAAGCAAAAATTCTTTTTCTCCGTCCGAGTCGAAATCAAAACATTCTATCTCTATTTTTCCGCTAACGGCATCTTTATAAAAAACGTAGGAAGATAATAGCGCATTATGTATCGCTCTCCTTAAATGCGGCAGATAAATGCCGCCGAATACTCCGTGCCAATAAGCATCGTTAGCTTGAGATTTAAGAAGTTCTGCGTCGGCTTCGTTAAGATTTTTACCGTAAGTTTCTTGAATATAATCTATTTTTAGGCTTAAATTAACCATCCTTTTATGCTGGAGATTAGATTCCGGATATCTGGTTAAAAAATTATGCCATATGCCGGAACTTAAAGGAGCTGAAGGATTCTTCGATTTTATTTTTTCGCAAGCGTCTCTTGTTGCCGGTGGCAAAGTCCATTCTCCCATTTCTCTGTAGCTTGAAATAGGCAGATATACCGGATTCCTTTTTTCCATATTGCACAATAAATTTGAAGGAAGCTCGAAAATGATGTCGGAATAAAGACTGTCCCCGTCTTTTGAAGAGACTTCATCGATAAAATTTTCCAACCAGCCTTTGTTTCCTTCTTTTCCGTAAACCCAGTCGAAAGTATCAGGCCATCCGCCCATTTTTTCGCCGTCGTCAAACATAACCGACAAATCGGAACGTCTTCCGTTTAGATATAAAATCTCGTTTAAAGATTCCGACGGTTCGGCAAAAGGTATCTTGTATCTTAATCTTTCATGTATAGGAAATATATCGAAGTATTCTCCACCGTATTCGGTTCTAAAAACGGAGTCTATACAGTCGGGAGAAATACCCGCTTGAAAAAATTGAAAGTCGTCCAAAAAAGCATAATTTAATCCGGCCGATTTTAAATCTTTAATTATATCGGGCTGCCATATTCTTTCGGTTATCCACGCCCCTGAAGGATATATCCCGAAAAGTCTTTTTAAAGCTATGTTCAGCATTTCAAGCTGTTTTAATCTGTCTTTCGGCGGAATCATGGCAAGAATTGGTTCGTAATATCCTCCTCCTATAAGCTCTATTAATCCGGCATTTACGCCTTCGGCTATTATTTCTATTAATTCGGAATCGTTTTCTTCCCACCATTCTAAAAGTACGCCGGAAGCGTGCAGGCAAAATTTTACATTAAGCCTGAAAAGGGTTCTGATAAGGGGCGAATAAGATTTTTGATGGACTTCTTTAAAAACAAAATCAAAATTGCCGACGGGCTGATGACAATGAAATCCTAAGATAAATTTAGTCATATAGTTAAAATTTACAGATCTCCGCCTCTTTTCATTATTCCGCCCTTTTCGGCAATAAGATTTTTTGTGGAAGACAAAGATTCATACAGTAAATCAGGTACTTTTTTACCTGTTTTTACGTAAATATTTTTTAAAAAATCCCTGAAAATTTTTTCCATGGAAGACTGCGAAAATAAAGGACTGTCGGGACCAAGCCACCAGAACCAGTCTGAACCCTCTGCAGACATGAGATTTTTTAAAGCTTCTTCTAAATCCGTTTTATTAATATTTTTCTCTTGAATCGAGTCGAGCAAAACGTTTTTTGCGTCGTTAAGCATAGACCAAGCTTTATTTTTCTGTTCTTCGCCGACCCACATTCTTAAATTTCCGTTTACCCACGAACCCGGCACGATATAGTCGAGCTTCATACATGAGATGCTGTTTTCATTGCATAAGCCGGCGGCTTCGCTTAATAAAAGAGGCGTAATTTTAACAGACGAAGATATCAACGAATAAAGGTCGTTTAAAAAATAAAAACCGTTTTCGTAATAGTATTCCCAAGGATTTTCGCCGTCAAGTATAATAGAAACCGCGGCGTCTTTATCAAAGTCGTCTATAGCGTTTAGTTTATCGACAAGATCATTTGCCGCATCGTCTCCTCTCCATTTAGAATATGTAAAGCCTATTAGGTCGGAAAGTCCGGAATCCCTGAATAGTATCTTGACGCCTGTATCTTTCCATTTATAAACCCTATACAAAGGTATAATATTTTTCCCCTGAGAAAAAACTGGTTTATGAGCATCGATGCCAAGAGAGGAAGATAAAAGCTCTTCACCGCTTGCGCATATGTCTATGCCGTATTCGCTAAAAAGTTGAAGCGTTTCTTGCGAAACGGCTCCTTCCGAAGGCCACATTGCTTTTACGCTATTTTTTTTTGCGGTATATTTATAATATCCGCTTAAAGAATCCATATGTCTTTTTGCGCTTTCCAATCCGCCGTCGTATCTTTCAAATCCAACCGGTTCGTAATATATTCCTGTCATCTGAGCGGAAATTCCGCCGCAATGAATATCTAACAATAAAGGTATTATGGGGTGATAATGGGGCGATAAACTGATTTCGTATTCGCCTTTTTTTCTGGCTTTTAATTCCTCAAGTTTGTTTTTTTCTATCATATTAGGATATTCTGGAAACGTTTCCGGAGGCTCTCCGCCTTTTACCGCAGGAAATCCATATAAAGCAATACCGTATTTCATCCATTCTAAAAGTCTTTCAAGCAGTATTCTTCTGTCTCCTTCGGAATAACCGGAGCCTTTTCTTATTAAATAATTTATTACGGGATCATATCTTTTCATGCACTCGCCGCACCAAGACAGGTGAAACCATACGCACAAATCGAAATAAAAATCGTCGTTTAAGTACCTTTGACGGGAACCTGACAAAGCAAGGTCGTATAAAACCTTATAATCGTCAAATCTGCATACCATCTGTTCATAATTCGACCATATATAATGGTCGCACATCCATTTTCTTATATCTTCTCCGCCGTCGTCAACGCTTTTAAATAAAAGCGGTTTTAAAAATTTATCGGGTAAAATATCGAGCGCCTTCCTTGCGTTCTTTTCTGCGAGCGCTTTTTCTATGCGGTAGTTATAATCCTGCCACTGGTCTATTAATACCGGGGTAATATTTATATTGGCTTTCATGCCGGAATTGGAAAGTATGTTAAGCGGCATGTCGATGTAATCTTTTATAGCGTGCAGATAAACCCATGGCAACGCAAATTCCCCGCCGGAATTTCTGTATTCCGGCTGATGCATATGCCACAATAGTATGAGATTCATATTTCGCGTAAAATTAATTAATATTCGATTTGCGTCTCAGCATATATCCTTTCCGTATAAACTTAAGGCGTCAAGTTTAGGAAAGATATTATCTTTACCTGAAATATCGTTAAACCAGCCGTTATCCATAGGTTCTTCGCCTACCGCCATTAAAATGCATCGTTTTGCCCTGACTAAATGGGCTTTGACTCTCCTTTCGGCATAACTGACCGCCTGTCCTGTAGTCAGCATAAAAGGCCAGTCGCTGGATTGCGCAAGTATCAGTTCCCTTGCGCCCTGATTTAAGACTTCGGGATATTTTACACGATTAATACCGTTTTTGCAAATATCTATAAGAACGGAAGCAATGTCGGACAAAAAAGGCTGTATTACATCGTTTTTTCCGTTCAGCCAAACCTCCGCATAACCGCCGCCTCCCCAAGACGAAGTTGCGGGCTGTGCGATAAAAACGCCGTTTTTTGCATTATTTCTGTTGATATTTTCGACTAATTCAAGATATGACTTTTCGTCGTCGTATTTTTTTAAAAGACCGTTAAGTTTGAAAATTGCTTCATCTGCTATGTCTATTGCTTTTGCCGATTTTACGAAACTGTTTTCGTTAATTCTTCTAAAAACGGCTTCAAGCCACCACGGGCCTTCAAACCACCAGTGTCCGAAAAGTTCTGCATCGTACATAGAAGTCACTACGGGTTCGTCTATATAATTTTTTAAATACTGAGTCTGCAGTTCCCTGTGATAGACAAACTGAGCGCCGTGTTCGTATGCCTTGCGCTTAGCCGCAGAAGGCCTGTATGCTTCTTTATAATTACCCTGCCCCGTAATCGCGTAATACTTCAGTCCGGTGAAAGTTTTAAGGCTTCCGTGTCTTAAAGGCGTCAAATGCGGCAAATCTAAATCAAAACCTACGTCTCTATAAAACTCCCTGTAAACGGGAGTTCCCGGATATCCTTCTTTAGACGACCAGACCTGCCTGGAACTTTCGGGGTCCCTGCCGAACATTACTACGTTAAAAGGAGTTATTATAGGGGAAAAACATCCGTTAACCGGATTAGGTTTGGCAAAATCTATGCCGTGCCTGTCCAAAAAAGTATAATATAGTCCGTATTTATTAAGAATACCGTCAAAACCTTCCGTATAACCGCATTCCGGCAGCCATATACCCTTGGGAGTAACGCCTAATATATTTTTATGAGTTTCTATGCCTACTTCAATTTGAGCGGCTATAGCTTCTGGTTC
>JAKAKF010000282.1 GCA_021813595.1 bacterium
TACCGCTTCAAATTACGCACAAATATTCAGGACTTTTATCCAGAACTATAGAAGGAACCGCTTTATACGCAAAGCAGATTCTGCAAAATCCCGAATATGCCAAACAGCTTGGAGAAAACGGGCATAACCACGTCAAGCACAATTTTTTAATTACCCGTCATCTAAGGGATTATATTTTACTTTTTTTGAAAACAGGAAATACGCGGATGCAGGATACGGTTTATCTATGATTTTAAATATAAAACGTTAAATATTATTCATAATCAATTAGAAATTAATATGAAAATATGGAGATTGTATCTTTCTGAATTTATTGGAACAGCTCTTCTTATAGGCATAGGCGTATCTTTCGTAATCCTAGATTTCGCCAAGGGAAGTCCGATAGTTTCTTTAATTCCAAGTCCGGGGATTAGAAGGGCGCTAACGGGATTTTTGTTCGGCGGCACCGGTATGCTTATAACGTTCTCGCCGGTGGGTAAATGGAGCGGCGCACATATTAATCCGGTCGTTACGTTTTCATTCTGGATGAAAGGTAAAATTAAAAGAACTATGGCTATAGGCTATGTCATAGCGCAGTTTCTCGGAGCGGCGGCAGGGGGTTTTATGCTTCTTTTTTGGGGAAGCATAGGAAAAACGGTAGATTACGGAGCGACTATTCCGGGAAAAGAAGGCGCGGCAGAAGCCGTTTTAGGCGAAGCGGCAACGACTTTCTGCCTTGTTGCAGGACTTTTTTTATTTCTCGGCTATAAACGCTTGAGACCTTTTACTCCTGTTTTATTCCCATTCCTTTATGCAGTTATGGTTTATTTTGAAGCTCCTATTTCAGGAACCAGCACTAATCCGGCTCGAAGTTTTGGACCGTCTTTAGCGTCGGGCATATGGAGCGGTTGGTGGGTTTACTGGATAGGTCCATTACTCGGCGCTTTTATAGCAGTATCTATTCAGGCAAAATGGCTGAAAATGCTCGAAATAGAAGTAGCTAAAGTGTATCATTTTGAACACGACCCGTTTAAAGTTTTTCATATTTAATTTTTTATATTTTAAACTGATAATATTAAATAAAAGGAAAATGGTGTCAGACATCTTTTTCTGTAAAAAAAAGGGGGTAATAAGGGCTATGGATATAAATTTAAAAGGCAAAAGGGCATTAATTACAGGTGCCAGTTCCGGTTTGGGTGAATCGATTGCTAAAAAATTCGGCGCCGCCGGAGCAAAAATCGGATTAAATTTTCATTCCCACCCCGATGCGGCGGAAAAAATCGCTTCGGAAATAAAAACCTTAGGAGCTGACGTTATGACCATTCAAGCAGACGTTTCAGACAGCGGCCAAGTTAAAAATATGGTCGATACTTTTGTTAAAAAGTGGGGCGGAGTTGATATTTTAGTGAATAACGCTGGGATTGACGGAAAACATTCCCTTATATACGAATCCGATATATCTGAATGGGAAAAAGTAATTAAAATAAATTTATTCGGTCCTTTTTACTGCGCCAGAGAAGTTTTACAGCATATGATAAACCAGAAAAAAGGCGTTATATTAAATATGACATCCGTTCACGAAATAATTCCATGGAGCGGTTACAGCGGATATGCGGCTGCAAAAGCTGGTCTTTCTATGCTAACGAAAACTATGGCGCAGGAATTGGGTTCGTCCGGTATCAGGGTGCTGTCTCTTGCACCCGGGGCGATTCAAACCGATATCAACAAAGGCGTATGGGATAATCCTTCGACACTAAAAGACCTTCTTAATAAAATTTCGCTTGGCAGAATGGGTCAGCCTGATGAAATTGCCGATGTTGCAACATTTTTGGTATCCGATTTAGCCTCGTACATTACCGGCAGTACTATATTTGCCGACGGCGCAATGATTGATTATTCTAATTTCACGCATGGCGGTTAACACTGATTTTAATAATAAAATATAAATCAATATACTTAATTTAATTAAAATAAATTTTGCGTTTAAGCATTATTTGATTCAACGCAATATTTTAAAGGGTGTAAACAAAATGGATAATGAATCTTTTGCTCCAGGATGGCCAGGAATACCGGGCAGGTGGACGGGAGCCAATAAAAGCGGCGTAGGAACGGCTTTTAACGGAAGTTCCGTCTGGTTCACAATGTCTCACGGTATTCTGAATGAAGTCTATTCGCCGAGAGAAGACGAGGCGGCAATCCGCGACCTTGGTTTTGTGGTAACGGGGGACGACGGTTTTTTTTCGGAAGAAAAAAGGCATGCTAAACATTCCCCTTCCCTTATTTATACGGGGATACCGGCATATCACACTGAGAGCGTCTGCGAAAAAGGATATTATCGCATCGAAAAGGATATTATCGCCGACCCTAAAAGGTCGGTAGTTCTGATAAGGGGAAAATTTACTCCGTTAAAACCAGGCAATTACAGGCTTTACGCAATCACCGCATCGCATATAGGCAATCACGGCGCAGGCAATACTGCATGGTTAGACGAATTTAAAGGAAAAACGGGGCTTTTTGCTTCACGCCGCAATACTTCCTTGTGTCTTATGAATAACGGCGGTTTTAACGATTGTTCGGTTGGGTTTGTGGGCTTTTCCGACGGCTGGCAGGATTTAATCAAAAACGGAAAACTAACATCTATTTATAAAAGGGCTGAAAATGGCAATGTTGCGCTAACGGGAGAAATAATTCTTCAAGACGGCACTTTCGTTTTGGCGCTTGGATTCGGACGAAATCCTTCCGAAGCGGCGCTTCAATCGATAGCCTCTATAAACGAGGGTTTTGAGAAAATTCTCGAATCCTATTCCGGCGAATGGCGGGAATTCTGGCAAAAACAAAAACCTGTTTTTTATGCCGAAAAACACGGGCTTTTTTCTATAAGCGCAATGGTAATATTGATTCACCGGTCTAAATATATTCCGGGGGCGGTTCTTGCGAGTCTTGCCGTGCCGTGGGGTTTTTCAAAAGGAGACGGCGACCTCGGAGGCTATCATCTTATTTGGCCCCGCGATATGGTCCAGTCCGCAGGCGGGCTTATTGCCGCAAATATTAAATCTGAAATTTTAAATATGCTTATATATTTTGAATCCACGCAGGAATCTGACGGTCATTGGCCCCAAAATATGTGGATTGACGGTTTTCCATACTGGAACGGTATTCAAATGGATGAAACAGCCCTGCCTGTTTTGCTTTTAGACCTTGCCCGCAGGGAAACAGCTATTTTAGAAAGCGATATTAACCGTTTTTGGCCCATGGTAAAAAACGCCCTTGCCTATATCGTAAAGAACGGTCCTGTTACGCAGCAGGATAGGTGGGAAGAAAACGGCGGTTATACTCCATATACTATTGCGGCAGAAATTTCCGCCCTTATAATCGGAGCCGAACTTGCGGAATTAGCCGGCGAATCCGTTTTTGCTCCTTATTTGCTCGAAACTGCGGATTCATGGTATTCATGCATAGACCGCTGGCTTTACGTAAAAGGAGGAGAACTTGCCGATAAAGCGGGCGTAGAAGGTTTTTACGTCAGGGTTACCCCGCCCGATTTTGAAGTAGGCGACGATGTTATATGCATTAAAAACCGTCCGCCCGCATCCTGTTATCCTCATATATCTTCAGTAGTTTGTACGGATGCCCTTGCTTTAGTTCGTTTTGGGTTAAGGAGAGCGGACGATAAAAGGATAGTCGATACGGTAAAGGTTATAGATACAATGCTTAAAATGGAAACGCCGTCTGGTCCTTGCTGGCATAGATACAACGGAGACGGTTACGGCGAGCATAAAGACGGCAGACCTTTTGACGGTACCGGCAGGGGTCGGTTATGGCCTCTCCTTACCGGCGAGCGGGGACATTACAGCGTGGCCTTAGGAGATATCAAAGAAGCAAAACGTCTGCTAAAAACGATGGAAGGTTTTGCCGACGGCATTGGTCTTTTTCCCGAACAAGTATGGGATAGCAGAGATATACCGGAGCGCGGGCTTTTTTTTGGACGCCCGACAGGTTCGGCTATGCCTTTAGTATGGGCGCACGCCGAATATTTAAAACTTATCCGTTCTATTACCGAAGAAAGAGTATTTGACATGCCTCCGCAGACCGTTTTGCGCTATCTTAAGAACGGATTAACGTCTAATATTATGCAATGGCGCTTTAATCATAAACTGCATAAAATACCTGCCGGAAAAAAATTGCGCATTGAAACTCTTTCCCATGCTTTAGTTCACTGGACAAGCGACGGATGGCGCACGGTTAACGATGCAGTGGTAAAAGATTCCGGGCTTGGAGTTTTCTATGCTGATTTGCCGACGGAAAATTTAGCGGAAAACGATGAAATTGTTTTTACATTTTACTGGACAGATGCAGAAAAGTGGGAGAATAAGGATTTTTATGTTAAAATTAATGATTAAAATAAAGAAAAATAAAAGCTTTAGAAAAAAAGACGTTATAGAGAAAAAAGTCAGATTTTTGTTCCGCATTTATGCGTAAAATAAAATCTGACTTTTTCATAAACAGAGTTAAATTAGGTTAATATTGCATAAATATCGTGGCTTTTTCGGCTTTCTCCGTGAGAAACATTGTCAAAAATTGAAACAATTTTAATAGTCTCTAACGGTGATTTAAGGTAATATAAAGAAAGATTGATCAAAAAAGACCGGAGTCAAAAAAATGCCTATTTATCAGTATAAATGCCAAAAGTGCGGCAGGGATTTTGAAGTTTATCGAAGCAAGCTTTCCGAATTTTATAGGAAAACCTTTAAAACAAAAAAAGAGGTGCAATGCCCATCCTGTAAAACCAAAGACGTTATTCTTGCAAAGAAGGTTGAACTTAAGGAAGCGATTGCATGCGGCAAAACAGGCGGCGGTTTCGGGTGAGGCACATAAAACAGGCAGGTTGCCTCGGATTTTTTTAGTTTGTTCGCGAGAAACTAAAATAAAGTTAAATTAAGAGGGTGGAGGTCTGCGCCTGTTTAAAAATTATGATTATATAACCATGTTTAATTTATTTATTTAAAACAGGAGGTTTTATATGGCAAAAGTCGCGGTTATAGTCTTAGAAGGAACCGAACTTAAAGAATCGGTTGCAAAGATAAGGCATGCCATGACATACTCAAAAGAAATCAAGGCGGAAGGAAATGAAATAATCCTTATTTTCGATGGCAACGGAACCAAGTGGCTCGATATAATATCCAACGACACATCCGACTTCGATTTTTTAAACAAGTTATTTAGAGAAATACAATCGATGGGAATAATTTACAGGGCGTGCGACTTCTGTTCCGCCAGAAAGGAGGTAAAAGAAAGCCTTGTTAAAAAGAATATCGAACTCGTATCAGAATATGACGGTCATCCCAATGTCGGCAGGTTGATAAACGAAGGTTATCAGGTAATAGTTATATAATATTATATAACTTTGAGATTTAAATGTCAGGATTTGAAAGCGGTTTTTTTGTGCCGGATGTATCATTGGCGGTAGCCTTTCTGGCGGGGTTGTTCTCTTTTGCAAGCCCTTGCGTTTTCCCCTTAATCCCTCTTATCTATCGTATGTCTCGGGGTTTTCGGTTGCGGAACTTTCGGGCGGGAAAGGGGCGGCAGATGACGAAAGAAGGCGGAAAGCGGCAAGGAGGGACATTGTTATCAACTCGCTTTTTTTATATTAGGATTTACCGTAATTTTTGTGCTTTTCGGAATGTTCAGCGGGGTGGTGGCAGATTTTATAAAATCCGCGTGAGTAATGCGGATAAGCGGTATAGTGGTTGTTCTCATTGGTTTATATATCGCGGGAATTTTAAACAATCTTAAAATATTTTCGTTTTTAAACAGGGATGTCCAATTTAATTTGAAAAACAAGCCTGCGGGCATTATCGGCTCCGCCGTAATCGGCGCAATATTCGCGGGTGCGTGGACGCCGTGCATAGGCCCGATACTTGCCTCAATTCTTTTTATAAGCGCCACGCTTCATAATTCGCTTGAAGGCGGCTTTCTTCTATTTACATATTCCATGGGTCTTGCCGTTCCTTTTTTTTATAAGCGCGGTATCGTTAAATCTGTTCTTCACCGCATTTAAAAGATTTAAAAAATATATCCGGACAATCCAGATAATAAGCGGAGTGCTTCTGATTGCCGTCGGGGTTTTAATATTCTTTAACTATTTATCGATCATATCGCTATATTTCGGCGATACCTTTCATTACAACATACCTTATAACGGATAGGCGGGTTAATGAACGCCTTATCCTATCCCTGTATCTTCTGCGGGAAAAACGGATAAAAATAAATTGCAATTTATAATATAAAATGTTAAACTTATATTATATTATGAAAACAGATAAGTCTTTTTTGAATAAAAAATATAGGATTTTTTTGTTTCTTCCCCTTACCGTCATAGCCATCTCTTATCTGATAGGAGCTACGGATATAAGCTATATGCTTAACGTTTCGATGATTATGTCCCCGATGCAGGTTGGAATGTCTATGAATACGGGACAGGCGGCGGGGAAACTTGTGCAAGGGGTGAAAAAAGCATCTCCGCTTACTTTTTTAAAAACCGTTTCGCCAAATTCCAATAAGTTAAATTTGCAGTCTTACGTAACCTGCGTGGAATGCCAGAATTTACCCGCCGCCTATCGTCCGGTCATGTTTTATTACGGCGGTATTATTAAAACAGTCTCGCCTAAAAGACAATTTTATATTAAACATTTTTCTTCCGATATA
>JAKAKF010000138.1 GCA_021813595.1 bacterium
AGATGAAAGCGTTACTGCCTTTTTAAATAAACCGATAAAGGAGGAGAATAAAATTGCTGCACATAATTAAAAAATCGCCGTACGAATCTTCCGCTCTTAAGGACGCCGTAAACTATATAGGGCAAAATGACGACGTAGTATTGCTGGTAGAGGACGGCGTATATGCCGTTAAAAAGGGCGGCAAATTTGAGGAATTATTAAAAAATTTGGCGCAAAAAAATAGCGTTTTCTGTCTTCTTGCGGATATAAAAGCCAGGGGAATACAAGAAAGCGAAATAGTGGAAAATATTAAAGTCATAGATTACAAAGGATTTGTAGAAAAAGTAGTAGAGCATAATCCTATGACCTGGTCTTAAAAATAGTTGTTGACATTTTGAAGAAATAATATTAAATATATTAGAATTAAATAAAAATATAAAATGTTAAAATCCTAAATTCATTCTGGAGGGGGCAATATGGCATTAGTAAATCCGCATGGTAAAGAAAAAAAATTAAAACCTCTGCTTTTGTCGGGCAATGAACTTAAAGATGCAAAAGAAAAGGCAAAAAATCTTAAAAAATTGCCTATGACTTCAAGGGAAACATCGGATTTAATAATGCTCGGCATAGGAGCTTTTACTCCACTGGAAGGATTTATGGGGGAAAAAGACTGGCAGGGTGTAGTGGATAATTACACTATGGCAGACGGAACGTTCTGGCCGATACCGATTACCCTTTCCGCCACAAAAGAATTATCGGACGAAATTAAAATCGGAGAGGAAGTTGCGCTTGTCGATTTTGAGACCTCAGAAATTATAGGAATAATTACCGTATCCGAAAAATATTCCATAGACAAGGCGTATGAGTGCCAAAAAATATTTAAAACGACCGATATGGAGCATCCCGGAGTTCAAAAGGTTATGGCCCAGGGAGACGTCAATATTGCGGGTAAAGTAAAGGTATTAAGCGAAAGCACTTATCCTGAAGAGTTCAAGGATATATATATGCGTCCTGCAGAAGTCAGAAAATTATTTGAAGAAAAAGGTTGGAACACCGTTGCGGCGTTCCAAACAAGGAATCCTATGCACCGCTCGCATGAATATCTTGCCAAGGTTGCGGTCGAAACTACAGACGGCGTTCTTATACACCAGCTAGTCGGCAAATTGAAACCAGGCGATATTCCAGCCAATGTAAGGGCCGTTGCCATCAATACTTTAATAGATAACTATTTCGTCAAAAATACGGTCGTTCAAGCCGGTTATCCTATGGAAATGAGATATGCTGGACCTAGAGAAGCCCTCCTGCATGCCGTTTTCAGGCAGAATTACGGCTGTTCCCATCTTATTGTCGGAAGAGACCATGCCGGAGTCGGCGACTACTACGGGCCTTTCGATGCCCACAAGATATTCGACGAAATCCCAAAAAACGCTCTTGAACTAAAACCTTTAAAAATGGACTTAACATTTTACTGCCATAAGTGCGATGGTATGGCATCTACCAGAACATGCCCTCATCCTAAAGAAAACAGGCTGACCTTAAGCGGTACGATGCTTAGAAAACTGTTGTCAGAAGGACAGGAAGTCCCCGACCATTTCTCGAGACCGGAAGTTTTATCTATATTAAAAAACTATTACGCTTCTCTTGCCAAAGAAGACAAAGTAGAAATTAAACTTCACAAAGCGGCTAAAGGAGAAATTTAATTTCTGTTATAAACCGGATTAATTTTATATTATTTCGCTTAAGATGCGGATAATATATCTTTTTATATATAAAAATAATATATTAATGAGGAGGTATGAAAATGCCAAGTTTTGTGATTACGGAAAAATGCGACGGTTGTAAAGGAAGGGATAAGACTGCATGTCAGTATATCTGTCCTAACGACCTCATGGTTCTTAACAAGGACATTATGAAGGCTTACAACCAGGAGCCGGACCAGTGCTGGGAATGTTACAGCTGTGTTAAAATTTGTCCTCAGTCTGCCATAGAAGTGAGAGCATATCAGGATTTTGCTCCTTTAGGTTCTTCGGTTATTCCTATGCGCGGTTCGGATTCGATTATGTGGACGGTCAAATTCAGAAACGGAAAAATTAAAAGGTTTAAGTTTCCTATAAGGACTACTCCCGAAGGCGGTATCGACCCTTATCAGGGGATTGCCGAAGTCAATCAGGGGAATTTAAAAGACGAACGCTTATGCGATGAAACTGGGATAGAACTTACTGCTCCGAAGAAATAAGCGATAAAAACGCTGGCAGCGTTTTTATTTTTATTTAATTAAAATAATTTATAAATTGCGAGGATAAATTGTTATGGCTGAAATGAAAGGTTCAATGACAAGTACCGACGTTTTAAACAACTATACTATAGAAGAAATTAGTACCGACATATTAATCGTCGGCGGCGGTATGGTGGGATGCGGAGCCGCATTCGAAATAAAAAAATGGGCGCCTAAAGATATGAAGATAACGATGGCGGAAAAAGCTTCAATCGAAAGAAGCGGCGCCGTAGCTATGGGATTATCCGCTATTAATACTTATTTGGGAGATAATACACCGGAAGATTACGTAAAACACGTCGCAAACGACCTTATGGGCATAGTAAGGGAAGACCTTATTTACGATACAGGCAGACACGTGGATTCAACCGTCCAGCTTTTTGAAAAATTCGGTCTCCCGATATTCAAAGAAGACGAAGAAGATACCAGGTCTATTGCCGAAGGAGCTAGACCCCTCAGGGCGGGCAGATGGCAGATAATGATTCACGGAGAATCTTATAAGGTATTAGTTGCGGAAGCCGCAAGAAAAGCTCTCGGCGAAGAAAACATATTAGAAAGAGTATTTATAACAGAGCTACTTATGGACGAAAAGCATGAAAACAGGGTTGCCGGTGCAATAGGTTTCAGCTTAAGAGAAGCCAAGATTTATATATTTAAAGCTAAAGCAGTAATTATGGCTTGCGGAGGAACAGTCAACGTTTTCAGGCCAAGGTCTCAGGCGGAAGGCATGGGAAGAACATGGTATGCCATATGGAATGCCGGTTCTACTTACGCTATGGGCTATCAAGCCGGAGCGGAAATGACCACCATGGAAAACAGATTCGTTCCAAACAGATTTAAAGACGGCTATGGTCCGGTAGGAGCATGGTTCACGCTCTTTAAATCAAGAGTTATCAATGCCCACGGAGAGGATTATATGCAGAAATGGGGACATATGTTGAAAGATTATGCTCCTTACGGACTTGCAAAGGTTCCTGCGACGTGCCTATGGAACCACGTTATGCTTAAAGACTGGATGGAAGGAAACGGACCTTTCTATATGAATACGTCCGGCGCTATGAAAACGCTTTTCGAAACCCTTCCTGAAAAGAGGAAGAAATCGCTAGAAGCCGACGCTTGGGAAGATTTCCTTGACATGACCGTTGCGCAGGCTGGATTATGGGCGGCTATGGATATAGATCCGGGAGAAACAAACTCCGAAGTTATGCCTACCGAACCTTATTTCTTAGGTTCTCATTCGGGAGCATGCGGAATGTGGGTTTCAGGTCCTGAAGATATAGCTCCAAAAGAATATCAGTGGGGTTATAATCGCATGACGACCGTAAACGGTCTTTTCACGGGCGGAGACGGCGTTGGAGCGTCCGGCCATAAATTCTCTTCCGGTTCATACGTCGAGGGAAGAATTGCGGCAAAATCTGCCGTAAGGTTTGTATTGGACGACTCCGGCTATACGCCTACGGTCCATACTGACAATAAAACCCTTGCCGAAAAAGTATACGGACCTATGATTACATTCGAGAAATTTAAAGATTATTCGACAGAACCGAATGTAAACCCGAACTATATCAGACCGAGACTTTATTTATTTAGATTAAATAAGCTTATGGATGAATACGTTGCCGGAACATCTACGTTCTACAGGACAAGCGAAGCCAGTCTTTTAAGAGGATTAGACCTTTTAAACAGATTAAAAGACGATGCTCCGAAACTTGCTGCGGCAAACCTGCACGAGCTTATGAGGGCATGGGAAAATTACCACAGGTCGATAGTCGGAGAACTCCATTTAAGGCACGTATTGTTCAGGGAAGAAACAAGATACCCCGGTTTCTATTACAGAACCGACCATCCGAATCTTGACGAACAGAACTGGAAGTTATTCGTTAATTCAAAACTGAATAAGGCAACCGGTCAGCCGGAATTATTCAAGAAGCCGTATATCGAAATAGTTCCGAAGAATTAAAGATTAAAGGTTTATCTGCAATAATCAATAAAAATTATGTATCTTTCCCTCCTCATTTTATTGAGGAGGGTTTTAATTATTTAATAATAGTTAGTCGCAATATTCGTCTTATTTTATATTAATTAAAAACTTAGCAATGGAGATTTAAAGTTGAGCGAGTTAAAGAATGAAAATCCCGTATTAATAATAGGCGGAGGTCATAGCGGCGTTTCGGCCGCGCTTGAAATTACGGAAGCCGTCAATAAAAAAGTATATATAATAGAAAAAAAATCGTATATAGGCGGCAGAGTTCTCCAGATGTATAAGTATTTTCCAAAGCTGTGTCCGCCGTTTTGCGGATTCGAAATAAATACAAAGAGGATAAAGTCTTCCGCCGATAACAATATAAATTTTTTAGTTTCGTCGGCAGTAGAAGAAATAAATAAGGAAAAAGACGAAACGGGATATAGAGTTAAAATTCGCCAAAAGCCCCAATATATAAATGATAATTGCACTGTTTGCGGCGAATGCGCAAAGGTCTGTCCGGAGGATAGGCCTAACGATTTCAACTATGGTATGGATAAGACTAAAGCCATATATATGCCGGCTATATCTACATTTCCATTAAAATATTCGGTAGACGATAATTACTGCAAGTTTTCGTCATGCAAAAAGTGCGAAGAAGCTTGCAAATATGACGCAATCAATCTTAATGCCAAAGAAAACATAATAGAACTGAAGGTTTCGGATATTATTTTTGCGACCGGCTGGAAGCCTTATAATGTAGAAAAATTAGAAAACTTAGGTTTTGGAAAATTTAAAAACGTTATCACTAATGTAATGATGGAAAGGCTTGCCGCAGATAACGGTCCTACAGGCGGCAAAATTTTGAGGCCGTCCGATAATAAGGAAGTAACTAACGTTGCATTTATACAGTGTGCAGGCTCCAGAAACGAAAACCATCTTCCGTACTGTTCGGCGATATGCTGTATGGCATCTTTAAAACAGGCTCTTTATTTGAGGGATAAAACCCCCGACTCTTCCCCTACTATTTTCTATATTGATTTAAGAACTCCCGGAAGATACGAGAATTTCCTAAATAAAGCGCAAATCGATAAAAATATTAAATTTAACAAAGGTGTCGTTGGAAAAATATCCGAAGACCATGTTACCGGCGACTTGCTGTTAGACGTTGAAGACATGCTTTCCGGCAAAAAGAACAAATTCAGGGCTGAAATGGTAGTTCTGGCCGCCGGTATGTATCCAAATATTAAGGATGATTTAAAACAAATTAAAATTGACGGCGATATAAAAATAGATATAGACGAAAACGGATTTATATTTAACGAGAACTATGAAGAAGGAATATTTTCAGCCGGGGTAGCAAAGTTTCCTTTAGATGTTTATATGTCCGGTCAATCGGCTACATCCGCGGCACTTTCGGTGATTCAGCATAACGCAAAAATATAAAAAAGTTCAAAATACAGAAAAAAAGATATATTTGATGAGGAGTTAAAATGGATAATAATTTAGGGATTTATATATGTTCCGGTTGCGATATAGGGAAAAGCCTTAATATTGAAAGATTAGTCAATACGGCAAAAGATTCCAATAAACCTGTAGTATGCACAAGCCATGAATTTCTTTGCGGGACGGAAGGCGTAAATCTCATAAAAAACGATATTGCCGAAAAAAAGATAAATAAATTAACTATAGCCGCATGTTCAATGCGTGCGAAACAAGATGTTTTCAATTTTGACCCTCTTACTATACACACTGAAAGAGTCAATCTTAGGGAGCATGTAATTTGGATAAGCCCTCCGAACGACAACAATACCCAGCTTCTTGCGGAAGATTATATAAATATGGGCGCTTCTAAGGCTAAAAAAGCTGCGTTTCCAGAACCGCTTATTCAGGATTTAAACAAAACCGTTCTTGTAGTTGGAGGCGGAATAACAGGGCTCAATGCCGCGATAAATTCGGCGAAAGCAGGTTACGAAGTCGTTCTGGTCGAAAAAAAATCTAATCTCGGCGGCTTCCCGTATTCAAAATATAAAAAATGGGAAACAAAACCGCCTTTCGAAAAGAATATCTGGATAAAAGAAGGTTTGGACGAACTTATAAAAGAGGTGGAAAGTTCTAAAAAAATTAAAATTTATAAAAATTCAAAAATAAAGTCAGTATCGGGAGCTCCCGGAAAGTTTAACGTCGAGATAGAGCCTTCCGACAAAGATAATGCGGCTGAAGTTGTAAATGAAACTGTCGGTTCTATCGTAGCGGCTACCGGATGGAAGCCTTACGAAGCAAAAAAACTGGATTATTTAGGATACGGCTTGACGCCGGACATATTAACGAACGTCGAACTTGAAGAATTATATTCGGAACTTTCAGAGAACGGTAAATCCGAAAGTTTTACGGTAAAAAGAAAATCTAATGGTTCGGCGGTAAAATCTATCGCATTTA
>JAKAKF010000130.1 GCA_021813595.1 bacterium
TTCCGTCGTATCTTTCCTGATGGTGAAGAACGTCGTTTGCTATATGGCTTAAAAACTTTATTTTTTTTAGCATATTATAGCCTATTTCCGGATGTTTTTTAATCTCTTCGTATTCTTCGTCCGTAAGTTTGCCCTGCTTGTTTAATATTGAATCTTTTATGCCTATCTTTCCTACGTCGTGCATTGCCGCCGCATATCTTATATTTTTAATTTCGTTATGGCTTAGCCCAAGTTCCTTAGCAACCATAACGCCGTAATCTATAAGCCGGTCGCCGTGAGTTCTCGTATATGTATCTCTTGCTTCTATAGCTTCGGATATAGAGCTTATAGTTTCAAAATGTTCTTCTTCGATATAGTTAAGCGTTTGCGCGTTATAAACCGCGACTGAAATTATGCTTGAAATATTTGCTATAAAATCGATAGTTTCCATTGAATATTCCGTTTTTATTTTTCCTAAAAGAAAAATAAGACCGAGAAAATCTTTGTCGGTCTTAACGGGAATAGCTATAAAAGTTTTTTTAGAAATATCTTTCAAAAAACAATCGCACGGCGAATTGTTTTCGCTTCCTGAAACGGAATCGTCTTCATAATAATTTATAGTCGGATAATCGGAACTTACGGTTTTTAAACATTTACAATCGTTTAATTTCAACGTATCGTGGCCGGAAAACGAAGCATCCATATTGTAAGCGTTAAATAATTTTAATGAAATATTTTTGAAGAAATCGCAAGCGTTGCATTTTTGAAGTATTTTATTTTCCGGAGGGCATTTTACGAAAGGACAGCTGAAATCCGTAAGATTATAACAGTTTATACTGCCGCCGTAGATAGAGCATCCCGTCATATTGCAGTTAAAAAATTCATAACAGAATTTATTTGCATCTTTATTATTGTCTTTAAGATATACGAGGGCAGAATCCGTTTTGGTATAATTCATAAGCCTTTTTATAGAGTAATCGATAATACTGGTAAGGTCTAAAGACGAAGAGACTAATTTTGAAATTTCCAATAAATCGGATATTTTGCGGCTTTCATCTTTTTGCCTTAAGTATAAAAGATTTGCGTTTTCGTAAAGCGTCAAGCTGTATATGAAAATACCGCCCAGCATTGCGATAAACTTGGCTATTTTTACTTCTTCTTCCGAAAATTGATATGTTTCTTTGCCGTATATATTTAAAGCGCCTAAAACTAACGATCCTGCATAAATAGGAACGCTAAGCATAGACGACATTCCCGTAAACTGTTTTTCAAGTTCATAGTATATATCCGATAAATCCGTTTTTAAATTAGAACTTACCAAAGATTCGCCGTTTTCTATAACCGAACCTATTAAACCTTCGCCGAGCAATATTTCTAAATCTTTCTTTATAAATTTTCCGTCCTTGTAGTAATTTACGCAGTTTATTTTTTCGGTATCCTCGTTGAGCATAAAAATAGTGACGATATCGCTCTTTATAAATTTAGAGGCCGTTATCGAAATTTTTTCGTATATCTCTTCTCTGGAATTTTTAGAAATAAGGTCTTTTGAAAGAAAATAAGCAATATCCGGATATTCTACCATAAAGGAATAAAACGTTATTATTGAATATTAATGAATTTAAAATTTGGAAAACTTTTCAATTCTTTGGTTTCTTAAATCTTCCCCTTTGTATTTTTTCAATTCGTTTATATTTTCCAAGACTGCTTTCTTTAAATTTTCGGCGGCAAGTTTAGGGTCCCTGTGCGCGCCGCCGAGAGGTTCCGCTATAATGCCGTCTATGGCCTTGGAGTCGTTAAGCAGGTCTTTTGCGGTTAATTTCAGAGAATTCGCCGCTTCTTCCGTTTTAGAAGTATCTTTGTATAAAATAGAAGCGCATCCTTCAGGCGATATAACCGAATAAACGGAATATTCCATCATTAATACGCTGTTGCCTGTTCCAAAAGCAAGAGCGCCTCCGCTTCCGCCTTCTCCTATAATTACCGATATCACCGGAACGTTAACGTTTAATAATTCGTATATCGTTTCCGCTATAGCCTCGGACTGTCCTCTTTCTTCCGCACCTAAACCGGGATATGCCCCAGGAGTATCTATCAGCGTGACGATAGGAATTTTATACCTGTCGGCAAGCTTAAAAAGTCTTTGCGCTTTTCTGTAGCCTTCAGGATGCGGCATGCCGAAATTTCTGCACATTTTATCTCTAGTGTTCCGCCCTTTCTGGTGTCCGACTATAAGCACCCGCTCATCGTTCATGAAACAGAATCCGCCTATTACCGCTTTGTCGTCCATAAACCGCCTGTCGCCGTGAAGTTCTATAAAATTTTCCGCCGCCGTTTCTATATAATCCATAGCGTATGGTCTCAGCGGATGCCTTGACAACTGGGTAATCTGCCAGTTGTTTATATTTTTAAAAATATCTTTTATAAGTTTTTCTTTTTTTGTTTCAAGGTTTTTAATCTCGTCTTCGACGTCGGCAAATCCTCCAAGATTAAAAGTCTTAAGTTCTTCTATCTTCTGTTCCAGTTCTATGATGGGTTTTTCAAAATCCAAATACTGTAATGCCATGATAATATTTTATATTTTTTTACTTATTATTATTATTTTATTTGTTTGTTAAATGTAACTCTTTTATATTTTTGTTTTTTTTATTATACCATCTATCAAATAATATTCAAGTAATTAAATAACGGATTGGATTTCAATAAAGATTTGTCCACGGCAATATTTTCTCCAAGGGTAATGCTGTATCCCGAAATTTTGAATATTACCTTATCGCTTCCTTTTGCTTCTGAAAAACTTTTTTTAATTTCAAAAAGCATTTTTTTAAATTCGGCGCCGTCAAGCATAACAACATTGTCTTTTATCTCTATAATACAGGCTTCTCCAGCAGGTTTTACCGGCAGTTTAACTTTTACCGCATCAAGCAGTTCTATGCTTTCGCCGACAATTTTAATGCCCAGATCTGCGTCTCCGTTAATTAAAGCAGCGTTTTGCCCTGCGTTTTCCGTTAATGCGTTATCTTCCAGTTTGTATATGCCGTTTTCCGAGGCTTCGATGTCCGATAAATTTTCGTCATCCGCCGCCTGTATTCCTTTGCCGCTTAAGGCGGAAATGTCTAGGCCCGAAAAATCTATTCTCCCCGTAATAATTACCGGCTGATTAGTAGATAACACATCTTCGTATTTTAAAAAACTTTTTGGAAAAAACACGGTTTCTATATTCGAATTATTGTCGTTTAATATAAAAGAAGCCATTTTATCGTTGCTTTTAGTCTTGCGGATTTTAAGCTGATTTATTACTCCCACGACTTTATATGAAGCATCCTGAGGAATTTTTCCTTTTGCTTCTATATATTCCCTTACTATATCGGTTACGGGTTTTATTTTAAGAAGTTTTAATTTTTCTTCATAACCGTCTAAAGGATGCCCCGACAGATAGAAACCGAGCGACTCTTTTTCAAAAGCAAGGATGGATTTTATATCGTCTTTTTCTCCTGCAGCCGTTAAATAGGAATCGTTTTTTCCTGCATCAAAATCTATACCTTCCGATGATGAACCGAATAAATCGGCCTGTCCGGAATCTTCTTTTTCTCTTTTGCGGATAGATTCTTCCATTACCGCTTCAAGATTATCTAGCATCCATTTCCTCGATTCTCCGCCTATATCTAAAGCCCCGCTTTTAATCAAGTTTTCTATCGTCCTCTTATTGACTTTCCTGGTATCTACCCTTGAACAAAAATCTAACAAGTCTCTAAAAGGCTTGTCTGAGCGAGCCTGCAAAATAGAATCTATGGCGGCTTTGCCGACGTTTTTTACGGCTCCCAAGCCTGTCCTTATAGCTAACTTAACCGTACCGCCGGCAAATTCTTTGTTTTTATCTTCACAATTATCCGCGCAAATTCTTTTTTCGACTATAGCAAACCTTTCGGACGATTCGTTAACCGACGGCGGTAATATTTCGCATGCGTTCATTCCCGATTTTGCTTCGTTTATTATCTTAGTCAATTTATCCGCATTTGTCATTTCGCTGGATAAAAGAGCGGCGGTAAAATGCTCTTTATAATTAGCTTTTAAATATGCAGTCATATATGCAATATATGCATAGGCGGTGGAATGTGATTTATTGAAGCCGTATTCTCCGAATTTTACTATAAGGGAAAAAATCTTTTCGGATTTCGACTCTTCTATGCCGTTTGCTTTGCATCCGCTTATGAACTTATCTTTCATCTGATTGATAAGTTCAGTCTGCTTCTTTCCTACGCCCTTTCTTAAAACGTCGGCTTCGCCCATAGAAAATCCGGCAAGATTAGTAGCCACCCTCATTATCTGCTCTTGATATAGCATTACGCCGTAAGTTTCATGGAGAATATCCTTAAGCGACGGATGAATATAATGTATTTTGGCTTTACCGTGCTTAGCCTTGATAAAATCGTCCACCATGCCGCTTCCTAGCGGTCCAGGTCTATACAAAGCTACGAGAGGAATTAAATCTTCAAATGAATTTGGTATCAGCTTTTTTATCAATTCTTTCATACCCGAACTTTCTAACTGAAACACGCCGGTGGTGTCTCCAGCCGCCAGCAGTTTAAACGTAGCCTTATCGTTTAAATCTATATCGTATATATTAAAATCCTTATCTTCGTTAAAGCCGCCGCTTTCCCCTTCTTCTTCATGTTCCCTTTGCAGTCTTTGAAGGAATTTAGTTTCGTTAATAAGCTTTATAGCCTCATTCATTACCGTAAGCGTTTTTAATCCCAGAAAGTCGAACTTTATAAATCCAAGTTTTTCTAAATCTGTTCCGGTATACTGAGTAGTAATAACGTCCGTTTCTTTTGTGCCTTTATATAAAGGCATATAACTGTTTATAGGTTCGTTAGATATTACTACGCCGGCGGCATGCGTGCTTGCATGCCTGGCAAGACCTTCCAATCTTTTTGCTATTTCTATTAATTTCTTTACCTTAGGGTTCGTTTCAATTAAATTGCGGAGCTTAGGCTCTTCTTTTATTGCATTTTCTAAAGTAATGCCAAGAGTATTCGGAACTAATTTTGCGATCTTATCGACTTCTGCATACGGCATATTCAAAGCCCTGCCGGTATCCCTGATAACGGCTTTTGCAAGCATGGTACCGAAAGTTATTATCTGCGACACCTTTTCTTCGCCGTATTTATGCGCAACATATTTAATAACTTCGTCTCTTCCGTTTATGCAGAAATCGGAGTCTATATCGGGCATGCTTATTCTTTCGGGATTAAGAAATCTTTCAAACATCAAATCGTATTTTATGGGGTCTATTTCCGTAATTTTAAGACAGTAGGCGGCTAAGCTTCCGGCGGCGGAACCTCTGCCCGGACCGACGGGTATATCATGTTCTTTCGCATATTTTATAAAATCGGAAACTATCAAAAAATATCCCGCAAAATTAGATTTTTTAATAACTTCTATTTCCATGTCTAATCTTGATTCGTATTCTTCCTTTCTTTTTAAATAGGATTCTGCAGCGGCTTTAGAAGGGTTTTTTATAAAAATTCCCTCGAAACCTTCCCTTGTTTTTTTCTCGAAATAATCGGCGGCATCGAAATCGTCTCCAATAGCTGTTTCTGTTATATTAACAGGCTGACGTTCATTCGCTTCGACGGTTGCGCCTAAGGATGATTTTGCGTTTTTTAGTTTTTCGGCTTCGTTTCCGGGTTTGAATTGGGGAAAATAGTGTCCGCCTTTTAATTTAAAAGAAAAATTGCATTTATCGGCAACCAAAAGCGTATTAGATATAGCTTCGGAAGGGTAACGGCCAAAAATTTCTTTCATCTCGTCCTGCGACCTAAAATATAGGTCTTTAGTCGAAAATTTTAATCTGTCTTTGTCCTCGACGGTCTTTCCGGTCTGTATGCAAAGAAGTACGTCGTGAGCTTCATAGTCCTCTTTGAGAAGATAATGGCAGTCGTTGGTGGCCGTTAAAGGTACTCCATATTTTTTGGAAAGCTCTATTAGTCCGTCGTTGGCGGTAAGCTGTTCTTCCATACCTTGAACCTGCATTTCCAAATAAAAATCGTCTTTAAAAATATCTAAATAAAACTTAAGGCTTTCTTCCGCAGAATCGAATCGTCCTTTTACTATTTCGTAAGGTATTTCGCCTTTAATGCAGGCGGACATGGCTACTAATCCTTCGCTATGGTCTTTTAAGGTATTTTTGTCTATTCTCGGTTTGTAATAAAATCCGTCTATGTAAGACATAGAAACTAATTTCGAAAGATTTTGATAACCTGTATCGTTTTTTGCAAGAAGAATAAGGTGATTATAAAATTTTTCGTTTGAGTTTTTCAGTTTCATATCGGATTTTGAAATATACATTTCGCATCCGATTATAGGTTTGACTCCTTTTTTAACCGCTTTTTCGTAAAATTCTATCGCTCCGAACATATTTCCGTGGTCGGTTACCGCAACGGCAGGCATATTAAATTCTATAGCTTTATTTACTATATCGTCTATTTTAATTGCGCCGTCTAAAAGACTGTAATGCGAATGAAGATGCAAATGAACAAAATCGCTCATTATAAATTTACTCCGTTTTTTATTCCCATTCTATAGTCGAAGGCGGTTTTGAAGTAATATCGTAAACCACCCTGTTAACCCCTTTAATTTCCGAAATTATCCTTGAAGAACATGTTCTTAATATATCGTAATCTAATTTTGCAAAATCGGCGGTCATTCCGTCCACGGAAGTCACGGCGCGAAGAGCCACTACCGATTCATAACTCCTTTTATCGCCCATTACGCCTACAGTTTTTACCGGCACTAGCACCGGAAAAGACTGCCATATTTTATCGTATAATCCCGCCGCTTTTATTTCCTGAGTAACTATAGCATCGGCTTTCCTTAAAATATCGAGATTTTTTTTATCCACCGCCCCTATTATTCTTATTGCTAATCCTGGACCGGGAAACGGCTGCCTGTTTATTATTTCTTCCGGAATTCCTAATTTTTTTCCTATAACGCGGACCTCGTCTTTAAATAATTCCCTTAAGGGTTCTATTAATTTTAGATTTAATTTTTTTGGAAGACCTCCGACGTTGTGATGGCTTTTTATTACGCTTGAGGCGCCGAAAACTTTAACGGATTCTATTACGTCCGGATAAAGCGTTCCCTGCACCAAAAAATTCACGCCTTTAATCTTTTTAGCTTCTTTTTCGAATATTTTTATAAAAAGCCTGCCGATAATTTTACGTTTTCTTTCAGGATCGGTCACCCCTTTAAGTTCCTTTAAGAATAAAGCAGAAGCGTTGACTGATTTTACGTTAAGGCTAAGATTTTCCTTATAATACTTCATAACAGATTTCGCTTCCGATTCTCTTAAAAGTCCGTTGTCGACAAATATGCATTTAAGGTTGCCGCCTATAGCCCTGTTGGTAATAACCGCCGCTACCGTAGAATCGACTCCTCCCGAAAGAGCACATATAGCTTTTGCCCCGCCGGTTTTTTTCCTGATTTCTCCTACTTTGTCGGATATAAAATCTTCCAGTTCCCAGTCGCCTTTAACGCCTGATATTTTAAACAAAAAATTATTTAATATATCAGTCCCGCATTCGGTGTGGACCACTTCGGGATGAAACTGCAGTCCGTAAAATTTTTTTTCCGGATATTCAAATGCCGCGGTATCGCAGGTTTCCGTCTGCGCCGTTATTTTAAAACCTGTCGGAATTTTCACTATGACGTCGCCGTGGCTCATCCATACCAAACTGGATTTGCCGCACCCTTTTAAAAGGCTGCTCTTACGAAGTATTTCAAGTTTAGAATGGCCGTATTCCCTGTTTTTAGCCGGTTTGACCTCTCCGCCTAGTAGATGCGCCATAATCTGCATGCCGTAACATATGCCTAAGAAAGGAACGTTTAATTTAAATAAATCCTTAGAAATTACGGGAGCATTTTTATCGTAAACCGAAGACGGCCCACCGGAAAGTATAATTGCATTTGCATTGTATTGTTTAATTTTGCTTAACGGAGAATTATAGGGATATATCTCGCAATAAACCTTGCTTTCCCTGATTTTCCTTGCAATAAGCTGGGTATATTGCGAACCGAAATCTATAATAAGTATTTTAGAATTTATTCCCATCGATTAATCTAACCTGTAATTAGGCGCCTCCCTTGTTATAATGACGTCGTGAACATGGCTCTCTTTTAGTCCCGAAGAAGTTATCTTAATAAATCTGGTCTTTGTTCTAAGTTCCTGTATAGAACGGGCTCCGCAATATCCCATTCCCGCCCTTAAGCCTCCCGTAAGCTGATTTACTGAATCGGAAAGGCTGCCTTTATAAGGAACTCTTCCTTCTATGCCTTCGGGAACGAATTTAGATTCGTCCTTTATATGCGTTTGAAAATATCTGTCTTTGGAACCGCTTACCATTGCGCCGAGCGAACCCATGCCTCTGTATACTTTATAGCTTCGCCCCTGATAAATTATGGTTTCGCCGGGGCTTTCTTCGGTACCGGCAAAGAGGTTGCCAATCATAACGCTGTTTGCCCCGCCGGCTATAGCTTTAGAAATATCGCCGGAAAATTTTATTCCTCCGTCCGCAATGACGGGAATGCCGTTTTTATCGTAAATTTCCGAACATTCGATTATGGCGGATAGCTGGGGAACGCCGACGCCCGCAACGACTCTGGTAGTGCATATGGAGCCCGGTCCTATGCCGACTTTTACTGCGTCCACTCCGGCATCCGCTAAAGCTTTTGCGGCTTCTTTAGTGGCTATATTGCCGGCTATTATATCCATTTTATAACGTTTTTTCAGATATTTTACCATATCTATGACGCCTTTTGAATATCCGTGCGCAGTATCGATTACTACCGCATCTGCTTCGGCTTCGGCGAGCGCCTCTACTCTTTCTTCCGTATCCTTGGCAATGCCTACGGCGGCCGCTACCCTTAACCTTCCCAGAGAATCTTTGCAAGAATTAGGATATTTTTTAATTTTTTCTATGTCTTTTATAGTTATAAGTCCTTTTAAATTATAATCGTCATCAATGACCAAAAGTTTTTCTATTTTTTTTTCGTGCAGCGTTTTTTTGGCTTCTTCAAGCGTAGTTCCGACCGGCACCGTAACGAGATGCTCTTTCGTCATTACGTCTGCGACTTTTTCGTCAAGGTTGACCGAAAACCGCAAATCCCTGTTCGTAAGTATTCCTACTAATTTATCGCCTTTTACTACCGGCACGCCAGAAATCATAAATTTTTTCATAATATCCAAAGCATAAGATATTTTATCGTCGGGATTAACTTTCACGGGGTTAGTTATCATACCGCTTTCGGATTTCTTAACCCTTTCGACTTCGGCTTTCTGCTGCTGAACGGTCAGATTTTTATGTATTACGCCGATACCGCCTTCACGCGCAAGCGAAATTGCCGTTTCTGCTTCGGTGACGGTATCCATGGCGGCGCTCACCAAAGGAATATTAAGGTCTATATTTCTTGAAAATTTAGTCTTTAAATCTACGTCCTTCGGAAGTATTTCCGAATAATCGGGTACTATCAAAACATCGTCGAAACTCAGCGATTCCGTAATAATCTCTTTCATTTTAAATTTCCCTCTTTATTGTTTAACTTATAAGTCCTTCCAACAGTCCGCATTCCGAAACGGTAAAACCGGAAACCTCAAAAAAATCTATGCTCTTTAACATTATAGCCGCTCCGGCGAGAACAAGGTCTTCCCTTCCTGTTTCTACGCCGTCAATTTTCAACCTGTCGGATATTTTTGCGGAAGCAAATTTTCTGTAAATTCCGGCGGTTTTTTCCCTGCTCACGAAATATCCGTGTACTTTAAGCCTTTGGTAGCTCTTCATATTTAAATCTACCATCGCAAGAGTAGTCGCTGTTCCGGCAGTCCCGAAAAGAGTCATAGGCTTGAAAACAAAACCGCTTTCAATTATTTCGGCTTTTAGCGGGTTTAATTTTTGTTCTATGCGGCTTTCCAATTCCTTTAAATTTTCTTCGGACACCGGGTCGGTTTTAACAACTTCTTCCGTAAGATGTACTACGCCCATATTCAGGCTGTATTTCCATAAAGGCGCTCCGTTTTTAACGCAGACGTATTCCGTAGAACCGCCTCCTATGTCTATTGAATAAAATTCGTTAATACCGTTAAAACATTTAGAAATTCCTTTTAAAGTTATTAAAGCCTCTTTTTCTCCGCTTATAATTTCAAGATTGAAACCGAATTCCCTAAAAATTATATTTTTTACTTCTTCAGCGTTAGGAGCGTCCCTCAACACGCTTGTGCCGGTTATAACTACATTCTCCGGCTTTATGCCGAAATTTCTAATTTCTTCTATATAAACTTTCAAAGCTTTTTTGAGCCTGTTTATTGAATTTTGGGTTATTACTCCTTCTTTTTTGAAATTTTCGCCCAGCCTGATAATTTTCATATCCACGTAATCGGGACTTAAAAAATTATTTTCTTGACCGGTTATAAGGCACCTTATAGTATTTGTCCCGATATCTATAGATGCTTTGAATTTAGTATCTGAGGCCGAGTTTGAAACCAATCTATTCTCCCCTGTAATTTTTAACGTATTTAACGTAATTATTCGCAGATTCCCTTATTGAGTCTATCTCTTTTTCGCTCAGATTTTTTTTGATTACGCCGGGCAGTCCGGCTACCAAAGAACCTTCGGGTATAACCGCATTTTCTTTAATTAAAGCCCCTGCGGCAATTATGCAGTTTTTGCCGATTTTAGCTCCGGTTAAAACTATGGCGCCTATTCCTATAAGACAGTTATCGCCTATCTCGCACCCGTGAAGATTGACGTTATGCCCTATGGTAACGCCCCTGCCAATTATCAAAGGACCGGTATCGTGCTGTACGTGAAGAACGCTGTTGTCCTGAACGTTTGTATTTTCGCCTATTTTAATGTAGTGCACGTCGCCCCTGATAACCGAACCGTACCAGACGCTGCAACCCTTTCCTATTTCGACGTCCCCTACGATTACGACGTTTTGCGACATATACGCCGTTTCGTCTATCTTAGGATATTTACCGAGATAAGATTCTATTATCATAAATCCTCCAGTCCGTTCATATTTAATTTTTACCTTAATCCTGCATTAGAAAAAGGTGTCAGATTAATTTTACGCAAAATTTTTCTATCTTTTAGTTATTTCTATTCTTATGCGTAAAATAAAATCCGACACCTTTTTCTCACATTTTTCTACTCATTATAACACAATCAATAAGTTTTTTGTTGTTTTATTGCAGGATTAAGGTTTTAGATTTATTTTTTGTTTGATTGTTTAATTGTATATTATACAACAATTTTGCAGAAAAGTCGGGATTTTTTTGCATGTTTTCCTGTCTGTCCAAGTCACACTAAGTATCAGAAATTAGCTTTTTTGAAAGAGATTCTGCCTGCTTTTTCGCTTCTATGACGTCTTCTATTGTTTTTAATTCGAACGGTTTATGCTTTTGCATTACCGACAAAACGTTCCGGGCGATTTTATTAAAAGATATTTTTCGGTTTAAAAAAGAATGAACAAAAATCTCGTTGGCTTCGCAAAAAACCGCCGGCATGCTCTTGCCTTCCCGTAAAGAACGCCTTGCGATATTTAAAAACGGGAATTTCTCGTCGTCAGGCGCAAAAAAATCCAGTCTTGCAATTTCGGTCAAATCTATCGGTTTCATGAGATTATGGAAGCGGCGCGGATAAGACAGCGCATAACCTATCGGACCTTTCATATCGGCATCTCCCATCTGGGCTATTAACGTACCGTCCATAAATTCGACCATCGAATGAACTACCGCCTGCGGATGTATAACGACGTCGATTTTGTCTTCTTTAAAACCGAATAAAAACGAAGCTTCTATTATTTCAAGCCCTTTATTGGCAAGCGTGGAAGAATCTACGGTTATCTTCTTTCCCATCTTCCATTTAGGATGATTCAATGCCATATCGACGGTTATATTCTTGAAATAATTTTTGTCCTTGCCGTAAAAGGGACCTCCCGATGCCGTAAGGATTAATTTTTTAACGTCCCTCTTAACTCCGCTTTTAAGACATTGAAAAAGAGCCGAATGCTCGGAATCTACCGGAATTATCTTAGCTTTATGGTTTTTTGCCGTTTTATTCAGAATATCGCCTGCCATAACCATGGATTCTTTATTCGCAAGCGCAAGGTCTTTGCCTGCCGCAAGACTCCGGTAAGAAAGCAAAAGCCCCGCGGAACCGCTTATAGCGTTTAATACAACGTCGAATACTCCGTCGGAAACCGCTTCATGCAGTCCTTCTTCGCCGAAAATAAATTTAGCCTTAACGCCTTTGACGTTTTTTAAGCCTTCTTTAGCCTTATCGCACTCCGTTTTTGAAGAAAGAACGCAGTATAAAGGTTTAAGCTTTATAACTTGTTCTTTTAACTCCTGCGTAAAATGCCCCGCCGCAACGCCTTTTACGGCAAGTAAATCCGGATATGAGACGGCTACGTTTACGGCATTTCTGCCTATAGAACCGGTAGAACCGGCAAGAAATATATTTCGCATAATATATATAATGTATATTTATTTAATGCATGTCGATTATTTTTTATTTTGAGCAAAAAATCGAAATGTAATAAAAAAACGGGGCGGCAAGTATCAGGCTGTCTATTCTGTCTAAAATACCGCCGTGGCCCGGAATTAAATATCCAGAATCCTTTTTTCCGCCCATCCTTTTAATTAAAGATTCCGTTAAATCACCAAACATTCCGGCTATAATAGTAACGGAAGACAAAAATATAAATGAAAGAAAGGTAAATTCCTTATATTCGCTTATAAATATCCTAAATAAAAGAGCCGTGAGGACGGCGGCTAAAAAACCTATGACGGCTCCCTCTGTCGTTTTTTTAGGACTTAAAGAAACGATAAGCTTATGCCTGCCGAAATGTCTGCCGCCGTAATAAGCAAAAATATCGGATGCCCATACAAGTATAAATAAAAGCAGAATAAGCATTCTGCCTCCGGAAATTGCAAAAATTTTAACGAGGAAAGATATAAGAAAGCCGGTATAAATTACTGAAAACAGATCTATGAATAAGGTTTTTCCAAAATCGTTTTTAAAAGAAAGTACGTTTTTTAAAAAAATTAAAAAAACGGAAAAAAACAAAATAAATATAAAAGCGCCGTCTTTCAAAAAGGCAAAAGAGAATGAAGTTAAAATAGCAAGCAATTCGGGGAGTATAAAATATTTATATTCCGACAAATCGAAAATAGAATATATTTCGTAAACGGAAAGCGCCGTCATAACGGCAGAAACTATGAAAAATTCATATATATTCAGCAGAAATATAGATAAAATTATAACTACGCCGAATATAATGCCGAATATAAATCTTTTAGGGTCGAAATTAGGTTTTTCCAAATCGCCTTGACCTTTTTTCGTAATTTTTTAATGCAGCTATTAAATTTTTCTTTCTAAAATCCGGCCACAAAGTTTTAGTGAAATAAAGTTCCGCATATGCAGCCTGATAAAGCATAAAATTGGACAGCCTTTCTTCTCCGCTCGTCCTGATTATAAGGTCGGGGTCGGGAATTCCGGCCGTATATAGATAATTAGAAAAAAGTTTGCCGTCTATATCGGTTAACTCTATTGATTTTTTTTTAACGTCTTCCGATATTTTTCTAACGGCATTTAATATTTCTTCCTTGGAGCCGTAACTTATCGCAAGCGTTAAAATCAATTCGGAACCGTTTTTTGTTTTGTCTATGGCTCTCGACACCGCAATTTTTGATTTTTCCGGCAGTTTTTCTAAATTTCCGATAAAATTAAGCCTGATTTTATTTTTTATAAGATAAGGAAGTTCTATTTCTATATATTGCTCAAGAAGTTCCATTAAATAATCTACTTCTTCTTCCGGTCTCTGCCAGTTTTCCGACGAAAAAGCGTAAACTGTAAGATATTTAATTTTATAATCTATAACGCCTTTTACGACGGATTTTAAAGACTTTATTCCTTCAAGATGCCCGTATATTCTGTCTAAATTTCTTTTCTGCGCCCATCTGCCGTTTCCGTCCATAATAATAGCGATATGCCCTGGAAGATTTTTAAAGATCATACCTCTGATATTTCTTTTTCTTTACGCTTTGTAATTTCGTCTATTTCTTTAATAAAATTATCCGTCAAATCCTGCACTTTTTTTTGAATTTTAAAAGACTGGTCTTCGGATATTTCCTTAGATTTTTCGGAAGATTTTATCTTTTCGTTTGCAAGTCTCCTGAAATTTCTGATTTCTTGTTTTATAGATTCTGATAACTTGCCGACCTGTTTTGTTATTTCTTTGCGCCTTTCTTGAGTTAAAGCCGGTATTATTATGCTTATGCTTTTCCCGTCGTTTGAAGGATTTAAAGAAGGGTCGTATTTTTGTATAGCTTTTTCGATAGCCGGAAGAGAACCTGCGTCCCATGGATTTATAGTAATAGTTCTGCTGTCCGGAATAGATATCGAAGCAAGCCTTATTATAGGGGAAACCGAACCGTAATATTCGACGTTGACCGCTTCTATTAATCCCGTAGAAGCTCTGCCCGTCCTGATTTTTGCAAGTTCCGCTTTGTAAGCCTCTATAGCATGGCTCATCTTTGCTTTTGTTTCATTGACAAATGCACTTTCGTCCATAACATAAGCTCCTAAATTAAATATTTGCCTTTGATATTATCGTTCCTATGGATTCTCCTTTGACCACTTTTAAAAGATTTCCTTTGCCGAGCAAATTAAAAACGACTATAGGCAGAGCATTGTCCATGCATAAAGATATAGAAGTAGAATCCATAACTTTTAAATTTTTATTCAGGACGTCTATATATGAAAGCCTCTCGAATTTAAGGGCATCTTTGTTAATTAAAGGATCTTCCGTATATACGCCGTCTATTTTTGTAGCTTTTAATATAACGTCGGCATGAATTTCCATTGCCCTCAACGATGCCGCCGTATCTGTAGTAAAGTAAGGATTGCCTGTTCCAGCCGCAAAAATCACCACTCTTTTTTTTTCTAAATGGCGCAATGCCCTTCGGCGTATATAAGGTTCGGCAACCTGCTGCATAGCGATAGCCGTCTGAACCCTTGAAATTACGCCGTTATCTTCAAGGCTCGCCTGAAGGGCTAAGGCGTTTATGACGGTGGCAAGCATGCCCATATAATCGCCTTGCGTCCGTTCTATTCCTAAATCTTTGGAGGAACTTCCAAATCCCCTGAAAATATTGCCGCCGCCTATAACTACGGCAATTTCTGCGCCTTCCGAAACGACGGATTTTATTTCCAGAGATACGAAATTGATTATCTCGGGATCTATCCCGCACTTGCTTTCGCCGGCAAGCGCTTCGCCGCTGACTTTTAAAAGTATCCTTTTGTAATTAAGACCCATTATTCACCAAGCTGATAACGAACAAATCTTTTTAAAATGATATTTTCTCCTAATTTAGCTATTTCGTTGTCTATAATAGAGGCTATATTTTTAGACGGATCTTTTATAAAAGCCTGCTCTAAAAGACAAACTTCCTGATAGTATTTTTCAAGTTTGCCTTCTATTATTTTTTCTTTTACCGCCTGAGGTTTATCCATATTGGCAAGCTGTTCTCTATATATCTCTTTTTCCTTAGCTATAACTTCGGGTTGAACCGCGTCTCTTTTTATATAAAGAGGGTTTGAAGCCGCGATATGCATGGCGATATTTTTGGTAAGTTCCTGAAATTCGTTCGTTCTTGCCACAAAATCGGTTTCGCAGTTTATTTCCAAAAGAACGCCTATTCTTCCGCCCGCATGTATATAAGAATATATTAAACCTTCTTTAGCTTCTCTGCCGGCTTTTTTCTGGGCTTTCGCAAGACCTTTCTTTCTTAGCACTTCTACGGCTTTTTCAAGGTCTCCTCCGGTTTCTACAAGTACGTTTTTACAATCTACGAAACCTGCTCCGGTCATCTGCCGCAGATTTTTAACAAGTTCGGCGCTTATATTCTGTGTATTATCCAATTAATTTTCCCTCCCTGATATATAGTAAATAATATAATTTTGACTTATTACTTAATTATTAGGCTTAATGTTACGGCTTTATTTAATTTTATATAGAAATATCTTCTTCCGCTATCTGTTCGGTATTTTCCGCTTTCTGCGAAACGGCTGCGGCGAAAGTTTCTTCGGTTATAACTCCTTCAGGCAGAGGCTGACCCTTCCCTTTTCCGGTTCTTTCTTCATAAACTTTTCTGCCTTCGATAATAGCTTCCGACATAGAATTAAGAATAAGCTTTATCGCTCTGATAGCATCGTCGTTTCCGGGTATCATCCAATCTACTAATTCAGGATCTGCATTGGTATCGGCAATTCCTATGACCGGTATTTCAAGCCTTTTTGCTTCTTTTGCCGCTATTATTTCATGGTGTAAATCGACTATAAAAACGGCATCCGGTATTTTATGCATATCCCTGAGGCCGTTAAGAACTTTCTGGAGCTTTACTATTTCTTTTTCCATCCTGGCCATTTCTTTTTTTGTAAACCTGGAAAATTCTTCCGATTCTTTAAGGGATTCGAGTTCTTTCAATCTTTGTATGGAAAGTTTTATAGTGGAAAAGTTGGTTAGCATACCGCCGAGCCATCTTTCGTTAACATACGGCATACCGCATCTTTTGGCTTCTTCCACGACGATAGGATTTGCCTGTTTTTTAGTCCCTACTATAAGAATAGTTCCGCCTTCTTTTGCGATATCGAAAAGTTTTTCGTAGGCCGCAGAGATATACGGCAGTGCTTTTTGGAGGTCAACTATATGAACTCCGTTTCTTGCCCCGTAAATATAAGGCTTCATCTTTGGATTCCATCTTTTCGTCTGGTGTCCGAAATGGACGCCGGCTTCCAACAACTGCTTAATAGATAAATCAAATGGCATTTTTAGTCTCCTTTTGCGCTTTTTTCTCTCCGGTTACGTAAAAAGCCTCAAGCACAAATTAATAACCGGATACGATTTTGGTTAAAGTTAAATTAATTTTAAATCAACATATTCTTTTATCATTTTTAGGCTTTTTTTGCAAGAAGAAATTTCCATTTTGTGACGGGGACGGAATTGATAAAGGTGTCAGATTAATTTTCCGTAGTATATTTTTGTATAAATTAATTTTTTCTTTATGCGGAAAATAAAATCTGACACCTTTATCGCACTATAACAATATTTTAAATATAAAATTAAAGATACTATTGTATCCGTTAACCGAGATGCGTTTAAGTTCAAAGGAGTTGTCCCCAACTTCTATTTTGCCGTTAACGGTGGTAAAGGCGGCCGTATAACCGGCATTTTTAACGGCTCTCATGACGTTCGCGTTATAAGCGCCGAAAGGATAAGAGAAAAATTCCACCGCAGAACCTGTAATATTTTCAAGATAAGCTTTGGAAGCGATAAGTTCGCCTATCATAACTCCTTCTTCGAGCCTGTCCAAATAATAATGGTTTATACCGTGCGAACCAATAAAAAATCCGTTCTTAAACATTTCTTTTATTTCATTTTTATTTAAAAAATTTTCCTTGACTCTTTCTCTTTCGTCGGATACCGCGTTTTTTTTTCCTATAAAGCCGCTGCTTATAAATATCATTGAAGTAAAACCGGCGGATTTTAATATCGGATAAGCGTTAAGATAATTATTTTCGTATCCGTCGTCGAAAGTTATAAGAATCGGTTTTTTTACGGAAAGTTTATGCCCTTTTATAAAAGACAGGATTTCTTTTGGATTTATAGTTTCATAGCCTAAAAATTTAAGGATGGACAACTGTCTTTTAAACTGCCCCGGCGTTACGTATAAACCTTTAAATACGGCGTCTTTTTTTGGATAGTCTATTTTATGGTAGTATAATACGGGGATTTTCATAAGATAAACCCGCTAACTTCTGTAAGACGCGTTTATATCTATATATCCGTGGGTCAGATTGCAAGTCAAAACCGAACGCTTTTTATTTCCTGATTTTAAATCTATTTCTACGTCTATTTCTTTAGGAGACAGTATGGTTTTCTCTATATCTTTCGTCAATTTTTTAGAAGCCGTAGAATTTTCTACTATAATTTTTCCATTTATGTAAATATCTATACTTTCGGCTTTGAGAGGAACTCCGGCTCTTCCGACCGCCGCCATTATTCTGCCCCAGTTTAAATCTTCCCCTGTTATCATCGTTTTAAAAAGCGGCGAGTTTGCTACCGTTAACGCGGTTTTCTTTGCGCCTGCTTCAGTAGGGGCGTTGACGACCGTGACTTCAATGAACTTCGTTGCTCCCTCTCCGTCGACAACTATCATTTTTGCAAGTTCGTAACAGACTTCAAATAAAGCGTCTTTTACTATTTGATAGTTATGTTTTGATTTAGCTTTGCCTTCGGTCAAATCTATTACGGTATCGCCGGATGCAGGATAAAAAAACGAAGCGGTATCGTTAGTCGAGGTATCTCCGTCGACCGTAATAGAATTAAAAGATGCTTCGACGCATTCTTTAAACATTTTATCGGCCGTTTCTTTTCTTATCGGAACGTCCGTAAAGATAAAAGCCAGCATGGTAGCCATATCCGGCATAATCATGCCCGACCCCTTAGCCGCGCCTTTAATTTGATATTTTCTGCCGTCTATAGAAAAACTTTTAACGGCCGTTTTAGGAAACGTATCGGTAGTCATAATAGCTTTGATAAAATTATCGAAACCGCTTTCATCCGCAGAATTTACCAAGTCTGGAATTGCCTGTTCTATAAGGGAAACATTAAGTCTTTCGCCTATTACGCCGGTAGAACAAGTAAAAACAGAACCTTCATCGATACCGGCTTCTTTTGCTAGAGATTTAACAACCTTAAGCGCATCTTTCATGCCTTGCTCGCCGTTGCACGCATTGGCATTTCCGGAATTTACTATTAACGCTTTTATAATGTTTTTGGAATTTTTTTTAGATATTACTACGGGCGCCGCCTTAACTTTATTTTTAGTAAAAACGGCGCTGACCCTAAGCGGAAATTTAGAAATCATTAACCCCAAATCTAAATCTTTATTTTTTTTAAGCCCGCAGGCTTTACCGGCAAATAAAAAATTATTCATTTTTTCCATGGCAATTTTTATATTTTTTACCGCTGCCGCAGGGGCAAGGTTCGTTTCTTCCTATTTTTTTCGGTTTGACTATCGGTTTTTGTTTTTCTTCCGACCCTTGATTCATTTCGTTATGCGTCAGCACTATGTTGTCGGAAAGCAGTCCCGCCCCTTCTATAATATCTTCGGCATTAATACCGTCTTCAAACTGAACGGTTATTATCGAATTCAGAGCTTCTTCTTTCATTCTAAACTGCATATTTATAAACAAAGAGTATGCTTCTTTTTGATATTCTATAAGAGGATTAACCTGGGCGTAGCCCCTCAACCCTATGCCTTCTTTGAGCGCGTCTAAAGAAGTCAAGGCGTCTTTCCATAAACTGTCGACCGCCTGAAGATAAAGAGCTTTCAGTATATCTAATTTTTGGTCTTCCGGAAACGATTCAATCTTTTCGTCTATATTTTTTTTAATTAAATCGGTAAGCAAATTAAAAAACTCGCTTCTCGGCATTTTTTTAAATATATTTATGACTGCGTTTTTTTTATCTTCCTGAGATGCATATTCGGCATTAAGATTCAGTCCTGCATTTAAAATTAAAGTCTTTGAACTTAATATATCGGCAGACAGACTAACTTTTAATATTTCCAGAAGTCCTTCTATATCCCAATTTTCGCTATGCGTTTTTTCGGGAACATAGGTTTCAAAATATGATTCAAGCAGGGCTTCGACGTCAAAAGCTATATCTTCTTTTATTTCGGATATATCACATATCTGAAGTATTCTTTTTCTGTAAGAATATATAAGCTCCCTCTGTTTATTCATAACGTTGTCGTAATCTATAAGATTTTTTCTGATATCGAAATTATGGCCTTCGACTTTTTTCTGCGCATTTTCTATCGCCTTGGAAATCATCCCATGCTCTATTGCCTGTCCGTCTCTAAGACCAAGTTTTTCCAAGAACGGTGCAAGCCTTTCGGAGCCGAATATCCTCATAAGGTCGTCTTCCAAGGATACGTAAAACCTTGAAGAGCCAACGTCGCCCTGTCTGCCCGACCTTCCCCTTAGCTGGTTGTCTATACGCCTGGATTCATGTCTTTCCGTTCCTATAACGTGAAGACCGCCAAGGTCTTTAACTCCCTCACCTAGAACTATATCCGTTCCTCTTCCGGCCATATTCGTAGAAATGGTAACGGATTTTTTCTGCCCTGCGTTTGCGATAATCTGCGCTTCTTTAGCATTATTTTTTGCGTTGAGGACTGAATGCGGTATTCCTTTTTTCTTTAAAATACCGCTAAGCCTTTCCGATTTTTCTACCGAAACCGTTCCTACGAGAACGGGCTGACCCGTTTTATATTTTTCGGCAATTTCGTCGGCTACGGCATTGAATTTTTCAGCTTCGGTGGCATAGACCAAATCGGCGTTGTCTTTTCTTGCCATAGGTTTATTGGTAGGAATAACGACGACGTCTAAGTTGTATATTTTTTTAAACTCTTCGGCTTCGGTATCGGCTGTTCCCGTCATACCGGCTAATTTATTATACATCCTGAAAAAATTTTGAAAAGTAACGGTGGCAAGGGTCTGATTTTCGCCTTCCACTTTAAGATGCTCTTTTGCCTCTAACGCCTGATGCAGTCCTTCTCCGTAACGTCTCCCGTTCATAACGCGTCCGGTAAATTCATCGACTATGACTACCTGATTATCCTGAATTAAATAATCTACGTCGTTGAAATAGCAGGCATGCGCCCTGAGGGACTGATTTACGGCATGCAGTAAATCTAAGTGCCTCGGGTCGTAAATATTTTTTATTTTTAAAGCATTTTCTACTTTTTCTATGCCTTCTTCAGTCATTATGGCCGTTTTTAATTTCTCGTCGACGGTAAAATCTTCATCCTTAATAAGTTTGCGTACGGCGTTATCGGCTTTATAATATAATTCGGTAGTTTCTTCTGATTCGCCGGAAATAATTAGAGGAGTTCTCGCTTCGTCTATAAGAACGGAATCTACTTCGTCTATTATGGCGTAATTAAGCTCTCTCTGAACGTAATCGTCTAAAGAGTATTTCATATTGTCCCTGAGGTAATCGAAACCGAATTCATTATTGGTGCCGTATGTTACGTCGCAATTGTAAGCTTTTTTTCTTGCTTCGTCGTCCATATCGTTGGTAATAACCCCGACCGAAAGACCAAGCAGATTATATGCCTTACCCATCCATTCGGCATCTCTTTTGGCAAGATAATCGTTCACGGTTATAATATGCACGCCTCTTCCGGTCAAACTGTTTAAATATGCGGGCATAACAGCGACAAGGGTCTTTCCTTCGCCCGTAGCCATTTCGGCTATTTTTCCGGAATGCAAAACAGCGGCGCCTATCAGCTGGACGTCGAATGCTCTAAGTCCGAGAGCGCGCTTTATTCCTTCTCTTGCGACCGCAAAAGCTGACGGCATAATTTCTTCGAGCTTCTTATCCTGCTCGGAAGGAGCGAGATCTTTTAATTCATCTTTTAACTTAAGCGTAATACTCTTTATTTCGTCATCGCTTATACCTGAATATTGAGATTCTAAAGAGTTAATTTTTTCTACTAAAGGCTTTAATCTGGCAATCTCCCTCTGGTTGCTCGTTCCAAAAATGCTTTTTAATATTTTCATTACCAAAGTAAATGTTCCCCCGTTTTTTATTTTCCTGAAACCTGAATATTTTCAAACAATATAGAAGGCGAACCGACCGAACCGAAAAAACGCAGGTCGTTCGCTATTTTAGATATGCCGTTAAACAATTGCATAATATTTCCGCTTACCGCTATTCCTTTTACGGGAAAATCTATTTTTCCGTTTTTAACGAAAAATCCTGCGGCTCCCAACGAAAACTCCCCGGTGTAAGGTTTTGCCATATGCAGACCCATAAGTTCCGTTATATAAAATCCTTCTTTTATAGAGCCTATTATATCTAAAATATTAGTTTCGCCGTTTTTTATAAAAAAATTAGTGGAGCCTACGTCCGGCGGAAGGGTAAACGAACGCCCCGCCGAATTTCCGGAAGACCTTACTCCGTATATTTTTCCGTACCTGATATCATAGAGATATGAATTTATAGTGCCGGAAGAGCATAAAACTTTTGTTTTCATCTTTACGCCTTCTCTGTCGAACATGTCGGTTAGCGCCCCGCCGTATAAAAGACCGTCGTCTATTATGTCTAATTTGTCGGAAAATATTTTTTTGCCTATTTTACCTTCCAATAACGATTTCTTTTTATAAACGCTGTCCGCATAAAATGACTGCTTCAATATTCCGAGAATCTCCGAAGAAGTATAGTTATCGAAAACAACCGGATAATTTCCGCTTGCCGCGGTTCTTGCTCCAAGCTGGTCCACGCCTTTTTTAGCGGCATTCATAGCGGCTTTTTTAAACTTCAGGTCGCCGAAACCATGGGAAAAATCAAAATCGAACCCCGAACCTGTATCTTCGCCGTCACGCGACGCAACTGACAAAAATATCTCGTAAAAAGTTTTTACCGAAGAAACGTCTATTCCTTTTGAATTACAAAATCTTTTATTGATTAATGTCTCGGAATACGACGGTTTATCTACTTTGTATATTTTTTTGTCGTATGAATAAGCCGTTTCTTCCATTTCAATCAGTAAAGACTTTTTTTTATCGATATCTATATCTAAGCCGTCTTCGGAATAAACGCCTAATTTTTCGGGAGTATATACACCGTCACCGCCGCTATAATAGTCGTCTTTTTCCGCAAATTCGGCAAATTCGTCCGCCTCCATATATTTTAAAAGCGAGTAAGCGCCGTCTAAAGCGTTTAAAATTTTATCGCCCTCTAATCCGAGGCAATAAGAAAAACTCATCTTCTTTTTATCTAAAAGCCTGATATTCAGACCGTTGGTTTCGGCATTTACGTAGTTAGAAATGCCGCCGTCCTCCGATTCCATTTTGAGGACTTTTGAATTAAACATATAAAGCTCGAACTCTATTCCTTTATTTTTACAATATTCGCCGGTAATTGAAACGGCGGAATCAAAAAACGGACTTCCGCCTTCGGCGCCGCTCTGCAATTCTCCTTCCGTTATTTTTTTATTTACGTCAGCCATATATTTTATATTTCCTTTATTTTTTTCAACGGTTAATTAAAAATTATGCTTTGCTTGCCCGCCCGTCTTCCGTTAGTTTAATTAATATGATAGTTATTATTTTACCGGATATTATTTGTTGTTTATGCGGGATATTATATCCGCGGCGACTTCTTCTATAGATTTATCGGTAATATCTATAATATATGCGTTTAATTTAGCGTATATAGACATTGAATGGGCAAGTTCTTTTTCTATAGATTCTTTCGATACGTAATCCTGTGAAAGACCCAGCCCCATTCTTTTTAACCTTTCTTTTCTTAAATTTGAAATTCTTCCTGCATCGGAAACCAAACCGAATATTTTACTCCTTTGAACCTTAAATACCGTATCGTCTATAACCTGAGAATCTATTATGGGAATATTAGCCGCCTTAAATCCTCTTTGGGCAAGAAAAAGACAAAGCGGGGTCTTAGACGTTCTTGATATGCCCAGTATAAGGGCATCCGCTTCCAAAACTTCGTCTATCCTCTGTCCGTCGTCGTGTTTAACGGCATATTCCAGGGCATCTATTCTTTTAAAATACTCGTCGTTAACCCTGTGAATTAAACCGGGCTTTCTTTCCGGTAAAAGATTAAGGATATTTGCTATAGAATTAAGTACCGGTCCTATTATATCGATACTAACGATACCTTTTTCTGCAGATTCCTGAAGCATAATATTTCTCAACCCGTCTTTAACTAAAGTAAAAATAACCAACGCTTTTTTTTCTGCGGCTTCCGTTATTATTTCTCTTAACTTCAATTCCGAATCTATCAATAAGAAACGCTTAAGGCGCACCTCGGGAATAGAAAACTGCGATATAGCCGCCCTTGCGACCTTTTCCGCCGTTTCGCCGGTAGAATCGGATACTACGAAGACATGAAAATTTTTATCGTTCATTGTTCCGCCTAATAAAAAAATATTATAATTTAATTTACATATGGGTTTTTAATCCCATTTTTTTCCATAAAAGCATTCCGCCTTTAAGGTTATGAACCTTATTAAATCCGTGTCTTTTGAGCATAGTGCATGCGGAATAACTTCTGGCGCCGCTGTGGCATACCGCAATTATATCCTTATCTTTATGCTTCTCTAATTCCTGAATTTTTAGCGGCAAAAGTCTTATAGGAATCAAGTGCGAATTTTCTATATGCCCCAAATTCCCGTTATATTCATTCGGTTCTCTTACGTCTATTACCAGCGTATTTTTACTTTCTTTATCTTCAGATAATTTTTTAAATGCCTCATCCGGAGTTATCTGGCTGACATCGCCGAACAATCCTTCTCTTTTAAAAATATTAAACATCTCTTTTTTTATTCCCCCTTTTATCAATTTGCGATAGTATTAGTTATTATAATATATATATTGTGCTTTGTCTATATTTTCAACATTACGGCTGTTTCGTCGCAATCCGGAAATTTTACGCAGTTTATACAGTCGCTCCATATCTTATGGGGCAGTTCAGATTTGTCTATAACGTTAAAACCGGATTTTTGAAAAAATTGCGGTTTGTAAGTTAAGGCAAATATATTGGTTATTTTAAAGAATTTAGCTTCTTCTATGCATTTTTTTATAAGTTCCGTCCCAATAAGTTTTCTTGTATAAGGCCTTTTTACGGCTAACGATCTGATTTCCGCCAGATTTTCCCATACTATTGCAAGAGCGCATGCCCCTATAACTTCAGGTTCGCAGCCGGAGGAGCCTTTTTCGCTATAATTTCCGTTTAAAATTTCATTTCCGGTTTCGGTTTCACATTCTATCTCGGCAATATAAAAATCTCTAAGATGAGTATATATATCGCTCATTGAACGCGGAAGCATCTCGCCGGCTTTTGAATATTCCGAAAAAAGTTTATAGAGCGATTTAACGTCGCACATAAGCGCTTTTCTCAGGACTACTTTTACGGTCTTAACGCCTTTGCCGACAACGCCTTCTTTATCGATTTTTTGGTTTTTAACGCGTCCGCCTTTGCTTTCAACGGTCAGACCTTCCTCGGTTTCGGCCTCCATCTCTATTTCTATTTCGGTAGGATAAAAAATAGCTGCCCCGCCTTTTTCATATCTCTGTCTGCCTGTTTTATACATATCTTTTTATTTAAAACCGCCCCTGTTTTTTAAAATTTCTCTTGCATGCATTAAAGCCGCTTCCCCTTTTGAATCGCCCGATAACATTCTTGCCGTTTCGGTTATTCTCTCTTCTTCGTTAAGCTCTTTTATCCTCGTATATGTTTTTCCGCTAATTACTTCTTTATAAACAAAAAAATGCCTGTCGGCAAACGAAGATACCTGGGCTAGATGCGTTATAAGTATTACCTGATTTGCTTCAGATATAGATTTAAGCGCCGAACCTACGAAATTAGCTACGTCGCCGCCGATTCCCGCATCGATTTCGTCAAAAATAAAAGTAGCGGTATCTTTTCTTTTATTTAAAATTTTTAAAATACATAAACTTATGCGGGAAAGTTCGCCTCCAGAAGCAACCTTGGAAAGCGCCCTGGGTTCTTCTCCCGGATTTGCGGAAAACATAAAAATGCAATCGTCCAATCCGGTTTCCGAAAAACTTTTCTCAAAATCGGTTTTATCTATATTTATTTTAAAAATAGGTTTAATTTTCAAAAAAAGCAGTTCTTTTTCTATTTGTTTTTCCATAATAGAAGCGGATTTTATTCTTTTTGCATGTAATTCTCCGGATATCCACAAAAAATTTTCTTTAAGCTTTTCATATTCGCCGTCTATTTCGGAAATTCTTCTTTCAAGTTCCGCAATACCGCCTAATTCCTGCTTTGCTTCATCGTATAGCTTAATAAGTTCTTCTAAACCGGAAACGTTATATTTATTTTCTATGCCTATAACGGAATCTATTTTAAGGCGTATTTCGTTAAGCCTATCTTCGTCGAATTCTAAAGCGGAATATTTTTCTAAAAATAAAAGAATATCTTCCACTTCTATTTTTGCCGTTTCGGCGTTTTTTAAGCTTTCCGTTTTTTTAAAAGCCGAATCTAATTCGGACAATTTTGAGAGATTGGAAACTAATAAAGCCATAGACTTTAAAATCCCGTATTCATCGCCGTCTATTAAATCTATTGAATTCAAAATAAGTTCTTTTATAGCGTTTGCGTTTTCTAACTTTTTTAGTTCCTGCTTTAAAATTTCTTCTTCGTCTGCCGATTTAATATTTAAATTTTCGACGTCGTTTACTATGTATGAATTTAAGGTTCTTATGCGCGATATACCGTCTATTTTTCTTGTTATTTCTTCTTTTTCCGATAATATTTTTTTGATTTCGCTATAAATCTTTTTAGCTTCTTTTAGCAAAGTTTCGTTGCCGGAGAAATCGTCCAAAAAAGCAAGCTGGCTTGCAGGGTCAATTAAAAATCTCCTGTCGTTCTGCCCGAATATTTTTAACAAATTTTCGCCGAATTTCTCTATTAAGTTTTTGTTTACCGGCTCCCCGTTTATAAAATATCTGCTTTTACCGCTTTCCGTAATCGTTCTTTTAATATTAAAATCGTCGGAACTCACTAAGTCTATTAATCCTTCAACGTCTGATTCCGCAAATATTCCGTTTAAACTTTCCTTTACCGACGCGTTTAAATCGAATACCGCAGTAACGTAACCTTCTTTTTCTCCAGTTCTTATAACGTCCAATCCTTTAGTTTTACCGAACAAAAAATTTAAGGATTCAATTATTATGCTTTTTCCGGCTCCGGTTTCTCCGCTAAGAACGTTAAGCCCGCCGCAAAAAGCTATTTCTAAAAAATCTATAGTGGCAAAATTTTTTATTTTTATAGTTTTTAACAATTTTGTCTAGACCTTTTACCAGTTTAATTTTGTCCTTAATATATTCCAGTAATCGTTATCTAAAGACGAAGACAGGTAAACCTTAGAAGGATGTTTTTTAATTATTATTTCGTCGTCGTTATTTAATTTCAAGCCATCCCTTCCGTCGGCGGAAATAAAAATATTCCTTTCCTGCGGCATAATTATTATTTTAAGTTCGCAAGGATTTATTATTATAGGTCTGTTGGAGAGCGTATGCGGGCATATAGGAGTTATTATAAAAGCGCCCATATCCGGCTGTACTATAGGTCCTCCGGCCGATAAAGAATAAGCCGTAGAGCCGGTAGGAGTAGCGATAATAAGGCCGTCAGCCCTGTAATCGTTCAATCTCAAACCGTTTACAAAAACGGTTAAATTAATAATTCTGGCATGAATACTTTTTTCCCTTGCGATAGTCGCTTCGTTTAACGCTACTAATTTTTCGATAGATTTGCCTTTCCTGAATACTTCGATGTCGATAGCCATTCTCGGTATAAATTCCAAAGTACCGTCTAAAAATCTTTCTATAGCATCTTTCTTTTTTTTCTCCGGAACTTCTACCAAGAAACCCAGGGTGCCGAAATCTATTCCTATTACCGGCACTTCGGAAAGTTGAGGAAAAATCTTTCCAAGCGTAATTAAAAGAGTTCCGTCTCCTCCGCAGACTACTACAAGTCCGACGTTTTTAGTGTCGGAACTTTTGATATCCATACTGGGCTTGATTATCGTTTCTATGCCGTTCTTTTTAAAAAGTCCGCACACGTATTCTGCGGATTTTAAAGCGGCCGCGGCGTCTTTTTTGTAGGAAACCAGAACCCTCTTAATATTCTTATTGAAATCGGATGAAAACATTAAATTGCCGTTACGATGCCGTTGTAATGCCGCCGAAAGTCAATTCCGGCGCTATAGTTAAAAATGCTTATGAAGAGCTTTTGTTTCATTTAATAATCCGCCTTCTTTTATTATTTTAACCTGTCTGTCCGTTAAATTATACTTAAACTTATATTCGGCATTTCCCTGACTTTTATTTATAAAAGTAACCGGCTTGCGCTCGCTTAATTCTTTTAAAATGTTAGGGGCGATAAGTTCGTCTCCCTGTTTTATTTTATCATAATCGGCTGGGTTTTCAAATATAAGGGGTAATATACCGAAATTTATTAAATTTGCAAAATGGATTCTGGCAAAAGATTTAGCTATTACGGCTTTAACTCCAAGATACATAGGCGCAAGCGCCGCATGCTCCCTGCTCGAACCCTGCCCGTAGTTTTCGCCGCCTATTACGAAACCGCCTTTCTCCTTTAGCGCTCTTTCCGAAAAAGCCGGATCCACCGTTTCAAATACATATTTAGAAATGGCAGGGATATTAGACCGAAGCGGAAGTATTTTAGAGCCTGCCGGCATTATATGGTCGGTAGTGATATTATCGCCTACCTTGAGAAGAACATTTCCGGATATCGATTCCGGAAGTTTCTGCTGAACTGGAAGCGGTTGAATGTTAGGCCCTCTGTAAACTTCGACTTCTTCCGGCTTAGTAGAAGGAGGGATTATCATTGAATCGTCTATATCGAATTTTTCCGGCATTTTAATTTCCGGAGCTTTTCCAAGCGTCCTCGGGTCGGTAATATAACCGGTAAGCGCAGAAGCCGCCGCTGTCTGCGGCGAAACAAGATAAATTTTTGCGTCCTTAGTTCCGCTCCGTCCTTCAAAATTACGGTTAAAAGTTCTTAAAGAAACGGCGCCTGAACGCGGAGCCTGCCCCATACCTATGCATGGTCCGCAAGTCGATTCCAGTATCCTTGCCCCTGAAGCTATTAAATCGGCAAGAGCTCCATTTTTTGCAATCATTTCAAAGACCTGTTTAGAACCTGGCGAAATAACGAGACTGACGTCGGGATGCACTTTTTTTCCTTTTAATATTGCGGCTACCGTCATCAAGTCGGCATAAGACGAATTGGTGCAGCTTCCAATGGCGGACTGGTCCACCTTTACGTCTTTTAATTCGCTTACTTTTACTACCTGGTCGGGCATATGAGGTTTTGCCGCAAGCGGTTCGAGCGAACTTAAATCAATTTCTATAATCTCGTCGTAAACGGCATCTTCGTCTGCGGAAATAGGCGTATAATCCTGAATTCTTCCTTCGGCTTTTAAAAATTCCATAGTTCTTTCGTCGCTAGGAAAAACGGATGTAGTCGCGCCGAGTTCGGCGCCCATATTGGTAATAACCGCTCTTTCTGGAACGCTTAGCGTTTTTACTCCTTCGCCGCCGTATTCAAAAATTCTGCCTACGCCGCCTTTAACGGTCAGCCTTCTTAAAAGTTCTAAAATAACGTCTTTCGCCGAAACAAAATCATGCAGTTTTCCGGAAAGTTTAACCAGAACGACTTTGGGAACATTCATATAAAACGCCCCGCCGCCCATCGCAACCGCAACGTCGAGCCCTCCTGCGCCTATAGCTATCATTCCTATTCCGCCGGCGGTCGGCGTATGGCTGTCGGAACCCAGAAGCGTCTTTCCCGGAATGCCGAATCTTTCCAAATTAACCTGATGGCATATTCCGTTTCCGGCTTTAGAATAAAATATTCCGTATTTTGCCGCTATCGTCTGCAGAAATCTGTGGTCGTCGGCATTTTCAAAACCGGTCTGCAGAGTGTTATGGTCTATATAGCTGACCGACAAATCGGTTTTTACCTTAGGTACGCCTATTGCTTCAAACTGCAGATATGCCATAGTTCCGGTAGCGTCCTGCGTAAGCGTCCTATCGATTTTTAATGCAATTTCTTCTCCCTGTTTTAAATTTCCGCCGACAAGATGCGAGCTTAAAATTTTGTACGTTAAACTCTGTCCCATAAATTAAATTTCTCCCGATTTATGTTATTTGTATTAATTTTTAATTGAATAATTTTAATATATTTTCTTAATAAAGTAAATTCTCAATTTGCGACAAGGACGTAATTGAATTCCGTCCTTGTCCATTTTGTGACGGGGACAGAATTGAATACTGTCCTTCCAATTTGTGACGGGGACAGAATTGAATTACGTCCTTTTCCATTTTGTGACGGGGACAGAATTGAATTCTGTCCTTTTCCATTTTGTGACGGGGACAGAATTGAATTCTGTCCCCGTATTTAAAGCGCTCCTTTTGCAAATAAAACGGCGGGAATGGTTTTTAAAATAATTATAAAATCTAATTTTAACGTCCATTCGTCGATATATTTTAAGTCTAATTCTACCCTGTCCTCAAAGCTCAGCATACTTCTTCCGCTAATCTGCCAAAGACAAGTGATGCCGGGTTTCATAGAAATCCTGCGCCTCTGTTTTATGGAATATTTTTTTACTTCGTCGGGCATAGGAGGACGCGGTCCGACTAAACTCATATCGCCTCTTAAAACATTGTAAAATTGAGGTATTTCATCTAAGCTTGTTTTTCTTAAAATCTTACCTATCTTAGTAATTCTTGGATCGTTTTTAAGCTTTATTTCAATTCCGTCTCTGCTGAAATCTTTTATAAGTTCTTCCCTTAATTCGTCGCTTCCGGAATACATAGTTCTAAACTTATAAAAGGTAAAAAGCCTTCCGTTTTTACCTATTCTTTTGCTCTTGTATAAAACGCTTCCTTGAGAATCCAATTTAATTAAAACAGCTATAATTATAGATGGAACTAAAAATATAAAAATCGCAAAAACCGAGCCGATTATATCTATCAATCTTTTTACAAAAAGCCTGATATCGTCTTCCGGCGACGTATAAAATGAAATAACCGGATAATTTCCTACTTTTTCGAAAGCGACTTTTGAATACTTAAAAGGTATAAAGTTAGTCGGTATCTTAACTGCTATACCTTTTTCTTCAAGCAGTAAGGTAGCTTCTTTTATGTCGGCAATTTCACCGCCCTCTATATCGAATATAACTTCGTCTACCGGATTATTTATAACAAAATCTATCAGTCCGTTTAAATCATTTTTGTCGGTTTCCTTAACTAATTTTATACCCAGATATTCGCTTGATATAATAATATCTCTTATGCTCATGCCGTTTTGACGTTTATTTTTTCCTTCGCCTTCGCATCCTACACCCTCAGAGTTTTTATCTCCTTTTACCAGAACTATATTTCTTATCGAGTACCCCCGCCTCTTAAGTTTTAGCGAAAGTTTTCTCCCCGCATAATCGGCAAGGATTAGGGACAAAAATGAATATATAGCAAAATATCCTATAAAAAGCCTCGATACATAAACAACCTTAAACATAAAAAGAACTGCGTAAATTAAAAATATCGATATTACGGTTATCTCAAAAAGTTTTATTATATCCGATTTAAAACTTTCCGTACTTAAATTTAAATACATTCTAAATAAAAATAACAAAAAATAAAAAATAAAAGCTATCGGGGCTAAAAGCCATAGATAAAAATCGATGGAATAAAGCTTATATCCTATTATCAGAGGGGTTATCAGGTTATAAGTAATAAAAGACAGAAAAAAAGCGCAGCAAATAAAAATAACGGAAAATATGTAAAAATACTGCGCAAGAATTTTGCTTCTTTGAGACAACATAAAAATATTATATTAAATTACCGCATTAATTTAAATCGGTATGTTAAGATTCCGCTTCGGGCAACATAGCTGCCGCCGCAAACAACGCCAGAAAGAAAAGCCATAAGTTAGCAAGCTGGTCGTTAGACATATTAGAGACGCCTGCAAAAGAACCGTAAAAAACTATAGAATTTCCTATTAATATTGCCGCTGTTTTTCGTTTAAAATTATCGCTTGAATTAATAAATAACTTAAAAGGATTTTTTAAAGCCAGAAAAAAAAGCCACATAAGCGCAATAAAACTAAATATGCCTGTTTCCGCAAGCGTCTGCATATAGCCGTTTTCCGGCCAATTGTCGTAGAGGTCGTATATTTTTTTACCCGTCTTAGGATTATAATACCACGGAAATCTGACGCTTTTATGCTCGTCGAAATATTTAGAAAATGCCCCTACGCCTACGCCTGTAAGAGGATATCTTTTAAAAACCGCCCATGCGGATTCTATCAAAGCTATATGGCTTTCTATATCGCTGTGGTTCTTAAGTTCCAGTTTATATATTTTAGGATTAAACATAGAAAAAATCCTGTTTTTAAATGTTTTAGACAATGAAAAAATTCCGGCGTTAAATAATATAAGCAAAATAAGCGCCGCAATAAAAAGTTTTTTCGACTTTAAATACATCAAAATAAAAATTGCCGGTATAATTCCTATCCAAGCAGATCTCGCCTTTGCGAATACTATATCAAATACGCCTATCATGGAAATTAATCCAAGAATTATAAAATACGGTACTTTTGGTATTATTCTGACGAGCGATAATTTATCGGCTTCGTCTTTCTTTGTAAAATCGAGCAGATAATAAGCTATAATTACTACCAAACCGTAAGATACCTGTACCGGAAAACCGACCCAGTTGCCTATTAATCCGGTAAGCCTGCTATGAGAGCGAAGCGCATCTATAATAATGCCCTGAAAAAATCCGTAAACTATTGCAATACATATAGAAAACGTAAAAGTATAGAGTATTATTTTTATTCTTTTTTTTGAATTTAAAAGTTCGGCGGCGGCAAAAAAGAATAAAATAAAATATATTATTTCGCCGCCTTCGTTAAAACTGTCGGCAATACTGAAAGTCCAAAAAAAAGAAGCCGTTACTATAACGGCATAAATAAGAAGAGGTGTATTAAAACCCGTTTTAGGAATTGAAAGTTCTCTTTTCGATATTTTATAAGCGATAAAAAAAGCTATGGTTACGACCATTCCAAAAACGGCAAAACCGTCTTTGACTGGAATAAACAGCGCAAATAAAAATATTCCGAAAACGCCGGCTTTTTCAAAAAACCTGCTCAATTCCCGTTTTTTTACGGCAAACGTAATTAATACCGCGGCGAACAGAAGTATGCTTCCTATTTTTAAATACGTAAATAAATTCAACTCGTTAAATACCATCTGACCGGCATGCCGTCCGTATTATTTAATAATATCATAATAAAGACCTTCGTAAACTTTTGCGGAATCTTCCCATCCAAAATGTTTATTTGCCGAATTAATAACTATATCTGACCATCCCCTGTCCCCGCCTTTTTCTTTACCGGCGGACTTACGGCTTTCTTCTCCGCATATTCCCGATGCATAAATATTATACAGCGAGTTAAGCGCCCAGGCTATTCCGTTAGAATCAGTATATTGAACGAGTATTCCGGACGGATTTTTAACATCCGGATTTGTAATATCCGAAACGGTATCGTGAAGA
>JAKAKF010000262.1 GCA_021813595.1 bacterium
GTCGACTACTACTCCTGAAACCCCAGGCGGCACTTTCAAAGACGTATCTTTGACTTCCTTTGCTTTTTCTCCAAATATGGCGCGCAGCAATTTTTCTTCCGGAGTAAGGACGGTTTCGCCTTTAGGAGTAACTTTTCCTACGAGTATATCCTGGGCTTTTACTTCGGCGCCAATCCTGATGATACCGTTTTCATCGAGATTTTTTAGTGCGTCTTCGCTTACGTTAGGAATATCGGCGGTAATTTCTTCTTTTCCGGATTTAGTTTCCCTGCACGCAACTTCAAATTCTTCTATATGTATTGAAGTAAAGGCATCTTCATGGAGCAATTTTTCGCTTACGAGTATAGAATCTTCAAAATTATAGCCGTTCCATGGCATAAATGCTACAAGCACGTTATGTCCTAGAGCTAATTCTCCATTTTTGGTAGAAGTTCCGTCTGCTATAATCTGCCCTTTAACAACATTATCGCCGGCTTTAACAAGAGGCCTCTGATTTAAGCATGTATTTTGGTTCGACCTCTGAAACTTTACGAGATCATATTCATAATCTGTGCTTAATTCTTCATCATGGCCGTTTCCGTCCGACTTTATTATAATCTTGGTCGAATCAACGTAACTTACCTTTCCGGACTGGTTAGCCGTAATGCTTACCCCTGAATCTTGCGCTACTATTCTTTCTATACCGGTGCCAACTATAGGCGGGTCGGGCATTAACAACGGAACTGCCTGCCTTTGCATGTTTGAACCCATAAGTGCGCGGTTTGCGTCGTCGTTTTCCAAGAAAGGTATAAGCGAAGTAGCTACCGAAACGAGCTGCATTGGGGAAACGTCTATATAATCGACTTCGTTAGGATAAACCATTACGGTTTCTCCGCTATGCCTTACGGGAATCAATTCGTTCTTTAGATATCCGTTTTTATCTATTTCTGCATTTGCCTGGGCTATGACGTATTTTTCTTCTTCCATAGCCGTCAAAAAATGCACCTCGTCCGTTACTTGAGCTTTGTCTTCAGTTACGTTAACTTTTCTATAAGGCGTTTCGATAAAACCGTATTCATTTACTCTTGCGTAAGAAGAAAGCGAGGCTATCAGACCTATATTAGGGCCTTCGGGAGTTTCTATAGGACATATTCTTCCGTAATGGGTAGGATGAACGTCTCTGACTTCAAATCCTGCCCTTTCTCTTGTTAATCCCCCAGGTCCAAGAGCCGAAAGCCGTCTTTTGTGCGTTATTTCTGAAAGAGGATTAGTTTGATCCATAAATTGCGACAGTTGGCTTCTTCCGAAAAATTCTTTCATTAATGAATTAACAGGCTTAGGATTAATGAGGTCGTTAGGCATGAGGGAATCTAATTTTTGAGCCGTCATTCTCTCTTTTATAGCCCTTTCCATTCTCACCAAACCTATTCTGAATTGATTTTCTAACAGTTCGCCTACAGACTTGACCCTTCTGTTGCCGAGATGGTCTATATCGTCGACGGATCCTCTTCCGTCCTTAAGCTCCATTAAATATTTTAAAACATTTAATATATCGTCCGGCGATAAGACTCTGTCGTTTAAGCTTTTATTTAAATTTAGCTTATTATTGATTTTGAGCCTGCCGACTTCCGACAGATCGTATCTTTCGGGATTAAAAAACAGGTTTGCGAAATATGTAGCGGCAGACGTTAAATGAGGAGGCTCCCCGGGTCTCATTCTCTTATATATATCTATTATAGCTTCATCTTTAGTATTTACTTTATCGGACAGTAAAGTTTCTAAAATAGATGATGAAACGTTTATATTGTCGATGTAGTAAACTTTAATTTCATTAATTCCTACGCTCTTTAATGTTTCTAAAAGCGCTGAATTTATGGGCTGTACCGATTTTGCGATAATTTCTTTTGCGTCCGTTATATCTTCGGCAATATATTTGCCGAAGATATCCGATTCATCGCAAGGCAAAAAATCTATTCCCAATTCTTCGAGCTTGTTAATTAGCTGTCTTGTAATCCTTCTGTTTTTTTTGATTATAACTTCATTAGTTTTTGGATCGATAATATCGTCGTAAGCCCTGGCTGATACAAGAAAATCTTTCGGTGTTTTTTTGAAATATTTTCCGCCTTCAATTTTGAAAGTTTCTATTTTGTAAAAATTTGCCAAAATATCTTCTTTAGAATATCCGACTGCTTTTAACAAAATCGTTGCGGGGAGTTTTCTTTTTCTGTCAATCCTGACAAAGACCATATCTCTCTGGTCGAATTCAAAATCTAACCATGAGCCTCTATAAGGAATAATTCTGGCGGTATAAAATGGTTTACCTTGCGCGTGGCTCCTAATTTTATCGCTGTCGTAAAATACGCCGGGAGATCTTTGCAACTGACTTACTATAACTCTTTCTATACCGTTAATGATGAAAGAGCCGTTATTGGTCATTAGAGGAATTTCACCGAAATATATTTCCTGTTCCTTAATATCCTTTATATCTCTCTGCGTGCTTTCGCCTTCGTTAATTCCGTTTCCAACCTCGTATGTAACAAGATCGAACAATACTTTTAACGAAGCGCTGTAAGTAAGACTTTTTTGTTTGCATTCATATTCGCTGTATTTCGGGTCGCCTATAGTATATCCCTTATATTCCAACGAAAAATTTTTATTTAATCCTTCTATAGGAAATACAGATTTAAAAACTCCCTCAAGACCGAAATTAAGTCTTTTATCTTGAGAGAGTTCTTTTTGTAAAAATCTTCCGTATGAATTCCTCTGAACCTCAAGAAGGCTTGGTATATCTATAACCTTTTTGATTTTAGAGAAGTTCTTTCTTAATATAATGGGATTACCCATTCCTATATTTATTTCGGATTTTGCTTTTGACATTTAAATTTAAACTCCCGTTTTTTTATAACTTAAATACGACTATATTTTAATTTATTTCACTTCAACGGTAGCGCCGACTTCTTCTAATTTTGCTTTCATTTTTTGCGCATCTTCTTTGTTTACTCCGGTTTTAAGGGGTTTTGGCGCTCCGTCGACTAAATCTTTAGCTTCTTTTAATCCAAGGCTTGTAAGCTCTCTGACAACTTTAATAACTTGAATCTTATTGGAACCTGCATTTGCAAGAACGACATCGAATTCCGTCTTTTCTTCAGCCTGTGCCGGAGCTGCAGCTGAGGCGGCGCCTCCTGCGGCGGGAGCAGCCATTGCAAACTGGTCGGCTTTAACTCCGAATTTTTCTTCTATAGATTTAATAAGCTCGTTCAATTCGATTATTGATACGTTTTCGATATAGTTTAAAACATCTTCTTTAGTTATGGCCATTCTTTTTATCCTCCGATAATTATTTAATATTAAATGAATTAATTATTTTAAAATTTACGGCATTTACGCAGCCGCTTTTTTTGCTTCCAACGCTTTCAACGTTCTTACGAAATTCACGACAGGCGCTTTTAACGTAAATACTAAGCGTACTTCCGGCGACTTAATAATAGAAATAAATCTTCCGATTAAGACGTCTTTGGAAGGCAGCGTGGCAAGAGTATCGATTGCGGCTTTATCAAGAACAGTTTGATAATAACCGGCTTTAATCTCGATATTATCAGGATTTTCTTTGGCAAATTTCGACAGAGCTTTTGAACTTGCAAGCGGTTCGTTTGTAAATATCAAAAAATTAGGTCCGTTTAAGAATTCAGATAAAGATTCTACGTGCGTTCCTTTGAATGCAATCTTACTCAGCGTATTTTTGAAAACTTTGAGCATTGCGCCGGCTTCCCGCGTCTGTTTTCTTAAAAAACTAAATTTCTCTACCGTTAAACCCTGATATTTTCCTATGAATACCGCCTGGTTAGACTCAAGGCTTTGCTTTAGAAATTCAATTTCTTGACTCTTTCTTTCTTTTTTCAATTTTTTCTCCCCTCCTTTCTTTTAAATTTTCTTGAATACGTCAACAAACCAAGAGCAATTTAAAAGAAAATCAGGAAATTTAGCTCTTATGTCTGGGCAGGATTTACTTGTTTTACCTGTCGTCATTGACGATAAAGAATTTTTTGAATTATTATTTTGTATGTTTAAATCATTTTAAGTTTTAAAGTATCCACGTTGACTCCCAAACCCATAGTTGAAGATAAAGAAACTTTTTTTACGTACACGCCCTTGCTTGCAGCCGGTTTCAATCTGTTAACGACTTCGAGCAGTGCAGTAAAGTTTTCCTTAAGCTTATCGGCACCGAAAGATACTTTGCCTATAGATGCCTGAACTATGCCGTTTTTTTCGGCTTTGAATTCTATTTTTCCTTCTTTTAATTCTTTGACTATTTTACCTACTTCAAACGTTACGGTTCCGACTTTCGGATTCGGCATTAAACCCCTTGGACCTAATATTTTCCCGAGTTTTCCGACGCTTGCCATCATATCCGGCGTTGCGACGACTCTGTTAAAATCCATAAAGCCCTGCTGTACTTTTGCAATCATATCGTCTTGTCCTACATAATCAGCGCCAGCAGTCTGAGCTTCACGCTCTTTTTCGCCCTTTGCGAAAACTAAAATTTTAACCGTCTTTCCGGTTCCGTGAGGCAAAAGAACCGCTCCCCTAACCTGCTGGTCGTTCTTCTTTACGTCTATCCCAAGATTTATTGCTACGTCTACCGCTTCATCGAATTTAGCATAGTGCGATTCGACCACGATTTTTATGGCATCGTCCAACGTCATATTTTTATTGCCTGCGTCGGCTTTTTTTAATGCGTCTGTATATTTTTTTCCTCTTTTCATATATTTATAGTCTCCTTTGATATTGAATTCAATCTTTAATCGGTAATATCTATGCCCATGCTTCTTGCCGTTCCTTCAATAATCTTCATCGCCGGCGTTAAGTCGTTTGCATTCAGGTCGGGCATTTTTATTTTGGCTATTTCCATTACCTTAGCCCTTTTAAGAACCGCAACCTTATTTTTATTCGGCTCTTTTGAACCTTTTTCTATTCCTGCTGCCTGCTTTAACATTACGGAAGCGGGAGGAGTTTTTAAAATAAAATCGAATGATCTGTCTGCATAAACAGTCAGTACTACCGGTATAACCGTACCTTCCTGCGATTTAGTGCGTTCGTTGAATTGTTTGCAAAATTCCATTATATTAACGCCATGCTGACCTAAAGCAGGTCCGACGGGAGGAGCCGGATTTGCTTTGCCCCCGACAATCTGCAATTTAACCATTGCTTGAACTTTCTTTACCGCCATATTATTTATCCTCTTTATTAAGAAACGGATTAAATCCGCCTCGTTTATATTTTAATTAATTTCTTTCTACCTGGGTAAAATCCAATTCGACCGGCGTTGCTCTGCCGAATATCGATACAAGAACTTCCAATTTGCTTTTATCGGGTTTAATTTCATTAATTATACCGTTAAAACCAGAGAAAGGACCTTCCGTAATTTTAACGCCGTCCCCCTTGGAAAACTCGATTTTTGCTTTAGGTCTCTTGATTCCTTCGGTTATCTGTGCGACTATCTTTCCCATTTCAGATTCGTCGACGGGCATAGGATTTAGCTGATCTCCTACAAAACCGGTTACTTTCGGAGTCGCTTTAAGAAGATGCCAAGAATCGGTATTCACGTTCATTCTTATAAAAATATAACCGGGGAAAAATTTTCTTTTTATTTTTTTCTTTCCGCCTTTTGCGGTTTTTTCGATTATATCTTCTTTTGGAACAATTATATCGCCGAAATATTTTTTTAAACCGCTGGAAACAATTCTCTCTTCCAACGCCAGCTTAACGTTATCTTCAAAACCGGAATAAGTATGGACGGCATACCATTTTTTCGGAATAGAGTCGTCTTCGGCGGATTCGATAATTGCGGCATTTTCTTCAGCTTCGCTTGCCGTATTTTCTTCCGATATTTCCTTTTCTTCTTTAGTCATTTATTTTTATTTTTATAATTACGATTAATTAAATTTGAAAAAAATACGAAAATATTTTTGAGAAAAATATATCGGTTAAACCAAGAAAAGCCGTGACAAGTACGATAAAAATTAACACGACGTAAGTAGTTTTAGTCGCTTTATCTCTTTCAGGCCATACTATCTTGCTTAATTCCGCCCTGACTTCATACAGGTATTGTTTGCTTTTTTTTATGAAATCAGAAACTGGATTGCTTTTCATATTTAATATACCGATTATTTTTATACAATTAAATTATATCTACGTGCCGATTTACTGGCAGGCCAGGAGGGATTCGAACCCCCAGCCCTCGGATTTGGAGTCCGATGCTCTAGCCGTTAGAGCTACTGGCCTATAAAAGTATTATTTTGTTTCTTTGTGCTCCGTATGAGTTTTACAAAATTTGCAATATTTTTTTACGGATAATTTTTCCGAAGAAAGTTTTTTATTTTTAGTGGTTGTATAGTTTCTTTGCTTGCATTCGCCGCATGCCAGCGTTATTATTTCTCTCATTGTTTATTTATTTCCTCTTTATTTGTTATATTTCCAGATTACTGTATCCGTTGATTTATTCGATAACCTCTGTTATAACGCCTGCACCTACGGTATGTCCGCCTTCCCTGATTGCAAATCTTAATTCTTTCTCGG
>JAKAKF010000190.1 GCA_021813595.1 bacterium
CAAAATCTATCAGACCGTTCTGGTCATTTTTATTTATTTCTTTAACTAATTTTATACCGAGATATTCGCTTGAAACAAGTATGTCTTTTATGCCTCCCGCACCTCTTTTACCGGATAAATCGGAAATATCCTCTATCCCGTAATCGTCCCCTTTTACCAAAACGATATTCCTTGCGGAATATCCCCGCCTTTTTAGTTTCACGGCAAGTTTTCTTCCGGTATAATCCGCAATAATCAGCGACAAAAAAGAATAAACGGAAAAATACCCTATAAAAAGCCTTGAAATATAAGTAACTTTAAACATAAAAAGTACGGCGTAAATCAAGAATATAGATACAACCGTTATCTCAAAGAGCTTTATTATATCCGATTTAAAACTTTCCGCGTTCAGGTTCAAATACATCCTGAATAAAAAAAGCAGGAAATAAAAAATGATTGCTATCGGTATTAAAAGCCACAGGTAATAAAAAATAGAATATAGCTTATATCCTATAATAACGGGGGTTACAAGATTGTATGTAATAAAAGCCAGGAAAAAACCGCCGCAGACGAAAATAACGGAAAATAAATAAAAATACTGCGCAAGGATTTTACTTCTTTGAGATAACATAATCGAAAGTAATTTTAATTATTATTTAAATATATTATAAACTCTGGATTCCCGCCTACGCGGGAATGACTTTGAGAGGATTTAACCTTTCACCCAACGGGTGTCATTCCTGCGAAAGCAGGAATCCAGAATATAAAATCCTAAATCGGAATTAGGGCTATACTAGCATTAGCGATATTCCTGCTCCGCTCCCGGCAGCAAACCTGCGGCGGCGGACATCGCCAGAAAAAAAAGCCATAAATTCGCCAGTTCGTCGTTGGACATGTTCGATACGCCGGCGAAAGAACCGTAAAATATTATGCTCGCTCCTATGGTTATTGCGGCTATTTTGCGTAGAAATATATCGCGCGAACCCATAAAAAGTTTAAAAGGATTTTTTAAAGCCAGAAAAAAAAGCCACATGAGCGCCGCAAAGCCGAATATTCCGGTTTCGGCAAGCGTCTGCATATAGCCGTTTTCCGGCCAGTTATCGTATAAATCGTAAAATTTTTTACCCGTTTTAGGATTGTAATACCAAGGGAACCTGACTCCTTTATGCCCGTCGAAATACTTCGAAAACGCACCTACCCCCACGCCGGTTAACGGAAATCTTTTAAAAACCGCCCATGACGATTCTATTAAAGCGACATGGCTTTCGATATCGGCATGATTTTTTAGCTCAAGCCTGTATATTTTTGGATTAAACATAGAAAAAATCCTGTTTTTGAATGTTTTGGATGCCGAAAAAATTCCGATATTCAACACTAAAAGCAGAATGATTGCCGCAAAAAAAAGCTTCTTCGATTTCAAGTACATTAAAACAAAAATTGCCGGTATAATACCGAGCCAGGCCGACCTTGCCTTCGCAAACGCTATATCGAAAAATCCCAAAAGCAGAATAAACCCGAAAAAAACGCCGGATGCGGCTTTAGGTATTAACCCGACAAAAGATATCCCGCCTTTTTCGTCCCGTTTTTTAAAATCCAGCAGATAATAAGCCGTAATTACGATTAAACCGTAAGAAACCTGCACCGGAAAACCTACCCAGTTGCCGATCGGCCCGGTAAGCCTGTTTTGGGAGTGAAGGGCATTTATAAAAATTCCCTGAAAAAATCCGTAAATTATCGCGGCGCATATAGAAAGAGTAAAAGTATAAACCATAAATTTTATTCTTTTTCTGGTGTTCAATAAACCCGCCGCCGCAAAAAAGAATAAAATGAAATAAAATATCTCGCCGCCTTCGTTTAAACTGTCCTTGAGGCTGTATGTCCAGATAAACGAAAGCAGAACTATTGCGGCATATATAAAAAGAGGGGTATTAAATCCGGTTTTAGGAATGGAAATATCGCGTTCGGCAATTTTATATGCGATAAAAAATATAATAGCGGCTACCATTCCGAAAACGGCAAAACCGTCTTTGATAGGTATAAAAAGCGCAAATAAAAATATTCCGAAAAGGCCGGCTTTTTCAAAAAACCCGCTTAATCCCGGTTTCCTGACGGCAAGCGCGATTAAAACGGCGGCGGAGAATACTATAGCTATAATTTTAATTAACAGCAGAAGATTCAATATAATTTACCATTCTATTTAATAATGTCGTAATACAGGCTTTCATAAACCTTCGCGGAATCTTCCCATCCGAAGTGTTTATTTGCAGAATTAATGACGAGACTGCCCCATTCGGAGCCGTCTCCCATATAGAGGTTATACAATTCGTTCAGCGCCCATGCAATACCGTCCGGGTTTGTATGTTTAATAAGAATGCCGGACGGATTTTTTACGCCGGCGTCCATAATATCCGAAACCGTATCGTGAAGACCTCCGGTGTCTCCTGCCGCGATGACGCAGCCGTATCTCATAGCTATCATCTGGGACAACCCGCACGGTTCGAATTTGGAAGGCATTACGAAAATATCCGCCGCCGCATATATTTTATGGGACAGCGCTTCGTCGTAACTGCCCGTCATGGCATAAACCTTATCGCCGTAAATTTTAGACAGATAATTAGCTTTTCCTTCTATATAATCCCTGCCGCTTCCGAGAATAACGGCCTGAAACGGAAAATCGCTCCAGTTAAAAAGCGCGTCTAAAAATTCGTTTATGCCTTTTTCTTCCGTTAATCTGCTTACTATGCCTATAAGAGGAAGAACCTTTTCGTTATCGCCGGTCTTCAGAGGCATGGAAATATCGGAGAAAAGAGCTTTTTTATTTTTAAGCTTAAAATCTTTCCATTGTCCGTAATCTTTCAGCTTATATATATCTTCCTTTAAATTCAAGTTACTGCTTATAAGCCGGTCTGTTTTAGGATTCCAGTAATCTAAATCGATTCCGTTAAGTATTCCCTTAAGCCTGCCTCCGTTTTTAAGGCTTTTCAATTCGCCGTCCAGCCCGAATCCGAATCCCGGAGAGGTAATTTCGCCGGCATACGTCGGACTTACGGTCGTAACGACGTCGGACAGCTTTATCCCGCCTTTTAAACTGTTAAAAGTTCCGAAATGTTCGTAAGCCGAGGAAGAATTATATTTGAAGTCTATGCCGATATCGTAAAAATCGTCTATGCCGTAAACGCCCTGATATCCGAGGTTATGGATAGTAAAAACTATGGCGGGCCTTAATCCTTTCGCATTTACATGCCTGCCTAGTTTAGCGTTCAATATGCCTTCCGTCCCGCCCTGCAGCCTTACTTTTTCGTCCCCGAAAGTCTGCCTTACGACGGCCGGAACCAGCCCCCCCGACCAGTCGTGCGTATGGACTACCAGCGGAATGCCGAGAATTTTCATAGCATATACCGCCCCGTGCGCAAGCATGGCATACCTCCACAGATTGTCCTTATAAGCGCAAATCCCTCCATGGGAACCGTAAACATCCTCTCTGTTAAAAAAATGATTCTGCTCTATAAGAACGACGGGTATATCGCCCATTGCAAATCCGGTTTTAATTCCGAAGTCGAAAGGAATCTCGCCGAAATTTACCTTGCCGGGCGGATAAACTTCTCTGATATCTATTGAATTTTTTGGAATTATATTTTTGTAATAAGGAATAACGACTCTGACGTTCATGCCGGTTTTCAACAGCACTTTAGGGAGGCTTCCCATAACGTCGCCCAAGCCTCCCGCTTTGACTAACGGCGCCATTTCCGCCCCTACAAACCATATTTCGTTATTAAACTCGCTCATTTTTCCTGCCCGTAAAATACAGTAATATATTTAAAAAAATATTAAAATTTGTATTTTTAAGTAATTTCTGGATTCCTGCTTTCGCAGGAATGACAATATGCAAATTTAACTTTTCATCCAACAGATGTCATTTCTGCGAAAGTAGGAATGACAATATGCAAATTTAACTTTTCATCCAACAAATGTCATTCCTGCGAAAGCAGGAATCCAGAAATAAAATTTTAACTCGGTATCAGAGTTTAAATACATCTAAAACCGTTCCTTTCCGATATTTTCTATATCTATAATTATTATACTACTAAAATCTTCTCCCGGCGTTAAATTAAAACTGTATTTAAGTTCAGCCCCCTGAAAAATCCTCTCGTATCCGTTTTCGGAAAGAGAAACGGTAGTAAGCGGTTTAAAAAACAAATCGTATTTTTCAAGAAATTTTGTTTCTGTCCGTTCTTTTATGATTATTTTGGCGCCCCAGAAAGAATCGCTTAAATATACCGGATTGTCCGCTCCCGTTTCTATTTCTTTTTCTATGCGGCTATTTACCCCTTTTATGTCCCCGCCGATATCGATATTTACCGCGGGGCCGGCCCCGCCGGGAAACGCAAACCTATAAATAACGTCCAGCCTTCCGGCCGTTCCAGACTTGGAATCCATAAAAAATTCAAGCGTCCTGCCCGCGGTTATATTTAAATTTACCATGATTTCACCACCGCCGCCGGTTTTTCCGGCGCATTTAACGCCGCCTTCGGAGTTTTCTTTTAAGAAGCCTGCCGCTTTAAGTTCGATACTGCCTTTATCTATATATTCCTCTATAGATTCGTCTTCAAAATAAATATTTTCGCCGTTGAATAAAATTTCGAAAGCCGGAAGGATGCCTTTACGCGTTATTAAGTCCTCATCGCATAAATCCGAAGGATATTTTGCCTCTTTGTGTATCGTTTCGGGAGGATTGCCGCCCCCGTTTCCGCCGTTTTCGGAACCGCCGTATATTTCTCCGTCCTCCGTTTTTTTATTGCCGTTTTCCTTCAGTTTTAGAATATCGTATTCGTCATGAAGGCAAAATACGTCTCCAAGCGAATGCATTAAACCTTTTTCCATATAATCCAGCGCGATAAAAGAACCCGCGGAGGGCTTATATATTATGCACCAAAAATCGTTTGAAAAGAATATTTCGTTTTCCCCGTCGGAGTCGAAGTCGTAATATTCTTTTTCTATGCGTTCTTTAACGGCGTCTTTATACATCCGGTACGACGATAAAAGGGCGGTATGTATCCCCCTTCTCAGGTGCGGAAGATAAATTCCGCCGAACACGCCGTGCCAGTAAGCATCGTTAGCCTGCGATTTCATAAGTTCGTTTAAAGCGTCGCCAAGGTGTTTGCGGCAGTTTTCGGGGGGATAGTTTATTTTATTGCTTAAATGCATCATTCTTTTGTGATGCAGGTTTGCTTCGGGATACCTCGTCAAAAAATTATGCCAGATACCGCCGCTTAAAGGAGCGGACGGATATCGAGCCTTTATCTCTTCGTATGTATTCCGTTGGGGAATCGAAAGCGTCCACTCGCCCATCTCCCTGTAGCTTGACATAGGTAGATATACAGGAACTTTAGACTGCCGGCCGCCGGAGCCCTCTTTTAAAATATCGGAAGGAAGTTCAAATTTTATCTCCGAATAATTATTATTAGAATTTGCTTCCTTAACGAAATTATCCAACCATCCCTTATTTCCGTCTTTGCCGTAAACCCATTCGTAAGTATCCGGCCATCCTCCCATTTTCTCGCCGTCGTCGAACATAACGGAAAGCCCGGAGCATCTGCCGTTTAAATATAATATTTCGTTCAAAGATTCGTCCGGTTCGGCAAAAGGTATCTTATACCTTAATCTTTCGTGTATAGGAAAAACATCGAGATACTGCCCGCCGTATTCGGTCCTGAAAATATTATCTATTTCTTCGGGAGAAACGCCTGCTTGAAAAAATTGAAAATCGTCCAAAAAAGCATAGTTTAATCCGGCTTCTTTTAAGTCTTTTATAATATCGGGCTGCCATATTCTTTCGGTTATCCATGCTCCCGACGGATATTTGCCGAAAAGTCTTTTCAATGCAGCGTTAAGCATTTCAAGCTGTCTTAACCTGTCCCTGCAGGGAATGGACGCGAGTATCGGCTCGTAATAGCCTCCACCTAGAATCTCTATCGCGCCCTTTTCGACACCTTCCGAAATAATTTTAATTAATTCAGGGTCGTTCTTCTCCCACCATTCGAGAAGGATTCCCGAAGCATGAAGGCAGAATTTTACGTTAAGCGCAGAAAGAGTCCTTATAAGCGGACTGTAAGATTTCATATGCACTTCTTTAAAAACAAAATCGAAATTGCCTACAGGCTGATGGCAGTGAAAACCTAAAATAAATTTAACCGTCACTCCTCATGCCCCCTTTTCATCATTCCGCCCATTTCCGCTATGATATTTTTAGATGAAGACAGCGATTCGAATAATTTCTCCGGAACCGGTATCCCGGCGGACAGATAAATATTTTTTAAGAAATTCCTGAAAATTTTTTCCATGGAAGACTGGGAAAACAGCGGACTGTCGTAACCAAGCCACCAGAACCAGTCGGAGCCTTCCGCCGCCATAAGATTTTTCACGGCGGCTTTTATATTCTTTTCGTTAATAGTTCCTTTTTGGATGGAATCGGATAATGCGTTTTTAGCCTCGTTCAGCA
>JAKAKF010000165.1 GCA_021813595.1 bacterium
CCTATATTGGAAATTTTGTTAAACGAAATTATTATATCTTTAGATTCTAATAAAGATTTTTTATTTAGCACTTTTACTTTAATGCCGTAACCGTTTTTTCGCAAATAATTTACATAAGATAACGCAGAAAGAATATCGGTCGAAAATCTATGATTTCCCGCTTTAAAATTTACGGGTTTTATTCCTGCTTCGCTTAAAAGTTTGATTTTTAGCATTTTTTCCGTATTATGTTTTTTAACGCAAATCCTTTTTAGCTTATAATATTTATTAAACGAAGGAAATAATTCAAAGCAAAAAAAATAAACGGATATAAAAAACAGCAAAAAAAATATTAATAATTTTTTGTTTTTAAATTTTTTCATCTTAATCTTCCGTAAAATTTAATATAAGGTTTTCCGAAATTATCCAAATTATATGAGATTCTAATATGACCCAATAACCGGAATTTTTTTAGAATTAAATTATAATTTTTTGCAAATTTTCTGTATCCTCCTTTTACATAAACGGCTCCATCGATAATATAAGTATTTTCTGACCTTTTGATATCTAGATTTTCAATTTTTACTTTTTTAGGTAAAATCATTATAAATCTTTTAAGATAATATGCTACTTTGAACGACATAAAGTATTCGTTAAACAAAATAATATTTTCCTTTTTTCGATTTTGTTCCGATAGAGCGGCGATATTTTTATTCAATAATTTTATTTTTTTATTTTCTATGGACGATTTACCATTAAAAAATAAAACCGTTGACTGCATAAGCAGTAAGGCTACGATTAAAACAACAATATATATATTAATTAACCTATTTTTTCTTAACTCTATATTTCTGAATTTTATCTCCAAATTTTCAAAATGAGGAACCGGCCTTTTTATATCTTCGAAAAATAGCGCAAAATCTTTTGCGGTAAAGTTAACTATACCGGCACCCTCAAAGAAAATGTTAAAATCAACGCCTGCGCAGTTTGTAACAATTTTATTTATTACGATATTTTTTGAATTTAATTTTGTTTTTAAAATATTTAAATTATCGTTTAACATATCTTCCTTAAAACTTACAACCGGAAAAAGATTAAAGCCGTTTAATATAACCATTATTTTATATATATCCTCAGTCTTTTCTATAAATATAAGTGATTCTTCCCGTCCCGAAATTATGTATTTCTCATTTAAAAATAATATCGCCAAATAATCATACGGAATAATAAAATCTATTCCGTTTAAAAGCGAATAATACTTTTTTATATTTAAAGGCTGCGTATGATAGACTCCGTATTCGTTGCCCGCATTCCGGATATAAAAATAAGACTCGCTTCTGAAATATTTCGCAAGATATTTATTTAACGCCGTTTTTTTAAAGGATTTAACGCCGTTTTTCGGAATAACAGAAAAGTTGATATTTTTAGATATTACCGCAACCGCCGCCTTATTTTCAAAACCCTGCGTTTCTACAGGATATTCACGCGAAAAGAATGATTCTTCCCCGTTAAAATACTGGTAAATATCATATTCTTCTATATAAATTAAATTTCTATACATTTTTTATTTAACGCATAAGATTTAAAAGTTTAGTATAACTTTGGCAAAATATTTTTAAATATCATCTAACGGCATCGACTTTTAATTTTTTTTACGTTTAATTAAACGTAAAAGTTAAATTCCCCTGAAAAGCAGAATTATCGGCGCTCGCGGCATTGCCGTTAAATAAGTCGCTCAAGCAGGTCTGTCCTCCGCCGATATTGAAAACCGGATTTTCGCTTGCGCTGACACCTGATATAGAATTTTCTAATGAATTACATATATTCAAAGCCTGCGCATTGGTCATCTGCGGAGCATTTATCCCAATTATATACCGGTACTGCCCCGGATTTGAATTTGTAGAAATAAAATAGCCTTCTATGAAACCCTGATTAGGAGGAGTTACATTATTTCCGCTGACGGTCCATGAAGCAGGAAGAAGGTTATCTTCCTGCATTGCATAGGGAAGAGACACCCCTGAAGGCGGCATAATGCTTCCGCCGTTTACCTGCATATAAGAATTTACGGCAGACTCAATTTTGGTTATAGACTGAACCGCCGCAGTAACGTTTGACGAACCAATGAGACCGTTATAAACCATCAGTCCTCCGGCAGACAGTATTCCGACTACTATCATAGCGACTATAATTTCCATTAAAGTAAAACCGCCGTTGTTTTTTTTTAATTTCCCGAACATAACTTAATACCTCCTTAATTTTTATCTGTTATTATTTAATTATTTGAATTAATTTATTGATAGCTTGCCGGCAATCCGACCATTCCTTGAATAAGGGGCAGAAATAAAGAAAAAAACATTAAAAGCAAAAAAAATACTACTAAAGCCACGGCTAAAAAAAATAATCCTTTTGTAAATAAATTCATATAACGGCTTGATTTTTCCTTAAATTCCTGAGAGAGCCTCAAGACAGTTTCTGACAAAAAACCTCCTGTTTCCGCATAACCTATAGATTCAACAGCGTCATCGGATAAAAAATTTGCATTTACCATTGAATCATGCAAAGTAATTCCTTTCATCAAATCGTCATAAATTAATTCAAATTTATTTTTAAAATATGCCTTGGAAGTATTTTTTCTGAAATAATTAAATACCGCGTTGACCGTAACGCCGGATGAAATCATTAAAGAAAATTGGTAAAAAATCCAGTTAAGATATGTGTAATTAACGATACTTCTGATTTGAGGGATATTAAGCATAAAATAAGCCGCTTTAGTTTTAATGCGGAACAAGTCGAAACCGAACGCGGCGGCAATAACCGCCGCTAAAATTATGCAATATATAAAAACATTTTTTAAATAGCTAAAGAAACTCAAAATATCTTTCGTGGACTTCGGTATATGGGGGAACTGGCTGAAAAAAGAAGCAAAAGTCGGAATTATATAATATAAAAAAACCGAAAATGCGACAAAAAGCAAAAAAAATAGAAAAGCCGGATATGCTAATGCTCCGGTTACGCTCTTTTTATAAATATTTTTAGTACCGAAGTATTCGGAAATTTTTAAAAAAGTCTGCGGATAATCGCCGGTTGAATCGGCTAAATCTAACAATGATAGAACAATTTCTTCAAAATTATTTAAAATAAAAATTTCTTTAAGCGATTCGCCTTTATCCAGCAAAAAAACGCAGTCGTTAATAAGTTTAAGGCGGTTTTTTGATTTAGACCGTTTATGATTATAATAAAGCCATTTTATCGGATAAAATAATTTATCCTCCCCAACTCTGGCAGGCTTTTTATTTTCTTTATTCATATAACTTAAGGCTTTTCCAATGGAACCGGTAGATTTTACGAGCTGACTGCATTCCATAAAAAACACGGAAAGTTCATTATCTTTGATACCTGCGTTGCGAACAGGACGCAATATATCAAAAAATATATTTGGAAGCGCAATAGCAGGCATATAACCTTCCAGCATTATTATCGATTTTGCCTCGGATAAGCTCTCCGCCTTAATATTTTTTATCAGGCTGACGCCTTCCGGAGTATAAAATTTTATTAAATAATTTTTTACCATATTGATAGTTAATAGCCGTGCTATTTTGAAAGATTAAAATATGTTGGCGGGTCAATTTCCCCATTAACCAATTTATTAAACGATTGAATTTTTAGAGATTCAAAATTAGATGAACTGATTAGAATTTCTTCTAACGACGAAGGGTTGGAAAGAACGGTCAAATCCCTGTATATTTCCTCTTTTACGGCATCGTTGAATTCTGCGATTTCGATTAAGGGTTTTCTTTTGGAATATCCTGTACCTCCGCAATTATTGCAATTTTTTTCGCCTCTTATATATACCGAATCGAAACCGGAAACTTCTCGCAAATTAGCTCTTGACGGCATCGATGAGGTAAATTTAAAATTTTCCTCTAGAGCATATCTGTATATAGACGGTAATTTATCCGGCGTAATCCTTCGTTTGCAAGCCGAACAAAGAGGATTATAAAGCCTTTGCGCGGTTACAAACCTTAAAACGGAAAACAACTGTATTAAATCTACGTTAAGCGATTTAAACCTGCCGAATATCGAAAGCGAAGAATTGGTATGAAGCGTCGTAAGAACAAGATGACCGGTTTCTGCTGCGATTAATGCATGTTTTGCCGTTATCTCGTCCCTTATTTCGCCTATCATCATGATATCTGGTTCGCTCCTCAGCATAATGCGTACCGCTTCCGAATATCCGAAATCTTCCGATATATTCATCTGGGTAATATTAGATTCTCTTAGTTCTATTTCTACAGGGTCTTCTATAGTTATGACGGAACTTTTCTTCTGCGACAAAAGTTTTAACATTGCGTAAAAAGTCGTAGTTTTGCCAGAACCGGTAGGCCCCGTCGAAATAATCAGGCCGTGGGGATGGATATAGGATTTTTTTAATAATTCAACTTTATCGTCCGTGAATCCGATGCATTTAAAATCAAAAACTTTATTAAGTCCGTGAATTCTTAAAACCGCTTCAAAAAGCGACGATTCTTTATCTAATTTTGAAGAAACAGGCAAAAATGCCACTCTTATATTAACGCGCACGCCTTTATAAAAATTAGAAACGAATACAAATTTTGCGTCCAACCCTTGACCTTTTTTCAAGGTTATCTGGCAATTCCCGGCTATTATATTTATTATTTTCCGGCCGGACTCTAGGCTTAAAACCCTGATATTTTCCTGGCTTATTTCGGTATCCATTATGAGCATATAAAAATTTTCAGACCGCTTAATTCTTATATTGGGAGAGCTTTTCAATATAGCAATTTCGATTGCTTCTTCTAAAATTTCTTTTTCGGAAAATACAGCTTTGTTTATAAATATTTTATTGAGGGCTTCATAAATTTTTCTTTTTGTCGAAAATCCTATTTTAAATTTTTTTAAATTTTCGTCGTATGCCATTTTTTCCGAAAAATTTGCGGTAATTTCACTGCAAATTATATATGAAATATCTCCTTTTCTTATGGCTACCGCCGGAAAATCGTAAAGGAAGGCGAAACCGAGCTCTTCGTTTTCCTGCTTATCTATATTTAAAGAAAGACTGTTTAATTCACTAAAATATTCTCTGCCCGAGTCGTAAGCGAGATAAGCGGCTACATCCGAATCCGCAATATAACCGCTTTCTATCAAAATTTCGCCTAATCTTTTTTCGCTGATAGACTGCACGAAAAGAGCATCCCTTAGCTGGGTTTCCGTCAATTTTCCTTTCGATATTAAATATTCGCCTATCTTCATAAAAAGCTCGCCGTAAAAGCTCACAAAGTTATTTTAGGAGTTAGCATAATAAGGAGGTCTTCCTTTTGGCTCGAATCGTTTATAGAGTCGAATAAGTTTCCTATTAACGGAATTTTCGACAATATAGGAATTCCATAGGCATTTTTTGTTTTGTCCGTAGTCAAAATACCGCCTACAAGTATCGTAGAGCCGGATTTTACGTTAACGGTATCGGAAAAACTTTTCGACTCTATTACCGGATTGCTGAAACTGTCGCCGCTGACGGAAAAAGACTGATAACCAGTAATCGAATTGTCGATTAGGCTTAAAGTAACGGATACCGAATTGTTTTTAAAATTTATATGGGGAGTAAACGATATGGAAAGTCCGGTCTGAACCTGCGATATAACAGGGTAAGTTTCGGTCTGGGATAAACTTAAAGCCATAGTCTGTATGCTCGAAACATATGGGGTTATCGTTCCGGAAGAAATAAGCCTCGTCTGTCCGTCCATTAAAACAAGCCTCGGCTGAGATATTACGTTAACCGTCCCCTGCGTTTTAAGCGCATTTAAAATCGCGCTGCTGTTTCCCGAACCGGTAAAGCCGATATAAGGCGCATTGGATATATTATTGCCGGAGGCAAGCTGAGCCGCGACCGATATCGAATCGGCGCCGAAAGCATTCGATTCAAACGCCTGGTTAAATAACAAATTCCAGTTTATGCCGGTTTGAAATCCTTTATTTAAACTTACGTCTATGACCTCTACTTTTAAAAAAACCTGCTTTGAAAGAAATTTATCGATTCTTTTTATGTAGGCAGAAACTCCGCTTACATTGGAAACCCTGTCTTTAACCCATATTAATCCGTCTTTGGGGTTAATGAAATATTTTCCTTTTTTCGTGAGCATTTCTTTAATATTTCTTGAAATAATCCCATAGAGGCTGTCCGATTCTGAAAGCGTCAGGGAAATAGAGCCGGACGGGCTGGAGGATAGCGCGTTGTTTCCGTTAGTATTGCCTGAAGAATTTAAGGAATTTGCAGCACCCGCCGCATCCGGCTGGACGCTCCCGCTATTCTGACCGCCCTGCATCCCGGCAGAATTAGAATTGCTTATACTATTATTGCCGTTCTGCCCGCTCATACCATTTATCCCGACCGTGGACGAAAAAGACGAAAGCAAATCTGAAACTGGAATATGAAACGTTTTTTCTTCCGTCGCACGTATATATAACATTCCATTTTT
>JAKAKF010000050.1 GCA_021813595.1 bacterium
GGCATTTTTTCAACGAGGTCGTTAAATTTGCAAAGAAAAACGAAATTATAGTCGCTCACGATTTTGCCTACTCCGAAGTTTATACCGGCGAAAAAGGGAACGATTCTTTTTTAGAAGCTAACGGGGCAAAAGAAATCGGAATAGAATTCCATTCCCTTTCCAAAACTTTTAATATGACGGGTTTCAGGATAGGATTCGCCGCCGGCAACGAAGAAGTCTTGAAGGGGCTCGGAGCCGTTAAAACCAATCTGGATTCCGGCGTGTTTCAGGCTATTCAGCTTGCGGGAGCTTACGGGCTCGATAACGAACTTAAAGCCGTTGAAGATAACAATAAAATTTATAAAAAAAGGCGCGCATTATTAGTAGATGGATTAGAGAAATTGGGCTATAAAGTCTATAAATCGGATTCCACGTTTTACGTTTGGACGCATGTTCCGAAAGCAAATATGAAGTCTAAGGAGTTTGCAGTATCACTGTTAAACGAAACCGGCATTATCGTAACGCCGGGTTCGGGATTCGGCGAATACGGCGAAGGATATATAAGATTCTCTCTGACGATAAGCGAAAACCGCATTAAAGAAGCTTTAGTCCGCATGGGCGTATGAAATGCGGCGATATGGATATTGACTGCAAACCGAAGTCCCGCAAAGGCGGCTGCATTCCCGATATCTATATATGCCTGGGGCTGGGAAGCAATATCGGAAATACCGAAGATAATCTTCTGAAAGCTTTAAATTTAATTAAAAGCGCGGCTTCAGTTCCCCGTAGCCCTATAACGGGCGCGGTTATGTCCGGCATTTCTTCGGCATATTTATCTTCGCCCGTCGGAAATGCCGGCCAGCCTTATTTTTTAAATTGCGCTGTTATGCTCGAAATGCCCGGAGACACGCAAGATTATGCGGCTTTCGGCAGAAAACTTCTTTACTTTTTGAAAGGTATAGAAAAAATTATGGGCAGGAAAAGCGAAAGCAAAAGATATATGCCTAGAGTTATAGATATAGATATACTTTTCGTTTACGATAAATCTACAAAAAATTTCATAACGCTGGATATGCCGGAATTAAAACTGCCGCATCCGGAGATTTTTAACCGCAGGTTCGTTCTCGAGCCTATTCTGGATATTTCGGATATGCATTGCGGACTAAAAAAACCTTTCGACAAAGAAAGCATAAAAAAAGCCCTTGCAATATTGGAAAATTCCGATGCAGGGGCCTCGCAGAAAATATCTTATTACGGCAAGTTCGACGAAAAATTGACTCGAATACTACGCTAACGGGCGACGAGCTTCTCCTCGCAGAGGACTTTATGCGGAAGCTCTTCGTCGTAAATAGATATAAGCCCTCTTTTTATTTCCATAATCTGCGGTTCCAAAGACCCGAACCTTTCTACTAAAAACTCGGCCGCTTCCTGAGGTTTTATTATATCTCCGCACGTAAAAATATCTACCGCCGCATAATCGTATTCCGGCCATGTGTGTATAGAAAGATGCGATTCCGCAATTATCACCATTCCGCTGATTCCGAACGGATTAAATTCGTGAAATTTATGTTCTACTATGGTCGCTTTCGCTTCCGCCGCCGCATCGAGCATTGCGGTTTCGACGAAATCGAGGTCGGCCAAAATATTTTTTTTGCATTTTTTTAACTCTAAAAGTAAATGCGTTCCTAAAGAATTCATTTTACCCTTACCTCCTCAGAAGATTATAAATCTTCTTAATAAATTTTAATAAAAAAACACGATTTTTTATTATATGTTATTTAGTGAAAAATGCAAGAAAAATTTTATAAAATTTTAATAAAATATCGCCTAAAAAATATATTGACTTAAAGTTTATTATATTATATATATATTATAAGTTCAGTAAATAAATTTATTTTTTTTTTAATTTCAAGGGGGTAGAATTATTATGAAAAAAAGCATTCCGGCTTTATTCATTGCCGTAGCTTTAATTTTTAGCGCTACTACGGTTTTTGCCGCATCGGGCTCATCGATTTTCAATTCCGAAGGCTGTATCGCCTGCCACAGTATTAACGGTCAGGGCGGCTCGGTAGGTCCGGATTTATCTCATGTAGGCAGTAGAAGAAGCCTTTCCTGGCTTAAAACCCAGATAACAAATCCCGGCGCCCATTTTGCCGCCGGAACCACCGCAAACATCAACGGCCAGTCCTATCAGGCTATTATGCCGGGACACAGACACATGGCGGCGTCAAAACTTAACGCTTTAGCCTCTTATCTCGAATCTTTAAAATAGTATAAAACATAAATAACTTTCCGAATTATTTGCGCCCCGTGCAACTCTTTAGTTTTCTAACGGGCTGTACGGGGCATATTAAAGCATTTGAAACCCCATTTTTTAACCGGTATTCAGAAATATTAACCGCAATATCGTTTTTATTATTATTTTTTATCGTTTCATTATGTTGCATAATAAATATTTCTTTATATCGACATTAAAAAAGGGGAGGTGAATCGAATGATTTTAAAAATCGGCAAGTTATTTATCGCGGCGTTAATTTTTACCGGAATATCGACAATAAGCGTTTCAGCTTTTGCCGCGTCCGGAGCTTCTCTTTTCGGTTCGGAAGGCTGTATCGCCTGCCATACCATTAACGGAAACGGCGGCCACGTCGGTCCGAATCTTTCACACATAGGTTCGCAGAGAAGCCTGTCCTGGCTCAAGACGCAGATAGTAACTCCCGGCGCGCATTTTAAGTCCGGAACTTTTGCTACTCTTAACGGAAAGTCCTACATGGCGATTATGCCCAACCATAAAAGCATGCCCGCTTCGAAGGTCAGTGCTATTGCGGAGTATCTCGAATCTTTGAAGTAATATGCCGCATAATATTGCCGCATTTTTTTACGTAAAGATTAAAATTAAAACCTCTGCCGCCGAGAAGGCGGGCGGAGGTTTTTTCTTGACGGTTATTCTAGTAAATTGATATAATTAAAATTAATTAACCTCTTTTTTTAAATATGGAACTTGAATTAACCGACAAGAAAATATTAAATATTCTGCAGACGGATTTTCCTATTTCCGTCCGCCCGTTTTTAAGCATCGCTAATCTTACCGGCATATCCGAAGAAGAGGTTTTAGGCAGGATATTAAATTTAAAAAATAATAAAATTATCAGGCAGATAAGCGCTATATTCGATTCCCACAATATAGGATATAAAAGCACCCTGGCGGCTTTTAAAGTCGATAGCGGACTTGTGGATTCCGCCGCGGATGCCATAAATTCGCATAGCGGCGTCAGCCATAATTATTTGAGAAACAACGAATACAATATATGGTTCACTATTACCCTGCCGTCCGAATATTCTCTCGAAGACGAAATTAAACTGCTGAGCGAAAAGTCCGGCGCGTCCGATTATTTAATACTGCCTACGCTGAAACTTTTCAAAATAGGCGTTAATTTCGATATGACCGGCGAAGAACCGTCTTCTTTTAAATTTTTTTCGCATGACGATTTTAAATCCGATTCCGAGATAAAAATTACCGATTTTGAAAAGTCCTGTATTAGGGAGCTTCAAAAAGACCTTGAAATTACCCCGGAACCCTTTAAAAATTTATCGGCAAATTTAGGAATTTCCCAGGAAAAATTATTGGAAACGATAAAAAATTTTTTAAGCGATAAGAAGATGCGCAGGTTTGCATGCGTCCTGTACCATCAGAAAGCCGGATTCAGTTACAATATTATGGGCATATGGAAATCTAAGCCGGGAGAAGCCGAAAAACACGGAAAAATAATGTCTTCTATAAAAGAAGTTTCCCACTGCTATCAAAGGCCGGTATATCCGGGAAGGTGGGAATACAATATATTTACTATGATACATTCAAAATCGAAAGAAGACGCACATAACGTTATGGAACGGATTTCTTCGCTTACGGGCATAAAGGATTTCGATGCCCTCGAAAGCACTAAAGAATTTAAAAAAATAAGGGTGCGATATTATGTTTAATCAAAGCGAACTGCTTACCGAGTTCTTTTTATATCCTTTAATCCTGTGTTCCATTATTGCGCTTGCGATTATAATAGAACGTTTTTACAGCTTAAGAAAATCCAAAATATTCCCGGAGGAATTCCTTTTTAACGTAGAAAAATCCATAAAAGACGGCGATATCGAAAAAGCTAAAGGCATGTGCATGACTGCAAAAACCCCCATAGCAAAAATTTATCTTTCAATCATAGACAACTATAAAAACTCTATAGATACCATTAAATTAGAGGTCGAAGAGTCGGGAAGAAGGGCATATTTAGACCTCGAAAAAAACCTCGAAGGACTGAGCGCGATTACGACTATCGCTCCGCTGCTTGGGCTTCTCGGAACGGTCGTAGGCATGATTAAGGCTCTCGGCGCCGTATCCTATCAGAGCGGCATTACAAACCCGCATCTTCTTGCCCTCGGTATTTCTGAAGCGCTATATTCGACCGCGATAGGTCTTATAATAGCCATAATATCTTTTTTATTTTTTAAGTATTTTGCTTCTAAAGCGTTTAACTTCGGAGCGGCAATGGAAGATACCGCATCGAGGATCTTATCTTTTATGAATAAAGATTAATTATCGAAAACAGGCGTTAAATATAAATATGAAGTTTGCATATAAAAGAAAACCGGACCCCATAATAAACGTTATCAATATGGTGGACGTTTTTTTAACACTGCTGATATTTTTTATGATGACGACGACTTTTACTTCGAGCTACGGCATAAAAATCCATCTGCCTAAATCGGGAGTAAAATCTTTTACTTCGTCTAAAAAACCTATAACTATATATATAACGAAAGCCGGCAAAATATTTTATAAAAATAAAGAGCTGTCCGAGAAAGAACTGTCTCTATTTCTGAAAAACGTTAAAACGCGGGAAAGCAATCCCACGATTATTATAAAAGCCGATAAAGAATCTACAGCTTCAAGCATCGTAAACGTTATGGGTTTAAGCATTAAACGCGGGCTTTATAAAATAGCAATCGCAACCAAAAAGTAAAGAGGCGGGAATTTTTGGGAAATCAGGGGACGGACGCACCTAAATTTGTTCCCGCCTATGATTATAATTAGGAGGTTAAAACTTGATAGACAGATATTCCCTTCCCGAAATTTCCAAAATATGGTCGCTTGAAAATAAGTATCGGACGTGGCTTAAAGTCGAGCTTGCCGTCTGCACGGCATATAATAAAACAGGTAAAATCCCTGACGATTCATACGAGAACATTATCGGGAAAGCCAAATTCAACGTAAACGAAATAGAAGAGATAGAACGCGTTGCGAAACACGACGTGATAGCCTTTTTAACCAACGTGGCAAAATACGTCGGCGAAGATTCGAGATTTATTCATTTAGGGCTTACTTCCTCCGACGTAGGCGACACCTCTTTTTCTTTAATATTAAAAGAAGCGCTCGAACTTATCCTGAAGAAAGCCGAAACCCTCAGGGAATCTCTCAGAAATCAGGCGTTAAGGCATAAATTTACGCCGGTAATGGGAAGGACGCATGGAATACATGCCGAACCCGTTACGCTGGGCTTTAAGCTTCTGATATTTTACGAAGAAATTAAAAGGGCGGAGGAAAGGATTAAAAATGCCGTTAGTTCATCGTCTTTCGGCAAACTTTCGGGAGCCGTAGGGACATATGCCAATATATCCCCGGAAGTGGAAAAGAACGCCTTGGAACTGCTCGGCCTTAATAATATTTTATCGAACCAGGTTATTCAGAGAGACGTTTATGCGGACGCTTTTTACGCGCTCGCGTCGCTCGGAGCTTCCTGCGAAAAAATAGCGCTTGAAATCAGGCATCTTATGAGAACCGAAGTTTCCGAGGTCGAAGAGCCTTTCGCGCCGGGCCAAAAAGGTTCTTCCGCTATGCCGCATAAAAAGAATCCGATAATATCCGAAAATATCTGCGGGCTTTCGAGAATTTTAAGGTCTAATCTTATAGCGTCTTTAGAAAATATACCGCTGTGGCACGAAAGGGATATATCGCATTCGTCCGTAGAAAGAATTATAGCTCCGGATTCTACTATTCTGGCATATTACATTCTTCATCAGCTGACGTATCTGATAGACAACTTAGTCGTCAATAAAGAAAATATGCTAAAAAATATCGATTTGACCAAAGGAGTTATTTTTTCGCAGAAAGTTTTATTGTCTTTAGTGGATAAAGGGATGTTAAGGGAAGAAGCCTATAAAATAGTCCAGAAACTTGCCCACGAGAGCATTCAAACGCAGACGGGCTTCAAGGAATTATTAAAAAAAGATGCATCCGTTTCCAAGCTTATGACGCAGGAAGAAATAGAAGCTATATTCGATATAAATTATTATTACAAATACATAAATTATATATTCGACAGGTATAACGCCCAATA
>JAKAKF010000120.1 GCA_021813595.1 bacterium
CCCTCGCCTATATAGTAAAGAACGGTCCCGTAACGCAGCAGGATAGATGGGAAGAAAACGGCGGTTATACTCCATATACTATTGCGGCTGAAATTTCCGCTCTTATAATAGGAGCCGAACTTGCCGAATTAGCCGGCGAGTCCGATTATGCCCCATATTTAAGGGAAACGGCGGATTCATGGTATTCATGCATAGACCGCTGGCTTTACGTAAAAGGAGGGGAACTTGCAGACAAAGCCGGGGTAGAAGGTTTTTACGTAAGGGTTACTCCGCCCGATTTTGAAGAAGGCGACGACGTTATATGTATTAAAAACCGCCCGCCCGCATCCTGTTATCCACATATATCTTCGGTTGTTTGTACGGACGCTTTGGCGTTGGTTCGATTCGGTTTGAGAAAAGCGGACGACAAAAGAATAATAAACACGGTAAAAGTTATAGATGCAATGCTAAAAGTAGAAACGCCTTCCGGTCCATGCTGGCATAGATACAACGGAGACGGTTACGGCGAACATCAGGACGGCAGTCCTTTTGACGGTACGGGCAGAGGCAGGCTTTGGCCGCTTCTTTCCGGAGAACGCGGACACTACTGCGTTGCCTTAGGAGATTTCGAAGAAGCAAAACGCCTGCTAAAAACAATGGAAAGTTTTGCCGACGGCATAGGGCTTTTTCCTGAACAGGTATGGGATAGCAACGATATACCGGAGCGGGGACTTTTCTTTGGCCGTCCGTCCGGTTCGGCTATGCCTTTGGTATGGGCGCACGCCGAATATTTGAAACTTATCCGTTCTATTACTGAAGAAAGAGTATTCGACATGCCTCCTCAGACCGTTTTGCGTTATCTTAAGAACGGAGTAACGTCAAATATTATGCAATGGCGCTTTAATCATAAATTGCATAAAATTCCCGCCGGAAAAAAAATGCGCATTGAAACGCTTTCCCATGCTTTAGTTCATTGGACGAGCGATGGATGGCGCACTGTTAACGATACCGAAGTAAAAGATTCCGGACTAGGAGTTTTTTATGCCGATTTGCCGACGGAAAATTTAAAGGAAAACGATGAAATTATTTTTACGTTTTATTGGACGGATGCAAAAAAGTGGGAAAATAAGAATTTTTATGTTCAAATTAAGGATTAAAATAAAGAAAAATAAGAGCTTTAGAGAAAAAGGCGTTATAAAGTAAAAAAAAGTCAGATTTTTGTTCCGCATTTATTCCAAATTTGCCGATAGAAATCTTAAAATAGGTCTTAAAGCTATGTGAACACTGGATGACGCAAACGACATGCGTTTGCATGCTATCCATAAAGATAATTTTCTATCGGCAAATTTGGGATGGATGTTTACATTGATTTTTGTTATGATTTATAGTAACATAGTAAACATAATATTTAATTAAAAACTTATTTGCTATGAGTAAAAAAGAAACAAAAATTACGCTGGTTTTTTTTATTCTAATGCCTTTTGTCCTAACTATATTATTTCTGGCTTACCCAAGCATGTCTTTTGCTTCCAAAAACTTAAAAAAAAACTTCATCATTCGATAATCAGAGATAAAAAAAATTTCGGTTCAGGTTTAAAACGCTCAAATAAAGTTTTAATAAATAAAAAATACAGTAAAAAACTGAAAAAAATTTTATCGTTGAAGCGGTTAATTAAAAATTCCCTGAAAAATTATAATTTGAAATCTTTAGAAATGAAAGCCGCAGCTTCTAAAGAAAATATCAAAATAGAAAAAAGCCTGCCTAACCCCAAAATAGCATTCGGTTATAATGATTCCGACGGTTTTAATAATTTTATGATAGGCAACAAAGTATATCAGGGAACTAAAGTACGGTTTACTTTTACTCAGTTGATACCTTTTCCGACAAAACTATTTTTAAGAAGCAAAATTGCAAAAAATTATTACGCCTATAATAAGGAAATCACCGAATCTGCAAGAGTTTCTACCGTTGCCGACGTAAAAAACTATTATTACAGGCTTGCGCAAATAGAAAACGACATTGCTATAATAAAAAGCGATTATTCGCTGTTAAAGCTATTGGAGAAAAATACGGACAACGGTTATGCCGTGGGGAAAACCAAAGAAACCGACGTAATTAGAATTGAACTAAAGATGATAGCGCTTAATAACCAATTAACCGATATGGAAAAAGATAAACTTGAAGCATTATACGAACTGTCCAGGTTCTCAGGATTAAAGCTAAATAAACTGAAAGGAAAAGCAATTCTGCCTAACATAAAAAAATTAAAGCCTAAAAAATTTAAAAATATTATTTTAGAAGCTTTTAAAAATAGCCCTTTGCTTAAAGCTATTAATTTTTTATTTAAAAATTCAAAAGATGAAAAACAATTAGCTGACCAGGGATTATATCCAAATATTATTTTTCATGTAAAATACGGCTATAGATACGATATACAACCTGCCTTAGGAGGCTCGATAGGCCTTCAAATTCCGCTATATTTTAATCAGAGACAGTTTCCTGAAATCGACAAAGCGAAAAAAAATATGATTTCTACAATGTTTGCAAGAAGTTGGGAGTATAGCGGGGTGTCAAGAAAAATTTCGACATATTTAACAAAAATTAAAAAATATTATAAACTTTATGAAACCGAAAAGAAGATTTATCTTCCCGAATCGTCCCTTCTTTTGAAATTATATATAAACAGATATATATTCGGAAAAACCTCCGCTTTTGAACTTCTTAATTCGTTTAAAAAAATGGTCAAAGCGGAATTGCTGTCAAATAGCTATAAATTGAATTTCTTAATAAACAAAAGCGATTTAACGGCATCGTTAGGCAAAATAAATTAAAAAATTGAAATTATAATATGTTTAAAATAAAAAAAATTTTCAACGGCGTTAAAACGACGGCTGCTAAAAATAAATTAATTATTTCTGCGGTTTTAGTAGCAATACCGGTGATACTTTTTATTGCTTATAGATTCTTTATAATGCCGGTTATTTACTATAATAAAAAATTATACAATTTTTATAATTATAATATCGGTATTGGGAAAAGTAGCAAAATTCATCTATTAAAACTTGATAATATAAAAAAAATAAAGCCGTATTTTAGAACCATAAAAGAAATTAAAGTGTTTCCTACAATACGGGCAAGCGGCAGAACTACATTTGCATCTCCTCTTGTAAGAATTATTTCATTAAAATTCGGCGGCTATATATCTAAAATATATGCCGACAAAGCTGGAATTAAAGTTCATAAGGGAATGCCCCTGTTTTTGCTTTATAGTCCGTCTTTAATCGATGCCGAAAACGATTATATCCTTGCTTATAAAAACTATCTTAGGCTTAAAAATACTTCTTTTAAATCGCAGGCAGAAACAATTTATTTATCCGCCGAAAAAAAACTTTTATTCTGGGGAATAAATAAATATCAGCTTAAAAAAATAGAAAAAGATAATAAAATTATAAAACAAATTCCTATATATTCACCTATAAACGGAATTGTAGTCAAAAAATTAATTTCTGACGGCGGTTACGTTAAGCCAAGCGCAAGACTTTACGAGTTGGCCGATATATCAAAATTATGGATGAAAATATTTATAAACGTTCGAGATTTAAAATTTATTCATATTGGAAAGCGTGTTTCGTTAAGATTTACATATTATGGAAATACGATTTTTCACGGTATAATTTCATACATTTATCCATATACTTTTAAAAAAGGGAAATTTATTAAGGCTAGAATATCTATAGATAATAAAAAGGATATCTTGAAAATTAATTCATACGGAAATGTATATATAAAAATGCCTTATAGCAAACGTTTGGTTGTTCCGATATCCGCGGTAGCGCATATCGACCATAAAGACATTGTCCTTATTTATAATAAAAATAAAAACGTTTTTCAGGCTAAAAGTATTATCGTCGGAACAAGATACGGAAGCTATTATTCCGTTATAGAGGGGCTGAAATCTAATGAAACGGTCGTTGACCTGAAAAATTTAAACAAGGTAAGCGTTAATAAAGCCGAAAAAATATATCATTATCTTATTTTATCTTCCGTGAAAATAAAATCTTTATAAACAAACCGCATAGTAATTATTTTGTTTTTTTACTCCATATTACGCGGAAACGACTTATCTTTGGAAATATTTAAATTTATTTATCGTCGTTTCCGCGTAAACTAATGCAAATTCACTCTATTTATGCAGAAAATAAATTTTCTTTTGGCAAAATTAAGCGATAAACTTTAATATAACTATTTATATTATAATTATATAAAAGATAGTCCGTTAATTTTATTGTTTTTAATTACCGTTTTAATATATATAAATCTTCCGCTTTTTAATAATAATTTCCAAACATAAAATTTGACGCCTGATAGTTTTAACGCAGTCATATATTGAATATTATAACCGTTTTTTAATTTCAATTTATTATTTAAAGAGTTTGAAACTTTATCGAAATTAGTTTTAGTTATATTTTTTTTCAACGATGATGACGTAGTTTTAATAAATTTAGTGTAATTTTTTTTTGCCAAAGCATTGACAGCTTTTGATACCACTTTTTTTACTGTCTTAATATGGGCTGGACTTACATGTAGTTTCACCGGCTTATTTGCATAATAGTTATTTGAATGCATAGTTGGACGTGCCGCAGGGGCATCGTATTGGTTTGAAGAATTGTTGCTAGAAGCAGGCACATTAGATTGCTCCTGTGAATTTAACATAGCATTGGCATTTACTCCGCCAAATGCAAAAAACGACATCAATGCAATTAAATAAATAAATAGTTTCACTTTAACCTCCCCTTTTAAATTAATTTGATTTAAGTTTATTTAATATTAGCAAATACATACCCCGTAAAGATATGCATGCGATAATATATAATAATATAAATAAGATTATTATTTTAGAAATTATTATTATATTATATAGATGTTTAATCCGAATAAAACAATGTACACGGAAATTACATTTAATTTTAGTAAATGTAATTTTAAAAGATTGATGAATGATTAAAATAAAAATATAATACTTTACGAACAGTAAATAAAATTAATTATTAATTATAGGTTATCATAAAAATTATACAATGTCAAATGAAGGGCAACAAATGAAGGGCAACACTGTGGAAATAGTCTTATACTTGCTCAAGCGCACTTAAGGCTAATTTATCCTAAAATTTTTTAAACAATCCACCCGCCTTCCTTATTCGTTATCAGGCTGACGAAGGCGGGTGAGTAAAATAGCGTCGACCGCGCTTATTTGCAGGATTTGCAGGAATAGCACGAATCCTTCATTCCATAACCTTCCATGATTGAACTATAAAATTCTTCAGCGGGAATTTCATGAAATAATGGGACATTATAAGTCTTTTTCATAGATTTCACCTCCTTATTTTATTGACATGCAAAAATTATTCTCCAAGCCGATTTGAAGCGGCTTATAAAGGCATGAGATGCCTCTCCTCGTTTTCCAGTTTTACATTGCGATTAGATAAGTATAACCTTCATTTATTTTTTTAAAAATCTGCAATGTTCCGCTAGGAATTATTTTTATAAAATGCGGCATATTTTTGCGATTCACGCCGTTTAACATCAAAGCGTTGCCGCTGACCCTGAAGCTTACGCCTTTACTTCTAAGCATATTAAGTAAACGATTGTATTTCTTATGCGAAACGGTTAAGAACTTTACGACGGGTCCGTAAAAAACTACCTGTATGGAATATTTTTTGCCTTCCGAATTAAGGTACTTTATTGCATGTTCCGCATTCAGCATGGAAATTCCTAACTGTTGTCCCGGCATATTGACGCCGGCAACTATTTTCACGGGTTTATTATAGTTTTTAAAAAATCCGCCGTAGTTATAATTTTGCATAGCAAACGCGGAAACCGAGCTAAAACCTAAAATAAGAATCGAAGCGGCTATTAAAAATAACCTAATCTTAAACATAAGCGTAATCCCCCTTTTAATTATTTATTAATTGTATTGTCTGTTTATAACCATTTATAATATAATATGTTCAATATATTATCGTTATTTTAAAATTTCTGTCGCGTAAGAGACATTTTCATAAATTCATTATCGTTATAATATAAAGATAGATTAATCAAAAAAGACCGGAGTTAAAAAAATGCCTATTTATCAATATAAATGCCAAAAGTGCGGCAGGGATTTTGAAGTTTATCGAAGCAAGCTTTCCGAATTTTATAGGAAAACCTTTAAAACAAAAAAAGAGGTGCAATGCCCATCCTGTAAAACCAAAGACGTTATTCTTGCAAAAAAGGTTGAACTTAAGGAAGCGATTGCATGCGGCAAAACAGGCGGCGGTTTCGGGTGAGGCACATAAAACA
>JAKAKF010000113.1 GCA_021813595.1 bacterium
AGAAATAGCTGCGGAAAAAGGCGCAAAATACGTCGCCCACGGCGCTACCGGCAAAGGAAACGACCAGGTAAGGTTCGAGCTTGCCTATGCCGCGGTAAATCCCGGCATAAAGGTTATAGCCCCGTGGAGGGAGTGGGATATAAACTCGAGAGCGGAGCTTATTAAATATGCGGAAGACAACGGAATACCGGTTCCCGTTACTAAAGAAAAACCTTATTCTAGCGATAAAAATCTTTTTCATATAAGCTACGAAGGCGGTATACTTGAAGATTTAGAAAACGCCCCTGACGAATCCATGTTCGAGATTACGGCGTCTCCGCAAAAAGCGAAAGATAAACCGGAGCAGATAGAAATAGAATATAAAAACGGAAACCCCGTGTCTTTAGACGGAAAAAAAATGCCGCCGCTTCGGATAGTGGATGAGCTTAATTTAATTGCGGGCAGAAACGGCATCGGCAGGGCGGATATAGTAGAAACAAGGATTACCGGAATGAAATCGAGAGGTGTTTACGAAACTCCCGCCGGAACAGTTTTAGGTTTTGCCCACAGGCTTATAGAATCCATTACCTTGACCGGCGAAGAAATAGAGCTTAAAAACAGCCTCGTGCCCCTGTACTCGAAATTAATATACGAGGGAAGCTGGTTTAGCCCGGAGTTAAAGGCGGTTCAGGCACTTATAGACGGCACCCAGTCGTCCGTCAACGGCAAAATAGGACTGGAGCTGTTTAAGGGCAATATGAAAGTTTTGTACAGGAAATCCGGGAACAGTCTATATTCTAAAAATATCGTTACGTTCGAGGACGACAAAGGGGCATATTCCCAGAACGATGCGACGGGATTTATTCACTTGAAATCGTTGCGCTATAAATTAAGAAAGTCAAGATAAGACGGGACAAGGCGGGATATGAAACCTAAAAAAAATAAGGAAATTATATCGCACGATAATTTCGTAAGAGGACGATTTAAAGAAGATATATCGGAGATTACCGCCGATTTTACCGCATCGCTTGATATCGACAAAAAACTTGCCGATTTCGATATAGACGGCTCTATCGCCCATCTTTACGCCTTGGAAAAAGCCGGCATAGTATCAGGGAAAGAAAAAAAGGACGTAGAAAAAGCTCTTTTAAAAATTAAAGCCGAGATAAAAAACGGGAAATTTGAATTTAATAAAAAATATGAAGACATTCATATGAACGTTGAAAAGAGATTAACGGACCTCGTTCCTGAATCGGGAGCAAAACTTCATACCGGAAGGTCTAGGAACGACCAGGTTTCTGCGGACTTCAGGCTTTACGTAAAAAGCCGCATAAAGCATATCGCAAAAGCGTTAATCGACCTGAGGGAAGAGCTGACGGCGGCCGCAAAATCCAATATTGAAACGGTAATCCCCGGATATACCCATTTTCAGCATGCCCAGCCGGTATCCCTCGCCCATCATATTTTAGCTTATTACGAGATGTTTACGCGGGATTTCGAAAAACTAATGAATGCATACAAAACCGCGGACGTTTTAACTCTAGGGAGCGGAGCCCTTGCCGGAGTCGATTTCGATATAGACAGGCGCTTAGAGGCGGACGCTTTAGGGTTCGGAAGCATTTCGCGCAACAGTATGGACGGCGTTTCCGATAGAGATTTCGCGCTGGAATTTAACTTTGCGCTTTCCATGGCGGCTCTGCATCTTTCCAGATTTTGCGAAGAGCTTATAATATGGAACAGTTTTGAATTCGGATTCATAAAGTTAAAAGACGAATTTACCACCGGTTCGAGCATTATGCCGCAGAAGAAGAATCCCGACGTCCTGGAGCTCATAAGAGGGAAGACCGGAGGCGTTATCTCAAATCTTCTATCCCTTTTTATAATGATGAAGTCCCTGCCTCTCGCATACAACAGGGATATGCAGGAAGATAAAAAGCCGGTTATGGAAAGCGCGGATACTGTTTATAGCTCTTTACTGATATTTAAAGAGATAATAAGTACGGTAAAATTTAATAAAGAAAATATGGCGGCCGGACTTAAAGACGACTCCATTTACGCCACAGACGTAGCTACCTACCTGGTAAAAAAAGGAGTGCCTTTCAGGAAATCCCATGAAATCTCAGGCAGAATCGTCAGCTATGCCGAAAATGCGGGCAAAACCCTTTCAACCATGTCTTTAAAGGAATATAAAAAAATAACCGGCCTTATAGGAGGCGATATATTCGGTATTTTTAATCCCGAAGCTTCCGTAAATTCAAAAAAAACACCCGGAGGAACCGCTTTTAAAGAAATTAAAAAGGTATTGGAAGAATATGAAAAAGAAATCAAAAGTAATAAAAAATCCCTCTCGGCGCTTAAATAAGCCTGGTAGTTATATTTTTTCGGCTTTATCGGCGCTGATTCTTTTTGCGGCGCTTATTTCTTTATCGGGATGCGCAAAAACAGGTTATCCTCAGCCGCCCAAGGCCGTCCCGCCGCCGCCGCCCGTTATCTTATCCGCCGGAAAACTGAAAACTTCTTTGCGCATCGTTTATAAATATAACGGAAACGTAAATAAAATTAAAGGATTTCTAATTTACAAGAAATATTTTAAGGACAAAAAATCTATAAAATATTCCTGCAATTCTTCGACGCCCTTTGTTTTTCAAAACTTGGAATTTAAAAAAAGATTTAGCTTGCAATATGGTAAATTTTTTTATAATGTAAATATTAAGAATTTAAAAAACGGCTATTATATTTTTTGCATAAAAAGCGCAGGCTATTACGGTATAAAATCCGCTTATTCCAATTATATAATAACATCTATAAAACATCGGAGGGCGTAAAATATGGCCTTGCCTATTAAAAAAGAAAAACTGAACCGGGCGTTTTTTTTATTAAGCATAATTATTATAATAGTACTTGCCGTTCTTCTGTTTCAGAAAAGATTCGGCCTTTATTTTAAAAAGCCTCCGTTCTCTTTAAAATTAATAAGAATCGTAGGTTCGGCCGACAATCTTAAAGGTCCGGCCGGCGTTGCGTTCGGCAGGAGAAACAACATTTATGTAGTGGATTCCGGTAACTCCAGAATAGTAAAATTCAATATTAAAGGCGGTTACATAAGGCAGTGGGGCATAGAGGGAAAAGCTACCGGAGAGTTTATGGTTCCGCTGTTTGCAGCCGCTTACGGAAACCCCGAAAGAATTTATATCGTGGATTCCGGCAACTCCAGAATACAGGTTTTTAAACCAGACGGAAATTTTGTTTCCGAATTCGGAATTTCTAAGAATCCTAGGAGAATGTTGCTCCAGCCCACATTCGTAGGTTTTGCCTACGATAAAATTTATGCGGCTAATTCCGGTTCCGACGACATAATGATATACTTAAAAAACGGTCAATTTTACGAAAGAAAAGGCAGTTCATCCGTTCAGGGAGGCTCCGCGGCGGCTAACGCCGCTCCCGAAAACCCCGCTAATGGGGGTTTCCCTCATAATTCGGCCGGAAATGCCGGTAAAAGTTCTAATAACGGCGCTGGCGGCAGTAACTCCGGCGGGAAAGTTGCGGGCGGCAGCGGCAGTGCCGCAGGCAGCCAAACCTCCGCTACCTCGCAGGCGGTTTCGCCGGTTATCTTCAAAAAGCCGGTCAGCATAGCTTTTTCTAAAAAATATATATATATATCGGATTACAAGCTCTCTAAAATATTGGTTTATAACAGGCAGTTCGATTATATAGGGTCTATCGGTACTCCGGGACAGGCGGGTTATCAGCTGTATCATCCGGTGGGCATAGTCTATAAAAGCGGTTATCTTTACGTGGCAAATTACGGCAGAAGCCTTTTAACGGTATTTAAATTAGATAACGGCTACAATGTTATAAAAACTTATAATTTCGGCACTCCGGGGACTGGCAGGGATAATTTTAATCACGAATCCAATATATCTATTTCTTTAAACGGGGAATATCTTGCGGTTGCCGATACTAACAACAACAGAATATTGATATACCGGATATTCGGCGCAAAATAAATTAATTCCCGCTATATATCCTTATATTCTATGAAAACCAAGGTAGCCATTATAGGAGCCGGTCCCGCAGGTTCGTCGGCGGCGATAGCTCTGTCCAAAAAAGGAATACCCAATATTTTAATCGATAAAAGAGAAACCGTCGGAATTCCTGTTCAATGCGCGGAATTTGTCGGATTAAATATTAATTCCTATGTAGATTTAAGCAATATCCCCTCCGCCGTAAACCAAAAAATTAAGTTTATGGATATAGATGCCGGTAAAAATATTTACAGATTCGACGGAAAAGGATACGTGCTGAACAGAGCCGTCTTCGACTGGCATCTGGCGGGCGAAGCCGTTAAAGCCGGTTCAAAGTTGCTGACTTCCGCAAGGGTATATAAAATTAACAGGCAAAAAAACAGCATAGAAGTTTTAAACGCAAAAGAAAAAATACTGTACGAAATTTATTACGATTATTTAATCGCCGCAACCGGTCCTAAAAACGGGTTCGTTAGTCCCAAAAACAGCGCTTATATTTATGCGGTTCAGATAAAAGCAGACCTTTTGAAAAAACTCGATTCCGTAATATGTTATTTCAGGGCATATATTCCTTACGGCTACGGCTGGGTTTTTCCGAAAGGCGAATTTGCAAACGTCGGCATAGGCATAGAAAAACCGGCATCGGATATGCCGCTGTCTTTATCTTTCGATAAATTTCTTAGCGAAATTAGAAACGCGGGCCTTATCGGCTCGGAAATAATAGAAAAAACTTCTGGGCTTGTTCCCGTTTCCGGTTTAAACGAAATAATAGACGGCAATATCGCTTTATGCGGCGATGCGGCTGGCTTGACGCATCCAGTTACCGGCGCCGGTATTTTAAGCGCGGTAATATCGGGAGGAATGGCGGGAGATTATGCCGCGGAAAGCATTGAAGCGTCGCATAATTTATTCGAAGACTATAAGGAAGAGCTGAAGTCTGTTTTTAAAAAGCCTCTCTTTAATGCCGCTAAAAAAAGGTCCGAATTATATCCTTTGATGAAAGACGCCTCGGGCATAGAAGAAAATATAAAACGCCTGTGGCCGTCGTTCGACGAGTATTATAAGTAACGGCGCATGTTCCAAATAACTTGTCTTATCGATGCCGATATTGTAAAATATTTATATGCGGGATAACTATGCAGCTTAAAGACTGGGTAAATACTTCTCTCAAAACCGAAAAAAAAGCGTTGAAAGTCGGAATATTTTCCGACAGGGAAAGTTTTTTCTTTAAGGAAAAAGTGGGGATATACTTAGATACTAAGTGGACAAGCCTATACGATATAGGTCCCTCTAGAATAGACCAGCCGAAAGACATATTTAAAATGGCTTTAAAATTAGGCAGGGCGCTCGAGGAACGCAGGCTGGAATTCGGCATCGCTTTATTAGCCGGAGACTGCGGAGCGATTACCGTTCTGCTTAATAAATTTAAAAACGTAAGGGCGGTTTTTGCGGCGGACGAAGAATATATTAAAAGTTCAAGAACAAGATTCGACGCTAACGTCATAGTCGTTAAAAATAAAGGCGTTACGATAGATACGAGAAACAGCGAAAAGGAAGTTTCTCTGTTTCTCGAAACGGCGTTTGACAAAGAAAACAGGCTTATACTCGATTTTATAGCCAAAACCGAAAATATAAATGTATAAATGTATAAATTGCGGCGCAGCTTCTTTAAAATGGGTCGGAAGATGCCCCGAATGCCACAGCTACAATACTATGGAAGAGATTGCGGCGGAAACGGAATCTCTTAAAATCGTAAAATTCGGGAAGAAACTCCCGTCAGCCCCGCCTGTAACGACGCTTGACGCTCAAAATTACGGTCCTCTCGATAGAATAGCAACGGGAATAAAAGAATTCGACGTATCGGTCGGTTCCGGACTGGTTGCCGGACAGAGCATCCTAATCGGCGGAGAACCGGGAATAGGAAAATCGACTCTTATGCTGCAGGTTGCCGAAAAGCTCGCGTCCGCCGGCGTAAAAACCCTTTATATATCTGCCGAAGAATCTTTAAATCAGATTATTTTAAGGGCAAAAAGGCTGAAAATAGAGTCTAAGGCGTTGTTTTTTCAGGCTCTGAACGATATAAACGAGATTTTATACTCCATAGAGAACGGCGGATACGGTTTTATAATAATAGACTCCATTCAAAGAATAACCGTTCCGCAAGCGGACTCGGCATACGGGAGCATTAACGGACTGAGGGAAACGACCCACGAG
>JAKAKF010000261.1 GCA_021813595.1 bacterium
CTCTTCATGGGTCGTGTTTACGATAGTATGGCTTACGATTGTTTATGCTCCGGTAGCACAGGCCGTATGGGGATTAGGAGGATTATTCCAGAAGATGGGGGCATTGGACTTTGCGGGCGGAACAGTCGTCCATATCGATGCAGGCGTCGCGGGTCTTGCCGGCGCTCTTGTTCTGGGGAAAAGGAAAGGGTATATGAAGGAAAATATCGTTCAGCCGAGCCAGCTTGGTTACACGATTTTGGGCGGAGCGCTTTTATGGTTCGGGTGGTTCGGGTTTAACGCCGGAAGCGCCTTAGAGGCAAATCCTCTCGCCACGTCCGCATTTTTGGTAACGAATACCGCTACGGCGGCGGCGGCAATCGGCTGGATGATAGCCGAGTGGATAAGAAGCGGAAAACCGACGACTCTCGGCATGGTCTCCGGCGCAGTCGCAGGGCTCGTCGCTATAACTCCCGCATCGGGTTTCGTTAACCCGATAGGTTCGCTGATAATAGGTTTCGTTGCGGGTATTCTCTGCTATTCCATGGTTGTTTTCGTTAAGCCTAAATTGGGCGCCGACGATGCGCTCGATGTTTTCAGCGTTCACGGCGTGGGCGGAATATGGGGCGCTTTAGCGACCGGCTTGTTTGCCGACCCCCTGATTAATTCTGCCGGAAGGGGCTTATTTTACGGCAACCCCGGACAGATGTGGATTCAGTTTTTGACGATAATTACCGTGGCGGCATATTCATTCATTATGAGCTATATAATCTTCAAGGTAATCGATAAAGTTATGGGTCTAAGAGTAGATAAAGAAGCGGAGTCGATAGGTCTCGATATAACGCAGCACGAAGAATCGGGATATAATTTATAAAAGGTAAACAACGGGGGCGGATTTAAAATCCGTCCCCGTTGTTTACGACCTCTTCCGCTTACATTTGCAGGTTTTGAAAATAAACCAAGAATTTTTCCAATATTTTTCCAATATTTCCGTAATCCGTAATCCATCAAGCCGCCGCTTTTTATTTGAAAAATTTAGCAGTGTGATATATAATTATTGCTAAACAAAAAGCCAGAAAAACGTTTCATAAAAATATGCTTGATGTCAAAATAAAATTACATAGGCATTATCTGCTTGCCGATGCACCCAATCAAAAACTATTTGTACTTTTAGAAATTAGTTCCGATAAAAAATGTATAGATTCGGAAAGGCAGGAGTTTTCCGCAGTTTTTGCCGTTGATACTTCCGGTTCCATGAGAGAACCTGCCGTAAAACCAGAAGATATTACTGTTGCAAATACCGCCGCAGGCAATTTTAAAAGAGGCGGTAAAGCCGCTTACGGCAAGACAAAAATGGATATTTTAAAGGATGCCCTTATAGATTTATACGGCTCTCCCATTCTTAAAAGGGGCGATAGATTAAGCCTTGTTAAGTTTGACGATACTGCTCGAGTTTTATTGCCTTTTACTGACGCAACAGATAAAAAAGCATTGACGGAAGCCGTAAACAGCCTCGAAAAATATAGCGGAGGAACAAATATGGGTGCGGGTATGAAGACGGCTTTGGAACTTTTAGGCAACGAAAAGGGCAATACGAGAATGTTTCTTTTTACCGACGGAAATACTATAGATGAAGACTTGGCGCTTGAAATGTCCGAAGAATTTGCCAGAAATAAAATTCCTATTACGGCTATAGGAATAGGAAATGATTGGAATACCGATTTTATCGCTTTATTGGTCGGCCGCACCCATGGAAAGATTTTTCACGCTCTTGCCGATGCCGAAAACGGAGGTTATCCGTCAGATGTAAATACCGGTGAATTAAAAAGCATTCTTATGTCGGAATTAAAACATTCAGTTAACGAAACGGTTACAAATATAGTTTTAAATATAAGTCCCGCCAGAGAAGTAAAAATAGACCGTATATCAAGAGTTTATCCGGTTCAGTCGGAAGTGGATTTATCGCTGAAGCCGTTTTTTCTCGGCAATGCAGAGGCTGGCGATATCACTGTATTTCTGATAGAAATGACCGTTCCCGAACATAAGCCCGGAAAAATGCGTTTATCCCAAGTAAGCCTAACTCATGACGTTTGCGGGGCATCATATAGAGGGGAAACCCCGATTATTGAAGTAACAGTGGAATTTGGCAATAATGAAGGTTCTGTTTCTAGCACAAATAAAGAAGTTATGCATTATATGCAGCAAAGAAACATAGACTCTATGATAGACAAGGCTGTGGGCGAGGTCAGAAATAACGCGAACAAAGCCGTAGAAATTCTTAAAGCTGCCATGAGAACCGCCGTCATATTAAACAATGCTTCTATGACAAGAGTTTTGGATAAAGCCGTTAAGGAGCTGCAGGATGGCAAAACTATTAACGAGGGTACTTTAAAGGCGTTAAAGGTTGGCGCTAAAACTCATACCGTAAGGTTTGGCAAAGATATATTTACCGATGAAGAAATAAAAAAGATTACCGGCGCATAGAATAATTTTAAGCGTCCGGATGACCATTTCCGTCTATATTTTTTTTTACTTCGATTATTTCGTCAAGACCTTTAAAAAAAGCATTAAAGCAATCAGGGTCAAAAGCTTCTTTAGGCTTCATTTCGTCTCTTATAATCTTAATAGTTTCATCTATAGTGAAAGCCGGTTTGTATATCCTTTTGTTAACGAGAGCGTCAAAAACATCGGCTATTTTAGTTATTCTTCCTTCAAGAGGAATCTCTTCGCCTTTTAAGCCCTTGGGATAGCCTGTTCCGTTAAAATTTTCATGGTGGGATAGGGCTATTATGGCGCCCTGCTTTAATGTTTGAGATTCAGAATTCTTTAATATATTATGTCCTATTTCGCAGTGCGACTTCATAATTTCAAATTCTTCCTTTGTAAACCTTCCGGGTTTTAGAAGAATTTTATCAGGAATACCTACTTTTCCTATATCGTGCATCGGAGCGGCATGAAGCAACTGTTCTTGATAAATCTTATCCATGCCGAGCTCCGAGGCTATAATCTTTGCAAAATTAGACACTCTTAGAATATGCCTGCCCGTATCTTCGTCCCTGTATTCGGCAATAGTTACGAGTTGGCTAAAAGAAGCTTGTTCTATTTTATAGAAATCGTCTATCGATTTTTTGTAATACGATTCTATTGCAAATGTAGTGTCTATAGTCAATTTTTTCTGAATGGAATTTACTGTTTTTAGCGTATCGACCAAACTAAGCCCGTTCTTTTGGCAGCATTTTAATATGAACGACGAAACAAGGTTGTTGTAATAACTGTATATGGCTATGTATATAGATGGGGAGATGCCGAAGATATTGTGTGCCAACCCTACAGCTATCCTGTTTTTATAATAATTTTCATCATAGTTAAGTTCAAAAAGCGACTTTAGGTAGTCTGCATTGGTCAGTTTCAATTGCTCAAGAAGTTTCGTATCGGCGTTTAATTTTCCCCTGAGACCTTCGATACCTGCAAGACGTAAATAAAAAGCATCTGATATTTCGTTTGCGGAATTTTCCATACACGGCTTTATTTTAGCAAGATTGTCGATGTCATCGCGGCTGAAATTAATGATATTATTGAGAAGTTCTATATGGCTTTCTAAGAGAAGGTTATTAAGAATACTTATTCCGTTAGCCGATAAACCGCAATCTTTTAAAATTTCTCTAAATTTTATATCGTCCATATAAACCGGCAATATTAATGTTATTTTATATTGATTTACTTTTTTGTTTTTATTTTAGCGATTTATTTTTGTATTTAAATAAGGTAGAATTTCTTCAAATGAAGTAACGCCTTCTAAAAACTTTTCTTTTGCGGAATCCGCCAAAGTTTTCATGCCGTTTTTTACGGCAATTTTTTCTATTTCCGATTCGGCGGGGTTACTGTTTATAAGTCCCCTGATTTCATCAGTTACATCCAGCATTTCGTATATAGGAACTCTTCCTTTATAGCCGGTTTTGTTGCAGGCGGGGCATCCCTTGGCTTTATAAAGTTTAATATAATTATTTCCGTTGCCGGCAACGGAAATCCCAAGATTATTGAAGGCTTCGGGCGGCAGTTCCTCCTTGCATTCCATACATAATTTTCTGATAAGCCTTTGCGCTATTATCAGGTTAAGGCTCGAGGCGACGAGAAAAGGTTCGGCTTTCATATTTATGAGTCTGGTAACGGTGGAAGAAGCGTTATTGGTATGGATGGTCGAAAGCACAAGGTGTCCCGTAAGCGCCGCCTGAATAGCTATAGAAGCGGTTTCGGTATCCCTTATTTCTCCGACCATAATTATATCCGGGTCCTGCCTTAAAAACGACCTGAGGGTTTCCGCAAAATTAAAATACACGTTTGTTTTTTCGTTTTTAAGTTTTTCGTTTACCTGAACCTGATTAATCCCGGGAAAATCGTATTCGATAGGGTCTTCCGCGGTAGATATATTTAAAGACACGTTATTTAATTCATTTAATATGCAATAAAGCGTTGTTGTTTTTCCGGCTCCGGTAGGTCCCGTGACGAGTATCATTCCGAAAGGCTTATGTATTGCCGATTTTAAAATATTTAAATGCGACTGGGAAAAGCCTATTTTATTTATGTCAAAAATAAGCGAGGATTTATTTAATATCCTCATTACGATTTTTTCGCCGAACAGCGTAGGAATACAGGATACTCTTATGTCTATTTCGTGCCCTCCCATCGATACCGTGATTCTGCCGTCCTGAGGAAACCTCTGTTCGGTTATATCCATATTTGACATGTTTTTTATGCGCGATATTATATTTAACTTTGCAGTCGGAAGCGTGTTGGAATACTCAATGAGCCTTCCGTCTATCCTGAATCTTGTTCTCGAAAATTTTCTGTAAAATTCGATATGTATATCGCTTGCGCCGCGCTCGACCGCATCGTTTATGACTTTATTTATATATTTTTCCACGGCGCTCGCGCTGTTTTTATCCTTGGTTATATCGCTTATTTCATCAGTTTCGGCGGCCGCGCGTCCGGCGTTATCGTCGTTTTTAAATTGTTCGAGAAAAAATGAAGCATTGTAATATTTGGACATAGCGTTTAATATCTGCGAATAAGGAGCGACGGAATATACCGCCGGAATGCCGGTAAAAAAAGAAATATCGTCTATTATTTCATTTCTTGTCGGGTCGGCGGAGGCTATGCATAGAATGTCTTTTTCTATTTTATAAGGTATGGCGCGGAACTTTATGGCTTTTTCAGGAGGAATCATATTTATTATATTTTTGGGAATATCCAGGGCGCCTATATCGACCGAATCTATTTTGAAATATCCGGATAAAAATACCGATAGTTCGGTTTCTTTTATTTTTCCTTCGTCTATAAGGATTTTTAAAAAAGGTTTCGCCGGCAAATCTTCTTTCGCCGTTGCATTTTCTAAATCGGCTCTGGTTATAAAAGAATTAGATACGAGAATTTCGCCGAGTTTAGAATCTTCCGTCCTTTTTTTAGCAGGATTAGCAGGATAAGTTAAGTTGCCGCCTGTTTTATTTGCCTGAGGAATCATATGATTTTTATCATTAAAATTATTTTATTAAAAAATTATATCATTTAAAAACATTACTGACAATAATTTTAGTATTCCCAAATCCCGATTTAGAAATTTATTTTCTGGATTCCCGCCTACGCGGGAATGACTTTGAGAGGATTTATCGTTTCACTCTTTGGGTGTCATTCCTGCGAAAGCAGGAATCCAGAATTTAACTATAACTGAAATACTTAAAACAGTTTCTAAATCGGAATTTGGGGTATTGAGTTAAATTTAACGGTTTGAAATAATTAAAATAATTAAGATTGACATAAATTCTTTAAATTATATAATAATATATAATAATAAATACCTTAAATAATATAATATAATATAATTTATATTTTTATATCGATAATCAGGGAGAGGCGTTATGCCTAAAGTGCTTGACGTAAAAGTTATCCCGCACAGAAATTATTTAATGGCGGATACTCCGGACCAAAAGCTTTTTATAGAATTAAAACTCGGAACAAAGCTGGAATCCGGTCCTAATTTGCCGCTATCTATAGCTTTTATCGTCGATACTTCAGGGTCTATGCGGGAGATTGTTTCCGGTTCGCCGGTAAATACCGGGAAAACCGAAACTTTAGACGAAAATATTCATAATAATATAGTGAGCGGCGTTGATTCCGAATCCAAAATAGGAATTTTAATCGGCGGATTAAAGAAATTCGTGAGTT
>JAKAKF010000233.1 GCA_021813595.1 bacterium
AGTGCAGGGATATAGATTCTCTCGCCGCAATATCTTTTAAACTTATAGGGACGGAGTTATCGTCCGAATTATATGATAAATCTATTAACGCCCTTACGGCGTATTGTCCTTTAGAAGAAAGTTTCATATTTTAATTGAGTTTTATAATTTATTTCTTATTTTGACTGGATTCGATTTCCCTAATTCTATTCTCAAGTTCCGATATTTTCGATTTTAAAAGGGAAATTTCATAAAAAGCCGGGTCGAATAGCCTGTTATGCTCAAGATCTATATTGTCGTGAACCTCGGACTCGTCCCTTTTTGCGGATTTTGCGGGTATTCCGACTACGGTTGAATGTGCAGGAACGGCATTTACCACTACGGAATTTGCACCTATTTTAGAATCGTGTTCTATCGTCAAAGGCCCGAGTATTTTTGCTCCGGTTCCTATTATAACCCTGTCTCCTATAGTAGGATGCCTTTTTTCTTTTTTCCAGCTTGTTCCGCCAAGGGTAACTCCGTGATAAATAGTAACGTCGTCGCCTATTTCGGCGGTTTCGCCTATCACGACCCCCATGCCGTGGTCTATAAAAAACCTTCTTCCGATTTTTGCTCCGGGATGAATTTCAATCCCGGTCAAAAACCTGCCGGCCTGCGAAACGAGCCTCGCAAAGAGCTTGCACTTATGTTCCCATAGAAAACGGGAAATCTTATGTATATAAACGGCGTGCAGGCCCGGGTAGCATGTAATAACTTCCAGAGCGTTTCTTGCCGCAGGGTCTCTTTCGTAAACCGAATTTATATCTTCCTTTAAAGTCTTAAACATCCAAAATAATATTTTAACACGGTGAAAAATAATTATATATGTTATTAATAATATAACAGAAATACAAATAATTTAAAAGCCCGGTCCCCATTTCGTATAACTTTTGAAATCTCAGTTTGCAAACAATATATAAATACGGCATGAACGGCTGTCTCCGCGATGAGGCGTTTGCGGCAGATAATTTTTTAAATTTTTAATATTTAGTTTATAATTTATTTAAAAAACATGTATATAATAAAATAATACAAGTCAGGATAAAATATTCCGGATGAGTTTATTAAAATTAAAATTATTAAGGAGACAATCATGAAAGCGTTTATTAAGGGACTTAGGCCTCACCAAAAGCACGTCATGCTTTTTGTATTTTTAGCATTAATATTATCTTTTCTGGCGTTTAGCCGTACATCTTACGGCTTTAACGGAATGCGCAAACAAATGCATAATTGCATGCATATGAAATCGGGGAAATTTTTTAGGCTGGCTAAAGAATTGCATCTTTCTAAATTTCAGATGAGAAAACTGCGGAAATTAAACCGTATAAATTTTAAAAAGATGATGAAAGGAAGAAAAATGATGAAATCTCCGATGATTGAGGCTATAAAAAACGGTTCTTTTAATAAAGCCGTTTTTGAATCCACCGCCTTAGGAAACATGAAATTAATGCTTAAAATGAGAGCGTCAAGAATGGAAAATTTTTATAATATATTGACGCCTAAACAAAGAAAAGAGTTTCTTATAATCTTAAATATCAAAAAAGGCGACTGGAGATGGAATAACGGCAGATAGAAACAAGGCAGTTTTCTATACTATTATAACAGTCTGCACTGAGGATTTTAAAACTGTTTGCAGTTAGGATTAAGACGCCGCGGGGTGACTACGCGGCGTCTTTTATAAGAAGACATTTTTAAATTAAATAATTTTTATGCTCATGATAAAAATAATAATGATAGAAGACGATGAAGAAATAGCCTCCCTGCTTAAAGAATATCTTCTTAAATTCAATATGGAAATTGTTAATTTTAAGGATGCGGCAACCGGGATAGAAGCGCTTAAAAAATACTATTTCGATATTTTAATCTTAGACCTTACTCTGCCTGATATGGACGGATTGGAAGTCTGCAAAATTGTTTCGACGGCATCCGATATGCCGATAATAATATCTTCGGCAAGAAATGACGACACCGATATAGTTTCAGGGCTTGAACTCGGCGCCGACGATTATGTGGCAAAGCCTTATAATCCGCGGGAGCTTGTAGCAAGGATAAGGTCCGTTATTAGAAGGAACGATAAAAAATCGGCGGAAATTATCGCTAAAGTTTTTGATGTCGATGAATCGGCTATGACCGTAAAAAAAGAAGGGGTTGTTTTAGACCTGACATCTGCCGAATACGAGCTGTTTACTATGCTGTTTAAAAATAAGGGAAGGGTTGTATCGAGAGATTATATCCTTGAAAATTCAAAAACGATGAATCTGGAAAGCATAGACAGAAGCGTCGATGTAATAATCGGAAGGCTAAGAAAAAAAATTTCCGACGACCCCAAAAATCCAAAATATATAAAATCTATCAGAGGCTTCGGATATAAATTCGATGAATAGGCATTCGGTTTTATTTAAAATAAATATCGTTTTTATTATAATCTTTACGATACTGCTGTCATTTTTTATTTTAGTGCGCAGGGCAATCAACCGCACGGAAATGTTTCATTTTATAAGGCAGACGGTGTTTCTGGCAAAGACGGGCGCAATACGGGAAAATAAATCAAACAGCATCATTCCGGTAAAAAGCCGGAAAACCGAGGATGTAATTTTAAAAACAGGCACGGTAGTCTTTAAGAAAAGAATGCCGAAGCTAAGATACTATATAGAATTATTGAAGTTTAACGGAGGCGAATACTTATATTTGCAGTCAAAAAGCGGAAATATTTTAGTGAAAAGAAACGAAAGCGCCAATCCGCAGAGAATTTTGCTTTTTGTCTGGGCAGGGCTAAATCTTATACTTGTTTTCTTATATATCGGCATATACCGGTCGATACTGCCGCTGAGTAAGTTCAGGGAAAAAATGGAAGAATTTAAAAAGGGGAATATGAATATCGATTTAGAGGAATATGTAAAAAGGAAAGACGAAATTGGATATATAGCAAGAGAACTTAAAGATGCCGTTAATAATATTAAAAGAAATTTAAACGCCAGAGTATGGTTTATAAGAAATATCGCCCATGAACTTAAAACTCCTATAACCAAAGGAAAGATAGCGCTTGAGCTTTTAGAAAACGAAAAAGCCGATAAGAAAAAAATATTTTCGAACATATTCGCAAGACTTGAATTGCTCATAAATGAACTTTTTGCTGCGGAAAAAATAGCAATTGCCGGCGTAAAACTTAATATGTCCCCGTGCAGTTTAGACGATATAATAGGCAAAGCCGAGACGCTTCTTTTTACCGATAATTTAGATTCTAAAGTCGGTTTGACCGCCGACAGAGATTACATAATCAGAGGCGATTCCGAAATGCTTGTTATAGCGGTTAAGAACCTGCTCGACAACGGAATTAAATTCAGCGGCGATAAAAGCGTGGCCGTTAAAATAGAAAAAGGCATATTGACTTTTGCTAATAGCGGAAATAAGCCGTCAATATCCGAGGATCTTATTTTTGAACCGTTTTTAAAAGACCAATCCGTAAAAAATAAAGACGGTTTCGGTCTCGGCTTATATATAACAAAACAAATACTTGAGAAGCACGGTCTCGGTATAATATACTGTTATAAAGAAGGTAAAAATATATTTTCTATAGACATAAACTCTTTACTGATATAAAAGTTTATATTTATTAATTTTATTTAGAGGTAAAAAAGATGAAAAAATTTGTTGATATTTTACTTAAGAGCCTTATGTTTATTCTATTTGCATCATCGATTATTATTGCGTTATGTTATAGCGGCAAATCCTACGCCGCTAACAATTCGACTACCGTATTTGTGTATCCTAAAGGAAATGTATCCGCCAATATTATAAACATATTAAAGGTAAACGGATACATAATAGTAACGTCTCCGCAAAATGCAAATTACGTCATAAATTACGGACAGATTAATAAGCCGGGCAAGGAAACGACTTTACTTGTAGTTCCGAACTGAAATATATCGAGCAATATTTTAAGCGTATTGCAATCAAACGGCTACAACGTTGTTGTAATACCTTCCCAGAATGCGGCTGAATATCCCGCCGCTACATCTCCTCAGCCGGTTGTCGTTCCCGAACCTTATCCTTATCAGGTTCCGTATCCGTATCGTATCCGTATTACGCCTACCCTTATCCTGATTATTTGGTTCCCGGCATTTTAGGCAGAGTTATTATAGGAGGCTTTTTATACCGTGGCTGGGGAGGTTTCAGAGGGAGAGACGGTTTCGCATTTCACGGCAGACGATAAAATGACGATGAAATACAAAATTACCTGAAACATTTACTTGCAGTCGATTAATCAATAATATAATATTCTTTTCAAAGGGCTTAAAAATTTGTGAAATTTGCGCAGAGCTTTTCCGGCTATTAGTGGAAGATTGCTTATTTTAAGAGCTTTGTTTATCAATATCTCGACGTCGGCAGGATAATCGTTATAGCGGCTATATTTATTAATTTGCCGTGTTTCAGGCAGGGCGCAGTATTCATTATAATTTGACAGAGCTAAACCATAATTATTATCGAGGCGGACATTGAACCGCCTAAATTTTTCAATAAACGGTTGCGTTTCTATTCGGCATAAGTAAGGCGCAACCTGATATTCAACAGAAGGAGGAATCGGCCAGCTTATAATATGATTTCTGCCGATTTGCTTCAGTTTGTCGGTTATTTCCATTGTTGATGCCGTCTTGTTGTAATATTCTAAAGCGACAGACTTTATTAGCGGCAAGGTTTTATTTATTAAATTAGCACGTTTAACCGGTCTTGGATTTGAGTATAAGCCGCACAAACCGACCGCCTTAAAAAATGCCGGCTCTTCCGGATATACATATTGCGTGCAGCGTATGTTTTTTTCGCCGAATACTTCCGCAAACCCCTTTATTATATCCTCATATATAAATGAAAATATTTCTAAATTTTCCGTACGGTTATAAATAAATTTACCGGAATCTAAAATTTCTTCCGCATATTCTTAAAAAGTTATATCCAGTCAGTATTTGAGCAGTTCCCTGTATAGTTTTTCCATATACGAAATCTGATTCCTTAAGAATATTATTACTTCCGTGATATAGCCATACCGCTCAAAACAATTATTTAAAATTCGGAGCTTATCGGGTTTAGAATATAAGCACTGCAAACTTTCCGAACTGATTATTACGGTAGGAAAATTAGTTTTTTTTATCTCTGCGCAGAGGTCTTCAAGCGTGCCGTATTTCTTTTTAAAAGTCTTAGTATCATTGTTCAGCTGAGCTTCAATATTGTGGTGTCCGCCAAATTTGCCTAATCTTCCGGCACAAGGATATAGCACTCCGTTGTCCTTAAGATATTTATCGTTAATGGAAAGCGTACTCTGTAAAGCCGTAGTACCGGTTTTATGGGTTCCGATATGCAGGATTATTTTCTTTTTCATGATTTTATAATATTTAATTTATATTTTTATATTATAAAACCGTAATTTAAACTGAATATTAATAGACTACAAATGAAGCAATAAGATAATATTATTCGTATCTCAGCGCTTCGACGGGGTTCATACGCGAGGCTTTATATGCGGGATAAAAGCCGAAAAATATTCCTACGCACAAAGAAAAAACGAGGGAGATTATTATCGGCTCGGTAGTAACGATAGTTTTAAGGGGGGAAAAAGCCGAAATTGCGCTTGAAATTCCAAAGCCGAGACCTATGCCGAGTATTCCGCCGAAAAGGCTTAATACGGAAGATTCTATCAGAAACTGCTTTAGAATGTCGGATTTTTTTGCGCCTATCGCCATTCTTATGCCGATTTCTTTGGTTCTCTCGGTAACGGAAACAAGCATTATATTCATTATGCCTATGCCCCCTACAAGCAGAGAAACGGCGGCTATGCTTGCTAAAAGAATCGTAAATGTATTCGCGCTGGAGTTTGCGGTTGCCGCGAGTTCGGTAAGATTCCTGACGAAAAAGTCGTCGGGTTTATGAAGAGGTATATGATGCCTTTGCCTTAAAAGCGCCGTAATTTCGGACTCTGCCGTTACCGTATCTTTATTTGATTTTGCGGATACGGCTATAGCATGCACCCAGGTCGTTCCGGCAATTTTCTCCAGCATCGTAGTTATGGGTATTACCACCGTATCG
>JAKAKF010000266.1:0-4011 GCA_021813595.1 bacterium
TACAGAGCTATAGTAAGATGCAAGATATCCCTTCTTTCCTCCGGTGAAGACGCGTCATTAAAAGCCTTAAAATATTTTAATCTTGCCGCTTTTTACCTTGCGCTTGCGCAAAAGCGGGTCGTTATCCTTAACTGCGGTCTTTCCGGCAGCGGCAAGTCTTCGCTTTCCCGCCTGCTTTCTGAGTGGTTTTACGCGCGCGTTATTTCTACCGACGAAATAAGGCAAAATTTATACGGTTCTGCCGATAAGTCCGTAAAATATTCCGCAGACGCAAATATAAAGGTTTATGAAAATTTATTGAAAGAAGGACTGGAAGAATTTAAAAAAGGCGGAAACGTAATATTCGATGCAACGTTCTTAAAGCGCTCCCACCGGGAAAAAATAATTAGCAGTTTTAATAAAAAAGACTGTATTTTTATATTCGTATATTCTAAAATATATGACGAAAAGGAAGAAATTATATTGAAAAGGCTTGCTGACAGGTTCGACGGTGCAAACGCCGGTTTCGCAGGCGAAGGGGCGGAAACGGCAACGGATGATTTTACCGGACGTGACGCCGGTAAGACGGGAGGTTTAACGGATTACTCCGAAGCGGACTCCGCAGTTTATTTCAATCAGAAAAAATATTTCGAAGAGCCTTCAGAGAAAGAATTGGAGCAGTTGGCTGCCGTCGCTGGAACTGCCTTATTTGCGCAGACCGACGCCGCTTTGGAACTTAAAGACAGATTTAACGGATTAATGAAAACTATAATTGCAAAGGATGTAACCGGCGGTTTATAATAAATTTGAGCAGACAAAAATTGGGTTCGTATATTATTAGATTCAAATACGAGATTTATTTAATAATTGTTTCTCTTTTTGCGCTTATCGTTCATATTCATCTTGCTTCGACTCTTAATCTCGGCAACGACGAAGCTCATTATTATGTGTGGTCGCTGAAACCTTCCTTGGGCTATCTCGACGACGCTCCTCTCGTCGGCTGGATTATTTACGCATTTACATGGCTTTTCGGCAAGAGCCAGCTTTCCGTCAGGCTCGGAGCGGTCGTTTTTTCGCTTCTCGATGGATTTTTAGTGTATTACCTTTCCTATATATTGTTTAAAAACAAACGGGCGGCTTTTTTCTCGTTTCTGTTTTTTTTGTCCGCCGTAATATTCGGAATGGTTATTTCCGTGATGATTCTGCCTGACGCCCCGCTGTTATTTTTTACCCTGTTATTTTTTATATTTTTTTATAAAGCGCTTACAATAAATAAATCTGCCCCCTTTAAATCTCCCCTCCTTAAAAGGAGGGGTGTCGGCCGAAGGCCGACGGGGTGGTTTTTTTGGCTTCTTGCCGGTATTTCCCTCGGCTTTGCGTTTTTAAGCAAATACACCGCGGCTTTAATCCCGCCTGCAGTTCTTTTGTATCTGCTTGTTTCCAATGGGAACAGGCGTTTTCTGAAAACGGTTTATCCTTATATGGCTCTTGCTTCTGCGCTCATCGTTTTTTCGCCGGTAATATACTGGAATTTTACGCATAATTTCATTTCGTTTAAGTTTCAGCTTTCGCACGGTTTTTCGCATCCGAAGCCTGGTTTTGCGCTTTTAGCCGCGGGCTGGTTCGGGCAGGTTTTGGTTATTACGCCGTTAATATATATTTTTTTAATCGGAGCGTTCGTATATTTATTAAAAAAAGTTCCTCTTCTAAGGAGTGGGGGTGTCGGCCAAAGGCCGACGGGGTGGTTGCCTGACGGATGGTTTGACTATAGCGAACCTCTCCTGTTTTCTATCTGCCTTTCTCTCCCCATTCTTTTATTTTTCGTCGTAAACGGCTATTCCCACAGAATTTTAGTTCACTGGCCGGATATAGGCTATCTTGCTGCACTTCCGATTATGGGCTATGCCGCCGACCTTCTAACGCGTAAATCTTCTTCTCGTATTTTGAAATATTGCATATATTTCGCCCTATTTTCCGGTTTCCTTTTATCGTATATCCTTTATAATCAGATTTATTATAATTCCATACCGGTAGGCAAAATAATACGCTATATAGACAAGGAAAAACGTCTTAAAAATTGCTGGGTATTTTCCGCCATACCGCACATTCCCGGCAAACCTTCGACCGCCGATATAACGAACGACCTTTTCGGCTGGCGGCATAGCGCAAAATATATAGGTATCGTTTATAAAGGCTATAAGGCGGCTTACCATCCGTTCTTTATACTTACGCACCATTATGCTATAGCCGACGAGCTCGTCTATTACGGCGGCTTTAAACCAGCGGTTAATATTTATAATATATCCGGTTTTCTCAACCAGTACGACCTATGGCAGAACATCGATAAGATAAAAGGAGAAAACGCCCTGTTTATTATGGATAACAAATATATGCTGAATCCTGTTAAAAAATATTTGCCTTATTTTAAGTCTATTAACAAAATAGGCAGGCTTGACATATACGTAAAATTCAGGCTAGTCAGAACCTATTATCTGTATCTTATGAAGGACTTCGACGCAAAAAAAGCTATTAAAAGGCTTAACGCCGAAAGCAGAATGTATTAAAATTATTAAATATGTTAACGCAATTTTAAAACTTCCGCTTTCCGGTATTGACAATTAATTTTCGTAAATATATAATTATCTGTCGTAAACAAGTATTAATGAAATACGAATATTGGAGATTTAATGGACCTAAAACAATTTATCCGTGAAATTCCCGATTTTCCTAAAAAAGGGATTAACTTCAAAGACATTACTCCTCTGCTTGCCGACGCAAAAGCATTCGCGTATGTTGTGGATTCGCTGACCGATTCATATATACCCAAAAAAATAAATTATGTCGTCTGCATAGAAGCCAGAGGATTCGTCGTGGGCGCGCCGCTTGCCTACAGGCTCGGCGCAGGCGTTATAATGGTCAGGAAACCCGGCAAACTTCCATACGAGTGTTCGTCTTTGAGCTACGACCTTGAATACGGAAGCGCTACACTCGAAATACACAAGGACGCGCTTAAGGCGGGCGACAGGGTAATTATCGCCGATGATGTTCTTGCGACAGGCGGAACGGCCCTCGCGACTATAGGACTGGTCGAGAGTTTTAGAGCGGAAGTCGTCGATACGGCCTTTATTGCGGAACTTTCGTTCTTGAAAGGCTCGGAGAAACTCAAACCTCATACGGTAAACGCTTTGATGAAATTCGATTATTAAGATTGGTCGTCATTGCGAGCGAAGCGAAGCAATCTATATAATAATTTTTAAATTCAATATATTCTTTTAAGGGGGGTTTTATGAAAAAAGGTATAACCGCAGTATTTATTATTCTAGTCATAGTTCTCGGCTACGTCGCTGTTCACGCTCTTACCGCTCCTGTAAAATTATCCGCCGCACAGCTCGGCAATCAGCTTATTCATTCTAACAAAAAAGGCATAGACTGTTTTGCCTGCCATACTATCGGCAAAAAAGGCGGAAGCGTTGGTCCTGACCTTTCCAAGGAAGGACTTGCAAAACATTCTATCAAGTGGCTCGAAGTTCAGATTGCTACGCCGGCTAAGAATTTTAAACCCGGTTCCACTTTAAAAATAGATGGAAAGTCCTATATGGCTATTATGCCGGACCATAAGATGCTTTCCAAGAAGGAGCTTTATGAACTTGCGTCTTATCTGGAATCGTTAAAATAAAAAAGTAAAAAAAACTAAAAAAGGTCTTGACATATAAAATATAGGTATTATAATTAAATCAAGGCTAAAGTATTAATCTGGTCGGACTATATATATAATATAAGTATGATTATCCGTTTGCAAAAAGGTATTGACAAAAGGCAGTTTAAGATATATAAAATACAATAATATAAAATCTTTTAAGGAGGTGCAGAGCAGAAAGATTAAAAATTTGCAGTAAGCAGTATGATTTTTAAAAAACCAAAAAGTTCTCATTTAATTTAATTTTTAACTTTAACTTTAAGAGAGAGGAAAGTTATGAAAAAGAAATTAGTAGTAACTATGGTTGCCTTGTTTGTTTTGGCGCTTTCGTTCGC
>JAKAKF010000266.1:4021-6077 GCA_021813595.1 bacterium
GGCTCCCAAAAAAGCAAACGCAATCCCGGCTTTTGCACAAAAGTATCATTTTTCATGCGCAGTTTGCCACACGGTTTTCCCAAACCTTAACCCGTTCGGAAGAGCATTCTGGAGAAACGGTTTCAGACTTCCCGGCACTCAAGGAACACCTGCCGACGCAACACAGATTACAGAAGGACTTAGTCTTCCGAATCCATGGCCGATACCGGTAATGGTCGAACCGATTATTTCTTATCAGCATTATACGAATGAAAATGTAAGCAATGCAACCGATGCATTCGGCGCAGGCGTCGATATAGTCGATGCGGGTGCTTTTAAGTTATACACGCCTCTTGCAGATTCGTTATCTTTCTATGTTCATTATGGATTTGGCGCAGGAAAGGGTCCGATTAACGGCAAACAGATATTTGCATCTATCAACGGCTTAGGCAGCGGATTAGGAGTAGCTCCTCATCTGTTCAATTTAAAAATAGGACAGGTAACAACAGCAAGCCCTTATTTCTACAGGCAGAATCCTTTAGGTTATTTATCCTATAACGGTATTGCCGGTGGCGGTCAAGGTTTAAATGTCGGTAACGACGGTGAAGCAGGTGCTTTAATCCATTCAAGAAATGCAGGTTTTGCCCTTTACGGAACACCTGGATACCATTTGTGGTATAAAGTAACGGTTACGAATGATGCAGGAGCATCTAATGGAACCGCTCTTGCTGCCACAGGCAGTAATGCAATGCAGTATTCCTATCAGTTAAAGGAATATGCCCCAATTCCTATGGGACAGCTTGAATTAGGTTATTACGGTTCAACGATTGCAGAACCAATTACTGTCAATGGTTATTCTTGGACTAATCGCGTTATGGTTAACGGCGTCGATGTTGACCTTGCAAACGATATTTACGAGTTAGGCATAACATATCTCGTTCAGAGCGACTCAAATCCTTATGCTCCAAGCAATGAGTCATTGGCAGGAACAGGCGTTACCGATACTTCTAACGGATACAGCACATTCGAAGCTTACGGAAGATATTTATTGCCGCAGGTTGGAAACGGCTTAATGCTGACCGCTGACTATGCAATGTATAGCTGGACGCATAAAAATTCACAGGAAGCGTTTAATAATGCTTATGCAACGCCAACTACTTGTTCAAATGCAAATCTTTATCAATCGCAGGCTTATACTACTAATGGCTGTCTAACAGATGGAGTAAAAGATTCCGTTACATTGCTGGCCGAGTACAATTTAGCTTACAACGCTCACTTGTATTTAGAATACGTATTTACCAATAACGACCAGGCAAATACAGTTGGTACTGGTCTTGACTTTGCATTCTAATCCTGCTGACGCAGTATCGTGATTGCAATTGCAATAAAATTAAAGCGGAAGCGGCTTTTCAGCCCTTCCGCTTTTTCTTTATGAAAAATCACATAAGCAAAGGTGTCAGATTTATTTGATGAAAATACTCGTCGCAATACCCACTTATAACGAAAAAGACAATATAGGGCGGATGATAAATTCCGTTTTAAGCCTTAACGAGTCCGAATCCTCCAAAAAATCGAACCATTCGATAAGCCTTTTAATAATAGACGACAATTCGCCTGACGGCACCCGCCGGATAGTTAAGGAATTTATGGAAAAACAGAAAAACGGAGGTGGTGAAAGCGGCCGCCTTTTTCTGATAGAAAGAGAAAAGAAAATGGGGCTTGGGACTGCTTATACCGCCGCGTTTAATTTTGCCGTAGAAAAGGGCTACGATTACGTGCTGACCATGGACTGCGATTTTTCCCATAATCCGGAGGAGATTTCCGGCTTCGTCAGCCTTATGGAAACCGAAAAATGCGGAATGATAGCCGGCTCGCGCTATTCGGGAGGAATACGCATAATAAACTGGAGCATGAAACGGCTTTTGATTTCTTACTTCGCAAATATATACGCAAAATTAGTTACGGGCGTTAAAATAAGCGATTTAACCGGCGGCTTCAATATGTACGACGTAAACTGCCTTAAAAAAATAAATCTAGGAGGAATAAGTTCTAGAGGCTATGCCTTCCAGATAGAGAT
>JAKAKF010000228.1 GCA_021813595.1 bacterium
TTACCCTTTCAAAAAAATTTAATATATTCGATTTAACGGACAAAATTTTAGACCGGGATTTAAAAGCGGCGTTTTCGATATTTAATATTATTTACGGCGACGGGGAAGAACCTATAAAAATTATATCGATACTCTACAGCGAGATAAGAAAACTGCACAAGGCAAAGATGCAGGAACAGTCCGGCATGGATTTTGAAACTATTTTAAGCGTAAACTCCGTCCTGCCTTTCCTGAAAAATAAATTTATAAAAAATCTGTCGAACTTTAATATCCGGGAGCTAAAAAAGACCGTCGAACTTTTGGAAGACGCCGACTTAAAACTTAAGACGACGTCGTATCCGCCTGATTTGATTTTCGAGGAATTTATTTTTAAGCTTAGCCGTTTATAGTATTCTTGAGTTTTGCAAGCGCAGAAACTTTTCTCGATGCGTTATTCCCGTGTATTATTTTTTTTGCGGCTAACTGCATAATATAAGATACGTTTGCGTTAAAAAGCGAAACGACCTTTTCCTTATCGTTTTCGGCAACGGCGGCTTTAAGTTTTTTAATTCCCGTCTTCATTTTAGATAAACTGCCGGTATTCCGCTCAGTTCTTTTTTTAGTCTGCCTTGCTCTTTTTTCCGCAGATTTATGATTTGCCATAAATAGCTTGCTCCTTTGTTTGAATATTTAATATTTATTTAATTTAAACAGATAGATTTTAAAGTTTATCAAATTTTAAAAAACAAATCAATCAAAATTTTCGCTGTAAACTAAATTTCTCCCGAGCTCTTTTGCCTTATAAAGCGCCGAATCGACACGATTGACAATGCCGCGTTCGTCGTCGTTGTCCGTTAACGACGCCACGCCGAGGCTGATAGTAACGCCTCTTCCTATTTTAAAATCATGCCCCTGAACCTTTAATCTCAATCTTTCGGCAAGTTCTTTTGCCGTTTTGAGGGGCGTTTCGGGAGCTATAACAATAAATTCTTCTCCGCCGTATCTTGCAAAAAAATCCGTATTCCTCAGGTCTTCTTTGGCGGCGGCGGCAAGTTCTTTAAGTATTAAATCTCCCGTAGAGTGGCCGAAAGTATCGTTTATGTTTTTGAACCTGTCTATATCGAACATTATAAGGGATAACGGCCTGCTATATCTTTTGGCTAAGTTGAGAAGTTCCGTCAGCTTGGCGTCCATAGCCCTCCTGTTATAAATCTGGGTCAGGGTGTCTATCTCGGAAAGCTCTTTATATATGTCTTTTTCTACGAGTATATTCTGCTCCCTGAATATCTGGCCCGTTACGTCGGTAAAAATAGCGAGGCCGGTTTCCTTTCCGCCATAAGCAACTGCCGTCCTGAATAAATCGATATACCTGACATTGTCAGTTTTATCTGTATATTTATAAATAAACCTGGATGAAAATTCGCTGTTATGGTGCACATTGAATAATGAAACATTTGAGGAATAAAGCTGATTTTCTTCTATATCGAAAAAATTGGTTACGCTTTTATTTAGAAACTCTTCTTTTGTCAATCCGAATAAATTAAGAAGCGCCGAATTCACGTATAAAAATTTATCTTTTCCGTATAAGGCTATGCCCGAATAAATATTTTCGATTAATATCTTAAAAAAGTTCCTTTCCTGTTCGATAGAATTCCTTAAATTAACCATTTCGGTAATATCGATAAAGCTTGCGATTCTTACAATTTCGCCTTTATATCTAACCGAACCGGCATAAATATATAACCATAATTCTTCGCCCGATTTTTTAATCGCTTTAAACGTTACGTAATGTTTATAACTTATACCGTCAAGTCCTTCCTTAATAGCTCTTTTTGCTTCATCTTGATATTCCTCCGCCAGTATTTCCCAGAAGAACATATTTTTCAGTTCATCCGAAGTATAACCGAGCATATTTTGAAGTGCGGGATTGACGTAAATAAATTTCTCTCTGTGCATATCTAATCCTACCGGCATATTATCCGCCATAATCCTGAAAAGCTCTTCCGACTCTTTAAGCCTCTCTTCAACGGCTTTTTTTTCAGTGACGTCGTTTATAATGACCTGAATATAAGTCTTGCCGTCATAGACAAATCCGGAGATATTAGCTTCTACGTCCCTTAATCTTCCGTTTTTAAGCCTGTGTTTGAAAACCGCAAAATTATAACCTTCTTTTAAGGCTTTAGCCCTGAAATCTATAGTTTCTTCAATCGATATAAACGGATTTATAACGGCAATAGTCATATGCGCAAATTCTTCTTTGGAATAGCCGTAAAAATCTACGGCTTTTTTATTTGCGTCTATAATAAGACCGGATTCTACGTTAACGATTAACGACGGAACGGGAAGGTCGTCGAAAAACGTCTTAAGCCTTTTTTTGGATAATTCTACGTCTTCTTTGGCTTTTTTAACTATATTTATTTCCGAAATAAACTCGGAAATATTAACGTGGGATTCCAAAAATAAGGAGCCGTCCCCGCCGTCCCTGTATGCTTCTACTTTATAGAACTGTCCTTTGTGGTTATGATTGACGGCGGCGCGATTTTTATCTCTGTTATTAATAAGTTCCCTTAACGGGCAGTTTTCTCCAAGTTCGAAGCAGGGTTTGTCGTAGCCGTGAGATATTTTATAGCACTTGCCGACTGTGCCTTCCGCGTTAAGAAGGTCTGCGTCCGATTTATTAACGCGGTTAATATTGTTCTTATATACTTCTTCCGCGGTTTTATTTAGAAATATTACGTCGTATTTATCGTTTATAGCCAGTATAGGACATAGCAGTTTATTAAATGCGGAATAAGCTCCGCGCGCCTCTTTATTATTCATATATCTAATATTATACCATCAGTTATGCCTTCGTATTTTATAAGATTATAATAAATATTATATTTTTTTGGCAATTGCAATTTTATCTGTTTTATGGTAAAAATAAACCTTATGGCAGATTCTATTAAATACAAAACCGCCGTTTATCCGGGTTCGTTCGACCCCGTAACTTACGGTCATTTAGACGTTCTAAAAAGAAGCCTCAACGTGTTCGACAAGGTTATAGTAGCCGTAGCGTGCAATAAAAAAAAGCCCTATCTTTTCCCGCAGTCGATGCGCATAGAACTGATAAACAGAATTATAAAAAACGACAAGGAAATAGACGCGGAGAGAGTGGCAGTGATAGGCTTAAAAGGGCTTTTAGTAAAATACGTCGAAAGCATAGGGGCAAAAGTTATAATAAGAGGCTTAAGGGCGGTTTCCGACTTCGAGTACGAACTTCAGCTTGCAACAACAAACAGGACGCTCAATTCAGACATAGAAACTATATTTATGATGACAGCCGAAAAGTATTCTTTTTTAAGTTCCACTATAGTCAAGGAAATTTCCAGACTTGGAGGAGACGTTTCAAGCATGGTTCCTCCGGCGATAGCCGAAGAGCTTTCTAAAATTTACGCGAAAGGAGAAAACGATGAAACTCTCATGTAGAGCTTCTTTAATTAAGCCGTCGGCTACTCTTGCCATTACGGCAAAAGCAAAAAAACTAAAAAGCGAAGGAAAAAACGTCGTAAGTTTCGGAGCGGGCGAACCGGATTTCGACACGCCCGATTATATAAAAAATGCCGTAAAAGATGCCCTTGACAAAGGGCAGACCAAATATACGCCAGTTTCGGGCATAGACGAACTGAAAACCGCTATTGCCGAAAAATTTTCGGCAGATTACGGCGTAAAATATGAAAACTCGGAAATAATAGTATCCTGCGGCGGAAAACATTCCTTGTACAATCTTTTTTCGGCTATGCTGAACGACGGAGACGAAATTATAGTTCCTTCTCCTTACTGGGTTTCATACACCGAAATTATAAAACTTTCCGGCGGAGTTCCGGTAACGGCTGATACGTCTAAAAACAATTTTAAATTCAACCTTAAACTGCTTGAAAAAAATTTAACCGGCAAAACAAGGGGCGTTATAATAAACAGTCCGTCAAATCCTACCGGCGTCCTGATGGATGAAAAAGATATAATAGAAATAGCAAATTTTGCAAAAAAACGCAGGTTATATATTATAACCGACGATATATACGAAAAGATAATATTCGACGGCAAAAAATTTTTTAACGCTTTAATGGCAGATAAATCTATGAAAGAATATACTATCGCCGTCAACGCCGTTTCCAAAACTTATTCTATGACCGGCTTCAGGATAGGCTATACGGCGGGTCCCGGGGATTTAATCGCGGCTATGAACAACATCCAGTCCCAGAGCACTTCTAATCCTGCTACTTTTGCACAGTACGGCGCGCTTGCGGCGTTAAAGGGCGGATACGAATTCAGCAATATGATGCGGGACGAATTTCAGAAAAGAAGGGATTATATGCTCGATTTTTTCGATAAAAACATTAAAAGCATGGTTCCGGTAAAACCCGACGGGGCTTTTTATCTTTTCGTCGATATTTCAAAAGTATTCGGAAATTTAAAAAACTCAAACGGCGATATAATCAATTCTTCTGCCGAATTTTGCGGTTATCTTTTAGATAAATATCTCGTCGCCGCCGTTCCGGGCGTTGAATTCGGCAACGATAATTTTATAAGATTATCTTTTGCTACCGGATTAGATGTTATAAAAGAAGGTTTAAACAGAATAAAAGAATCCGTAGATTTACTATGAAATTTCGCTATGAAGCTTTATAAACATATACTGAATTTTTTGACGAACAGGAAAGGTAAAGGCGGATTGTTTGAATTTTTTATTAAACTGCCCCTTATTCTGTTATCTTTTGCCGTTATCGGTTTTTCTAAAATAAAAAGAGGGATAAGCGGCGCAAAAGCAAAAGACCCCGGCATATTTACGCTCAGTTTCGGGAATATAAATTTTGGCGGGTCGGGAAAAACCCCTTTTGCCTATAGTTTAGCCCAATACTTATACGAAAAAGAATTAAAACCCTGCATTATAACCCGCGGATATAAAGGGCGCTTAAAAAAAAAGTCTATGTAGCCGGCTGGGAGTATGAGATTCCTGCCTTTAGAGAAAAGTTACCCGACGAAGCGGTTCTTTTAATCGAAAAATTCTGGTCGGAAAAAATAAATATTCCCGTAATAGTATCTAAAAACAGGTTTTCTGCGGCAAAAATCTGCCTGAATAACGACGAAATATATTATAATCTTGCCGAAACCGGCGCGGATATGTTTCATGGCAACGAAGAAGAAATTAATGCCGCATCCGTTCAGGCAACGGACGATATAGAAATTTCCGGTAAATGTGCATATAAAGACGTTCATGACGAATTCGACCGGAGTAAAAAAATAGCAATTCTGGACGATGGTTTTACGGCGTTAAACGTCAAAAAAAATATAAATATACTCCTCATCGACGCAAATATCGATATTTTTATACAAAACGTCATTCCCGCCGGAATTTTAAGGGAACCCCTGAGCGTCTTAAAATATGCCGATATTATCGTTATCAACAAATGCAAGCCCGAACTTTTAGCAAATCCTTCCGAATTTAAGAACGACGCCGAAATAAAAATAAAAAAATACAACAAAAATTGCCCTGTATTTTATTCGTATTATAAGCCGGATAAACTTGTATCCAGAAATAACGCAATCCCCTGTGCGGATTTAAAAGGCAAAAAATCCGTAGCCGTCTGCGCAATAGGCAATCCCGGCTATTTTTACGAAAATCTGGCAAACTGCGGAGCCGAAATAGATTATAAAATGGAATTTCGGGACCACTACGAATATGCCGAAACCGACATGAAAAACCTGGGAAGCCTAATGGCTCAAAATAAAGAATACATTGCAATTACCACCTTAAAAGATTACGTAAAATTAAAAAGATTCAATAAATCCAGTATATTTGATAGAATTTATTACTTAGACTTTGAAATTGTAATAGATAAAGCTTTTTTTGAATATATTTATAATATTTATAAAAAAAATCGGACGTGAAAAAAAACAGGACATTAGCATATTCGGAGTTTATTTTAGTATATTGTTTTTATATTTTTCTAAACGTTCTGCCGCAGAAATTATCTTTAAAAATAGGCAGACTGCTTGGAGTGTTGTTCTATAAAATCGACAAAAAACA
>JAKAKF010000151.1 GCA_021813595.1 bacterium
CCGAAATGCCGCCGTATAAAATCTCCCCTATTCCGCTCGTGTTTATAAAAATTCCGTCCGCTTTTCCGGCAGGAACTACCTTAGTATCGCCGGTTGCTACTCTTACTCCGGTTTTAGCCGCTTCTTCCGAAATGCTATTTATGATTTTCCTTAGGTCATCCAAGGCAAATCCTTCTTCGATTATCAATCCGAGACTTAAAAACAATGGTTTGGCTCCCATGACCGACAAATCGTTAACCGTTCCGGCGACGGATAATTTTCCTATGTCGCCGCCTTTAAAAAAAACAGGGCTAACGGTAAAACCGTCCGTGGTAAATGCTATTTTTTGCGGAGATTTTAAAACTGCCGCATCTTCCAATAAATTTATTTTTTGCTTTGATATACCGGCTGAAATTCCGCCGCCTTCATTAGAAACGCCGTTATTAGCACCGTTATTCACACCGTTATTCAGACCGCCGCCGTTATTCGAACGGTAAAAATAATCTTTTCCGGCATCCTGCCCGTAAAGTCCGTTAAATATAGTACCGCCTATAAGCTCGGAGGTTTCTTTACCTCCCCCGCCGTGCGAAAGCAATATTCTTTCGTATTTTTTTTTATTCATTTTAATTTTTCAAAATTTAATGGGAACTATTTTCTATCGTATTTAAATCTTACCATATCCGTTAATGTTTTAAAATACTCTTTCGACCATGAATTTAAAACATCTTGATTCCTGATGAACGGTTTTACTTCTTTTTTTGCGCTCTGTATATCGAGAGATTCTATTTTTATCATCATTAGATTCTTAAAGATATCGGCATCGAAATTATCTTTTTTTTCCCATTTACCGCTAATAATCATTCTTTCTTTTAAGTGTTCGAGATTAAGTTCCGCTCCCTTTTTTACGTACCATTCAAAATAGTACCAGTCTCTGCCCTTAACCCTGCTTCCCCAACTTCTGAACAATACCGCATGCATTTTTCCGGCGTAAAGATCGGGAAGAGTCATAGAGATTATAAGGTCTTCCGAAAACCTGTCAAGTCCGTAAAATAATCTCAGGGCGGTACCGCCGTAAAAGCAGGCTTTTTCAAAAAAACCGGCTCTATAAAGTCCCAATAGGGCGATTTCTTGAAATACCTCTTTAGCGGCGTTCATAAAATCGTCTTCGGTTTTTATGGCATATTTTTCAAGCATCTGCTCTATTATATTCATATTATTTATATTATCCATACTATTCAATATCAGACTCCTTTTAGCGCCGAAAGCAGATATTTTAATTTTTGCGATTTTGTAATATCGATGCATTTTTGAATGATATTTATATTAAAATCTTTTAATTCGTCCAAATCAATTCTTAAATCGTATTCTAAAAAATCAAGCATTGCTTTTTTGCCCGTTATTTTTAAGTTTTTTACGGATAAAATTTTATCGCATAAAGCTTTCTCTTTAGAAGCTATCATAAAACCGTTCGTATCTTTAGAAATTATAACTACTCCTACGGGATATAAATGTTTATCCGTATGTCTGTAACTGAAAACTCCAAAATCCGTTTTAAAATTTTTCGACCTTAAAACGGTAGCGGAGGTCAACTCATATACCGATTCCGGTATCAGTCCGTAATAATAAAGCGCATAATCGAAAGAGATATAAGACGGCCCGTAAATATTATTTGCTATTATTTCTTTTGAAACGATATTTCCGGCATACGGCGAAACGTAAATATACACGCCCCTTTTTAAAGTATTAAGGGTTCCTTGTTTTATCATATACTCTATTTTATCGTTCGGTCTTTTATATCCGATATTATTAAGTATCGACGATAAAACGCCGTGGTCGATAGGCGCAGACGAAAGTTCCCTAAACTTTTGCTCTAATATGATATCGGCATCGTTCATATATATTATATATATTTTTAAAGTTTTTAGATGTTTTGAATATTAAATACTTATAATATAATTTATTAAATTTATTTTACATATTTAATCGGTATTTTTCCGATTTATTATGTATTATTATATAATAATAACATATTTTTATTAAAAAGCGGCAATAATAAAAATATTATTCTTTTAGGCATTTATAACTTCTTTCTGTAAGTTTAAATATTTACTTTACTGAGGTTACGTTTTATTATAACCTATTATTCTTTTATTTCAAAATCTTTTAAAAATGTTTAAAACCCCACCGTTACTACTATGTCTTCGAATAGCCCCTTGCCGTAAGAGCCGTAAGGCATATGCCTTAACCTCCAGCCTAACAGGAATATTACATATATAAATTTTGAAGACGACAGATTGTTTCCTATTTCTCCTCTAGACGTTAACGGCAAAAAGATTTATATCGTTCCTTTGTGGAAATGGTTAATAGTCGAGTAAATTCGGTTAATTTTAAGATATGGCATAAAAATACTATTCTTTTAGGCGTTTGCGTCTCCTTTGTTACTGCAATTACGCTTCATTATAACCTATTATCCTTTTATTTCATTAAAAACGTCTGCCTCCGTATTCCTACTCCTGCCTGAGTAATCGGAAATAATTTAGCAGTCTATATTTAATACTGCGCAAAAATATTATGAATGTTTCGCCAGGAAACAATATCTATATCTTTATATTTTTTTGCGACTCCTACAAAACCCGAAAGAATATGTCCGCCTATAAGATTTCTCGGTAGTGCAAAAAAAATTTCGTTGTATAAGCTATTTTATTCGTTCTTTTTCTTTTTAGATTTTGCAACTGCCTTTTCCCCTATATAAACACCTACCAGAACAGCTAATGTGCTTATAACTTCTACTAATCCTACAGTACTGCGTCCGGAAAGAATTACGATAATTCCGCCTATTATGGTTATTACACCTATTATAATGGCGCTAAATTGACCGATATAGATATGGCGATGTTTTGATTTTTGTTCTATTTCTGCCATTTTGACAATCCTATCGGGTAGATTTTCCTGTATATTTTTGTAAGCTGCAAGAATTTCTGGGTGAGGAAGCGGACCTCTCCATATACTACTTTTAATTGAAAGTTCCTTTATGAGAGTTGAAAGCTCTTCTTCTTTTATTTCAACGGGATTGCTTTGACTTCCTGTTTTTTCTATATCGGACATTTTTATTATTTATCGTCGTGTTTTTGGGTTGTTGATATTTTATCTTCGATATTTTTATTTTCTTGCCCTATTGCATAATACATATACTGCCCAACAGCTTCCCAATTATTATATAAAGAATATTCTTCGTCTTCATATGCTTCATGGGGCATTATTACTAGCGCCGAGCCTGCGCCCCGTATAAAATTTTTTATCTTATCCATACTTATTAATCTCCTTGGTTTCAATTATTTATATTATTGCCTTAAATAACCGTTAAAAACTTGAAAGTCGCCCTCAAGTTATTGTAAAACAGGTAGCAGACCAAAATAAACAATAACCAAAAAAAAGCGGCTTATAATATATTAGACCATGCTTCTAATGATTATATCGCTAAATTTAAAAATGGGCAACGAAAAAATTGCCAGTCTAAATTGCCCCAAATCCCGATTTAGAAAAATATTTATATATTCCTTAACTCCCGACTGCATTTGCTGAATGTCGCCGCAATTGCAATAATCGCAATTTTTTTATTTAAAAATTTTTTATCCTTTTGCATAGGTGGTGTTGTTTGTCAAGAGATTTGACCCCTCTACGCATTTAAATTTGACCCCATAAATTTAATCTCTTGAACAAAACGCACAAAAATACTTTTCACCTCCTTTTTGCAATTTTACCTTAAGTTGCATGCCGATTTAAAATTAATTAAAACACCGAACGAAAAGTGCATAAAACACCGAACGAAAAATTAACTTTTCACCGATTATAAATTAATTTTTAAGATAAATGAAAATGCATAAATTATTTAAATAATTTATGCATTTATTGATATTTTAATACAAAAACCCGAATAACCATAGAGGTATTTTTCTTTTATAACCGGTTTCTATTCCGTCTGCGGCGATAAAAGAATTTTCTTGTATTTTTATGTCTTTAGTTTGCGAAAAATCTTTATTTTTGCCTCCTACTTCAAAAACATATTTGTCATTTACTATAAAATCGCAAGTTTTATGGACGTTTACTTTATAAAGCGATAAAACCTGATTTGCAAAAAAAATCTCTCTTATTGTTCCGATATCATAATTACTGCAAAGCGCATAAGCGAGATTTGAATTATTTAGATATAGCTTGTCGGGCTTGGTCATTATACCGTAGCCTTTTGCTTTCTGGCGCATAGCTATAATTAAGTTAGATTCGTGTAAGTTTTTTAAATATTTATAGGCTGTATTTCTGTCGATTTCAGAAGAAGAAGCAAGTTTTTCGATATTAACTTTAAAAGGTTGGGATTCGCACAGAAGTTCTAAAAGTTTTTTTATTTTATAAACATGCGCCGGATGTATGAGTCCTAAAATTACCATATCGCCTTCCAGCACTTCGTTTATGAGGCTATACAGTTTAACGAGATAGCCGCCGCTTTTCCCCTCTTTGTAAAACGGATAGTAACCGTGTTCCAAATATTTTTTAAAATAATATAAAGGCTTAATTTTAGAGATAACGTTTACCGATATATCGTAATGATTCTTAATTATATCTTCAAGACCGACAGGCTGAAAGTTAAGTCCCGTTTCGAAGTTTATAAACTCCCTGAACGACAGTCCGCCCATATTATACACTAAAGCTCTTCTCGATAAATCGGTACTGCCTTTCTTAAGATGGAGTTCGCTGCTTCCTGAAAATATTATTTTTAATTCCTTGAAAGAATCGTATATAGCCTTTATGTGAGCATAAAAATCACGATATTTATGAACTTCGTCAAGAACGAGAAGTTTTCCGTTTTTAGCGGCAAATTCTTCTGCAAAAAGAGTAAGATTAATGCCTGCGGCGATAGGATTGTCTAAGGATATATAAAGCGCTTCGTCCGGGCTTGCAAAATTATTTTTTATATACTGAAGCATTAAGGTGGATTTCCCGACCCCCCTTTGCCCTACTATACCGATAAGTCTTTCATTAAAATCGATTTTATTATATAAATACCTTTTAAACGATACCGGCGCATAATTAATTACGCTCGTATGAAATCTGACTATATTTTCTATATTTTCCGTAAAATCCGGCATAGACATAATTATTTATTCATTAATATTTATTAAATATTTAAAGATATTAAGCCTCCTTGGAATGTATTCATATAAAATAACAATACTGATTAGAATAAACTATTTATATATTTTTTTGCTTATTATAATAAGCATTAATAAGTATAATATATATTATTTATATAATCAAGTTTATTTTTAAGTTTATTTTTTCAATAATAATGGAATAACAGGGGGCGGATTTATTCGCCCCCTGTTATTTGTTTTTTGCCGTTCATCGCCACCTGACCGTCATATTTCCCCAGAACGAATTCATAATAACGTCATGCCCGAACTGCCTTCTGTAACTGACCTGCAATGTTACATGCCTGCTTATATCTGTTTTAAGTCCAGTTCCGAATATGCCCATAGTGGGATTTGCCTGAATGCCGTACGTGTCGAAACTCTCTCCCGGGGTTTCTATAAACTGCTCTTCCGCATAAGCTCCCGGATACCAGATATTCCTTCGTACGCCTAAGCTAATCCAAGCATTGCGGTCAGACGCCCTGACTACGAAACGGGCGTGCAAATCGTCTCTTTCCTGTCTTCCTACGTTCATAGAATAGCTTGAAAGTTGTCCCTGTCCGTATTCCGTAAATCCGCTTATAGCAGTATGAACGTAAGAAACTCCCAAGATAGGAGTAATGTTAACGACCTGCGTCTTAAAAGTATAGCCTCCCCTAACGGCAGCCGTATATGCGGACGCTCTTGAACTGCCGTTCATATCGCCTCCGCTTACGTTATCCGCCGAAGACATAAGTCCGCCGGAATAACCGGCCTGAAAACCTATTCTTGCGCCGGAAGCATGCCAGAAGCCGTAAGCC
>JAKAKF010000246.1 GCA_021813595.1 bacterium
AAGCGCCCTCTGCCTGTAACCAGAGGCATCGTCTTTAATAAAACAGAATCCTCCGACTACGGCTTTATCGTCCATAAACAACCTGTCTCCGTGGAGTTCGACAAAATTTTCGGCTATTAAATCTATATAATCCATAGTATAAGGCCTCAAAGGATGCCTCGACAATTGTGTAACCTGCCAACTGTTTATATTTTTAAATATATCCCTCGTAAGTTTATCCTTTTTGGCTCCGAGATTCTTTATATCTTCATCTACGTTGGTAAAGCCTCCAAGGTTAAACGTCTTTAACTCTTCTATCTTCTGTTCGAGTTCGATTATAGGTCTTTCAAATTCGAGATACTGTATGGCCATAAATGTTTATTTTGTTTTATATTACTATTATAGTATTTTAGTTATCCAAAAACGTATCAATTTTTTATTATACCACCGATTATATAATATTCAAATAGTCCGGAAGGGATTTTGATTTCAGCAATGCCTTGTCCACCCCGAGACTTTCTTTAAGCACTATATTATATCCGGACATTCTTAATATTACTTTAGAACTGCCCTTGGAATCGGACAGGCTGTTTTTGATCTCCGAAAGAAAATTTCTAAATTCTCCAGCTTCGAAGAAAGCCGCATTTTCGTTTATTTCTATAATACACACTTCATCTTCCTGCCTTGCCTGCCGTTTTACCTTAACCTCGTCTAAGAGTTCGATGCTTTCTCCTATAACTTTAATATCTAAATCCATGTCGTCATAACCGGCGCCGTACTCCGTCTTTCCGGTTTCCGTTTTATTTTTGCCGTTAAGAGCCGCATCATTTTCCGGGGCGTCTTCGCCGGCTGCACCGGCAGGTTCCGATACTCCGTCTCCGGTATTTCCTGCCGTATTCAGACCCGAAAAATCGATTCTGCCCGTCAAAATTACGGGCTGATTCGTTCCTAATATTTCTTCGTATTTTAAAAAGTTTTTAGGAAAAAAAACGGCTTCGACGTTCGAGTTCTTATCGTTTAATATAAACGACGCCATCTTGTCGTTATTTCTCGTTTTATGCACTTTCAACTGATTTATGACTCCCGCCATTTTATACATATTGTCCTTATCGGCCGCGCCGCGGGACCGGCTATGCGGTACGTCCGGCCGCTCGGAACCGCCTTTGCGCAGGCCGTTTATATATTCCGATACTATATCGGCAACCGATTTTATGCAGAGAAGTTTAATCTTTTCTTCATAACCGTCCAACGGGTGGCCCGAAAGATAAAACCCGAGCGATTCTTTTTCGAAAGCGAGTATCGACTTTTTATCGTCCTTTTCCCCCGAAACCTTTAAATAAGACTCGTCTTTGCCTTGGGCGTAATTAACGTTTTCTCCTAAGGAAGCGAATAAATCTACCTGTCCGGAATCTTCTTTTTCCCTTTTGCGGACTGATTCCTCCATTACGGCTTCTAAATTATCCAGCATCCATTTTCTAGATTCTCCGGCGATATCCAAAGCCCCGCTTTTTATGAGATTTTCTATAGTTCTTTTGTTGACTTTCCGGGTATCGACCCTTGAACAGAAATCGAATAAGTCCTTAAATATTTTATCTTTGCGGGTCTGCAAAATAGAATCTATCGCCGCTTTGCCCACGTTTTTAACCGCTCCCAGCCCCGTGCGGATAGCGAGCTTTTCACCGCCTTCGGCGCCCGTATTTACTATCGCGAACCTTTCCGCGGATTCGTTAACGGACGGAGGCAGTATTTCGCAGGCATTAATTCCGGACTTCGCCTCGTTTATTATCTTTGCCAGCTTATCTGTATTGGACATTTCGCTGGATAAAAGAGCCGCCGTAAAATGCTCCTTGTAATTAGCTTTTAAGTAGGCGGTCATATATGCTATATATGCGTATGCCGTCGAGTGGGATTTGTTAAAACCGTATTCTCCGAATTTAACTATAAGGGAAAAAATCTTTTCGGATTTTACCTCTTCTATTCCGTTTTTTCTGCATCCGGCAATAAATTTATCTTTCATTTGATTAATAAGTTCCGCCTGCTTTTTTCCTACGCCCTTTCTTAAAACGTCCGCCTCCCCCATAGAAAATCCTGCGAGATTGGTGGCCACTTTCATTATCTGCTCCTGATACAGCATTACTCCGTAAGTATCCTGAAGAATATCTTTCAGTAACGGATGGATATAATGTATTTTGGCTTTACCGTGTTTCGCTTTGATAAAATCGTCAACCATGCCGCTGCCGAGAGGTCCGGGCCTATAAAGGGCGACGAGGGGAATTAAATCTTCGAAAGAATTCGGAACGAGTTTTTTTATTAATTCTTTCATGCCGGAACTTTCGAGCTGAAATACCCCCGTAGTATCTCCGGCGGCTAAAAGTTTAAACGTCGCCCTGTCGTTCAAATCTATATCGTATATGTTAAAATTAGCGCTTTGCCGCCTCGAATCGTTTATAAGGGCGATAGCCTCGTTCATTACCGTAAGAGTTTTTAATCCGAGAAAGTCGAACTTGATAAATCCCAATTTTTCCAAATCCGTTCCGGTGTATTGAGTGGTAATAACATCCGTCTCTTTCGTTCCTTTATACAAAGGCATATGGTTATGGATGGGTTCGTTCGATATAACCACTCCTGCGGCGTGGGTGCTTGCATGCCTTGCAAGGCCTTCGAGCCTTTTTGCTATTTCTATAAGTTTTTTTACCTTAGGGTTAGTTTCGATTAAACTCCGAAGCTTAGGCTCTTCTTTTACGGCGGCCTCAAGGGTTATGCCAAGGGTGTTTGGAACCAGTTTGGCTATTTTATCGACTTCTGCGTAAGGCATATTTAAAGCTCTTCCCGTATCCCTTATTACGGCTTTTGCAAGCATGGTTCCGAAAGTTATTATCTGGGAAACCTGTTCTTCGCCGTACTTGTCCGAAACGTATTTAATAACCTCGTCCCTGCCGTTTATGCAGAAATCGGAGTCTATATCGGGCATGCTTATTCTTTCGGGATTAAGAAACCTTTCGAACATCAGGTCGTATTTAATAGGGTCTATTTCGGTAATTTTTAGGCAATAGGCGGCAAGACTTCCTGCGGCTGAGCCCCTGCCCGGCCCTACCGGAATATTATGCTCTTTCGCGTATTTGATAAAATCCGACACTATTAAAAAATATCCCGCAAAATTAGATTTTTTAATGACTTCTATCTCCATATCCAGCCTTGCCGCGTATCCTTCAGGTTTTTTAGCGTAAGATTCGGCGGCGGCTTTCGTAGGATTTTTTATAAAAACTTCTTCGAAACCTTTCCTTGTTTCGTTTTCAAAAAAATCGGCGACGGAAGTTTCGGAGCCTTGAACGTAATTTTTATTTTCTTTATCCTTAAACTGGGGAAAATGATGTCCTTCTTTAAGTTTAAAAGAAAAATTGCATTTATCGGCTATCATTTTTGTGTTTGAAATTACTTCGGGGGGATATCCGCCGAAAATTTCCTTCATTTCTTCCTGCGACCTGAAGTAAAGGTCTTTCGTCGAAAATTTCATTCTGTCCTTATCTTCAACAGTTTTGCCGGTCTGGATGCACAACAGGACGTCGTGGGCTTCATAGTCCTCTTTGAGAAGATAATGGCAGTCGTTTGTAGCTACCAGAGGCACGCCGTATTTTTTAGACAAATCCAGTAGTCCTTTATTTGCCGTTATTTGCTCTTCCATGCCCTGAACCTGCATTTCCAGATAGAAATCGTCTTTAAAAAGCTCTAAATAATATTTAAGGCTTTCTTCCGCCGCATCGTACTTTCCCTGGACTATGTTATAGGGAATTTCCCCTTTTATGCATGCGGACAGGGCGATTAAGCCTTTATGGTTATCTTTGAGGATATTTTTGTCTATTCTGGGTTTGTAATAAAACCCGTCGATATAAGATTTAGATACTAATTTGGACAGGTTCCGGTAACCTTCGTCGTCTTTGGCAAGCAGTATAAGATGATAATAATATTTTTCGCTAGAGTTCTTAAGTTTCATATCGGACTTCGAAACATACATTTCACAGCCTATTATAGGCTTTATCTTTTTTTTGACGGCTTTCTCGTAAAATTCTATGGCTCCGAACATATTGCCGTGGTCGGTTATCGCGACGGAAGGCATGCCGAATTCGATAGCCTTGTTTATTATATCGTCGATTTTAATCGCCCCGTCTAAAAGACTGTAATGCGAATGCAGGTGCAGGTGGACGAACTCGTTCATAATTTTACTCCCATATTTCTAAAAATGCCGCGCTAACTCAATGGCTCTGGATTCCCGCTTTCGCGGGAATGACAACCTGAAAATTATTGTGTTCTTGTTATGTTAATTACTGAAATCTTACTATCGTCATTCCCGCGAAAGCGGGAATCCAGCAGATAAATTCATAAAGCAAATTAGATTACTCCCATTCTATCGTCGAAGGCGGTTTTGAAGTGATATCGTAAACCACCCTGTTTATTCCTTTTATTTCCGAAATTATTCTGGAAGAACATATTCTTAATATATCGTAATCTAGTTTTGCGAAATCCGCGGTCATCCCGTCCGCCGAAGTCACCGCGCGGAGAGCTATAACCGACTCGTAGCTTCTTTTGTCTCCCATAACGCCGACGGTCTTAACGGGAACAAGCACCGGGAAAGACTGCCATACTTTGTCGTATAATCCGGCTTTTTTTATCTCTTCCGTTACAATCGTGTCGGCTTTTCTTAAAACGTCGAGCCGCCGTTTATCGACCTCGCCTATTATCCTTATGGCCAATCCGGGACCGGGAAACGGCTGTCTGTTTATTATTTCGCCGGGTATCCCGATATTTTTTCCTATTATGCGCACCTCGTCTTTAAATAATTCCCTCAGCGGCTCTATTAATTTTAAATTTAATTTCTTAGGAAGACCTCCTACGTTATGATGGCTTTTGATGATGCTTGAGGCTCCGAATACTTTTACCGATTCGATGACATCCGGATAAAGAGTTCCTTGAACGAGAAAATTTACCCCTTTTATTTTTTCGGCTTCTTTTTCGAATATTTTTATAAAAAGCTTTCCTATAATTTTACGTTTTCTTTCCGGGTCGGAAACGCCTTTCAATTCTTTTAAAAACAAACCGGAAGCGTTTACGAGCTTAACGTTCAGGCTTAGGTTGTCCCTGTAATATTTCATAACGGATTTTGCCTCCGTTTCCCTCAGCAGGCCGTTATCTACGAATATGCATTTGAGCCTGTCTTTGACGGCTAAATTAGTAAGAACGGCCGCAACCGTGGAATCCACTCCGCCGGATAAAGCGCATATGGCCGTCTTGCCGCCGATATTTTCTCCTATCTCCGCTACTTTGCCGGATATAAAGTCTTCTAACTCCCAGTCTCCTTTTACTTTTGCTATATCGAATAAAAAATTATTCAATATAGCCGTTCCGCAGGCGGTATGGATGACTTCGGGGTGAAATTGGAGGCCGTACATTTTCTTCGCGCTGTTCTCGAAAGCGGCGGTATCGCATGTCCCGGTCTGCGCCGTTACCGCAAAACCGTTTGGTATTTTAACTATAACGTCGCCGTGGCTCATCCATACGCGGCTGGATTTTCCGCATCCGTCAAAAAGCCTGCTTTCTTTAATAATTTTAAGTTCTGAGTGTCCGTATTCGCGGTTTTTTGCGGGTATCACTTCTCCTCCTAGAAGATGCGCCATAATCTGCATGCCGTAGCATATGCCGAGAAAAGGAACTTCGAGCTTGAATATTTCCTTAGATATAAAGGGAGCGCCTTTATCGTAAACCGAAGAAGGCCCGCCGGAGAGTATAATTCCGTCGGCGTTAAAATCTTTTATTTTATCGAGCGGAGAATTAAAGGGATATATCTCGCAATAAACCTTGCTTTCCCTTATCTTTCTGGCAATAAGCTGGGTATATTGCGAGCCGAAATCTATTATCAGTATTTTAGAACGGCTTTTTTTCATTCAATCAGTCAAG
>JAKAKF010000248.1 GCA_021813595.1 bacterium
GCGGCGTCTATTAAAGGAAGCGCTCCCCCCATACTTCCTCCGGTAACGAATATATATTTCGAATTTATGTTTTTAAAATGTTCGAGGAACCTAAGCGATGCTAAAGAATCCATAACGATTTTTACCATGGAAAAAGTTTTAACATGAAGGATTCCGTTAGTCATAAGACCTGGAAAACCGGGATTATAAACCGCCCTGCTCCTTCCGTGTCCCCTTAAGTCTATAGAAAGAGCCGCATATCCCCTTCTTGCGAAGAAGTGCGCCCAGCCTGGAGTTCCGAATGAGCCGTAACCGTGCAGTAAAAGAACGCCCGGGTATTTTTTGCCTTTAATTCCGTAGGGAATTGCGAAATAACCTTTTAAGAGCAGTCCGTCGTATGACGCCAGCGTCAAATCGTATGTTTCGATTTTATTAATTTTATCGTTATAAAGAGGTTTTAAGGAATAGACTACTTTTTCTTTACGCAGATTCCCATACATCTTATGCCAGAATTTTTTAAACTTTTGGTATCTCGTAAGTTTAATACCCTTATTCTTAAGGGATTTAACCGCAGGTATTCCGGTGTTTGTTTTTTCGTTAAGGTTTCTATATAAAAAAATACCCGCAATTAAAACGGCGGCTGAGATTATTAATATTATCAGAACGGTTTTGTTTTTATCGGTTTTCATAGTAAAATTTTTTTAATTAATATAAAAAGGCATCTATGAATTTTTGATTAATTCACAGATGCCCGTTAAATTTAAAAGTTATCGGTATATCTTTATTGCCTGGTTGCCTAACTTATTTTAAAGATTCGAGATACTCCGCTACCGTTTTTAACTGCGACGGATTAAGGCTATGATTCGGCATCATAGTATTCGGAGAATGAACCTTAGGCGTATTGATCTGGACTTCAAGCCAGTGGATAGAATGTCCTTTAGTTCCTTCTTTGTCGAGATTAGGACCTATCGAACCGCCTTTGCCGTTTATAATATGGCAGCCTGCGCAACCCTGAGAGTTCATAATCTTCATTGCGGCTGCTTTTAAATTTGCGGAAGCCGGTTTAGCGGAAGTGCTCGGTGCGGCAGCTTTAGCCGGAGCTTTTGGAGCAGGCGCGGCGGCAGTAGTAGTTGCGGTAGTGCTCGGAGCGGCTGCCGGTTGCGAAGCCGGTTTAGACGGCGCTGGTTTATTTGCGCAGCCGTAAAGGCCGAAGCTGACAGCTAATAAAAATAATGCGGTAAATAAAACGGTTAAACCTTTTTTTCCTTTCAACGCTTTCAATTTTTTACCCTCCCTAAATTAATTAAAGATTAAATTAAAGATTAAATTTATTGTTTTACAGTCGCAAATTAAAGCACAATCATATATATAATATATCTATTTAAAATTTTGTCAATAAAAAATTAATAAAAACTAATAAAAATTTAACATAAAAACTAATACCGGACGCTAAGCGGATTTAATATTAAATATTAATGCTAACTATTTTTAACCCATCCGGAAGAATAGAGTTTATTTTTTCGCCAAGAATCTTTAAATCCGTTTCGGCAGCATATTCCGCGCTTACCCTTGCTTTAATATACAGCCCGTCGCTTTCGCTCATAAAAGGAATAGGATTGGAAAAGCTCAGCTTCGGCCTCGAAGTAAATTTAGATTCCCTGTAAATAAGGGGAATGCCGGTTATTCTAAAGGCCTTAAGCAATATTTTCACGGTTTCTAAATGTCCGAGATATTTCGCCGCTCCTCTTTTGGAATATATAAACGTAAGTTCGGAAAAAGAAACCCGTCCGCCGGCGGCTTCCTTATTTATCTTTATATTGTTATCTCCTTCAATATCGTGCTTATCGTCTTTGACCTTTTTTTTATGTATTCTTATGTTTTCCGCTTTTGACGAATAAACGGGGCTTAAGGTTTTGAAATCGCATACGCCGCATAAATAACAAATTTTTCTGCAATTCTCCGTTAAAAGATTATCGGCGGAAGCGCCGACAGGAGATGCGTTGATGGGATAAATAGATTTTAAATTCTGTATACGGGATTTTTTATATTCCTCTTTTAAAAAATCCTTATCCACGAGTATGTCTATAAAATCCCATGGAAGCGGAGAGTCTATATTTTTTTCTTCGTATAAATATCTATAGGTCAATTTATTAAGATTCGACGTTCCGTTTCCCCTATTATTTTTCCCCCAATTATAATCATATTCGCAACCGTAACCGTAATCGCATTCGAGAGCTTTAACCCATGCGTCATAATTGAATAATCTGGATTCGCTGTCGTAAACCGCGCCGAATTTATATGCATTATATATGATTTTAGGCGTAAAATAGTCCCCTCTCGATATGAGTCCTTCTATAAAACTGACTTTAGGGTCCTGATATCTTAAATTAACGTTTAAGGGTTTTAACAACTTTTTTAAATAATTAATTTTAAAATTAAGCTCAGGTTCTTTTTCCATAGGATGCCACTGGAAGGGGGTATGGGGCTTCGGCACGAAATTATTGACGTTCACCGTAATATTAAGCCCTTTTGCGATTTTTTTTATTTTTACTATTAAACCGGCTATTCCGTCTAAATCCGCGATTCTTTCAAACGGAAGCCCGAGCATAAAATATAATTTCAATGTTTTAAAGCCTTTTTGCGAAAGCAGTGCCGCTTCTCCCAGCAGGTCGCCTTCGGAGATATTTTTATTAATTATATCCCTGAGCCTCTGGGTTCCCGCTTCAGGAGCCAACGTGAAATTAGTTTTTTTAACGGCGGCGGTTTTTTGAAGTATATTTTCGCTCAAAGAGCCTATCCTCATAGAAGGAAACGACATCGAAATTTTCTTTTCCGACGTTAAATCGGCTAATTCTGAAAGCAGTGCTTCGATATCCGAATAATCCCCCGTAGAAAGGGAAGACAAAGATATTTCTTCGAGACCGGTGGTCCGCAAACCGTGTTTTACGGCATTTACTACCGCATTCTTCTTCCTCTCCCTGACCGGCCTGTAAATATAACCCGCCTGGCAGAAGCGGCAGCCGGAGGAACAGCCGCGGGCAATTTCGACCGCAAGCCTGTTATGGACGGTCTCTATAAGCGGAACGATATGCTTATCGATATATGCGGTGTTTTCGTTAAATTTACGGTTTAAGTCTATATCGTATAATACCGTTTTTTTTACGCTTTTGGAAAATCCGGGCACGTAAACGCCTCTTATTTCGGCGAGCATGCTTTTAACGTAATTTCTGTAGTCAGTTTTACCTACCGCTCCGGATTTAAGGCCGTTTTTAGCTTTCAATACGGCATTGCATACTTCGACCGTCGTAATTTCTCCGTCGCCTATTATAAAAAAATCCATAAAATCGTTCAATGGAAGAGGGTTGAAAGCGCATGGGCCGCCGGCTCCGATAAAAGGGTCGTCCGAACCGGACCGGTCTTTAGAAAATACCGGAATGCCGGAAAGTTCCAGCATAAATAAAATATTCGTATAGGAAAGTTCGTATTGCAAAGAGAAGCCGGCTATATCGAAATTTTTAACCTCTTCGAACGATTCCAACGAAAATAAAGGAATATTATGCTCTTTTAATTTGGCGTTCATATCGGGATAAGGCATATAAACCCTTTCGCAGGCGATATGAGCCTCCGAATTTAATATATCGTATATTATCCCCATTCCTATATGGCTCATTCCCAGTTCGTAAAAATCCGGAAACGCAAGCGCAAATTTCAGAGGTATAGTTTTAATATCTTTAACGGTAGTCCCTGTTTCCAATCCGAGATATCTTGCAGGTTTTTGCACAAACGGAAGGACGTCTTCGTTCAGCTTGCGGTATAATTCATGATTAGCTTTCATAGTTTTATAGTATATTATTATATAATTTTTTACCGAAAAAATTAACCGTTAAAATAATAAAGTTATTACGGCCGGATAAAATAAAAATAAAGTTGATTTATCCGGAAAAATAATCGTATAATAAACAATATGAATAATACGATTCAGCTTATAGTAATAGCCATAATTCCCGTTTTATTCGCTATCATACTTCATGAGGTTTCCCATGGCTACGTAGCTCACCTTTTCGGCGACGATACGGCAAAAAACGCTGGAAGGCTGACGCTTAACCCCTTAAAACATATCGATCCTTTCGGCACTATTCTCCTCCCCCTGCTTTTAATACTTGTAGGCTCTCCTTTTCTATTCGGCTACGCAAAACCCGTTCCGGTAAATTTTAACGGACTCAAAAACCCAAAAAGAGATACGGGATTTGTCGCGGCAGCAGGACCGGCTACCAACTTTATACTTGCTTTTATATGTTTTGTTTTTTTGAAAATTATAGTTTTTGAGTTTCCGGTTATGAATCTATACCTCGCCTATTTTATAAGCCATCTTCATTTCCAGACGGTTTACGGCAATCCTTTTTTTAAATTTTTCGTTTATCCTGTAACTTTTATGCTTTTTATAGGTATAATGGTAAATATTATTCTTGGAACGTTCAATCTCATACCGATCCCGCCGTTAGACGGAGGAAGGGTCGCTGTAAGCCTTCTGCCAGAGCCGTTTTCCGGCTTTTTAAGCAAACTTGAGCCTTTTGGAATTTTTTTGCTTCTTATACTCCTTTTGTTCGACCCGGGCAATTTTTTAGCCGTTTCGTTTAATTTTATAGTTAATAATATCGTTTTAAGAAATCTCAGCTTATGAAAACGGAATAAATAAAATTTATGCAGTCCGACCAAGCCCAATTATCTTTTTATCCTAAAGTAAGCCTGGAAGTTTACGACGGTCCGTTAGACTTGCTTTTGACCCTGATAAAAAAAAATAAAATTAATATTTACGATATTCCTATAGTCGAAATAACAAGACAGTATCTTGAGGCTATAGGTTTAAACGAAAACGCCGGCATCCCGCCTTCCGAAACTTTCAATCTTGATTTGGGCGGAGATTTTATAGTAATGGCGGCTCAGCTGATATATATTAAATCGGTAATGCTTCTGCCGAAGTACGATGCCGCAAAAGAGGACGGCGGCGAGGAAGATATATCCGACCCTAGAAGCGAACTAACCGATATGCTTTTGGAATATCGAAAAGTTAAAGAAATGGCCTATTTTCTAAATAACAGGCCTATACTGGGACGCGACGTATTCGGAATAAAAATGCTTAAAGCGGAAGAAACGGCGCTTGAAAAAGTCTCTAATAACGCTACCGCAATTTTCGACGCAAATATTTTTATTCTTTCTAAATATTTCTACGGCAAGATGGCTGAGGCTCAAAACAGGATAAATATATACGAAGTAGAAAGAGAAAGTTTTTCCGTAAAAGAAAAAATAACGGAAATAATGGAAAGATTTAATGCCGTCGGCAATATAACGTTGAGCGAAATAGTTAAAAACAGCAGGAGCAGGGATGAATTTTTTACATATTTCCTCGCGCTTCTTGAAATGGCAAGATTAGTTCTGATAAATTTAAAACAGCTGAACTTATTCGGCGAAATATATATTACCCCGTCACCCGGCAGTCTTGCCGGCTACCGCTCTAAAATAGCAAGCATGAATTGATTTTTTATATCTTTATATCTAGGAATCCGAGGCGCGGGCATAAGTGGATATTTTTGAACCGGGTTTTTTGTAATTCGGATTGGTCTTAGGCGATTTGGCCTGCCGCTCCGTTTTATCGGCATTGCCGAAAGCTAATTCTGCGGTTTTGCGGTTTAACACGCGGTATTCCCCGGACGGAAGGTCTCCTATATAAAGCCCGCCTATCCTGACTCTCCTGAGCATTAAAATTTTAAGGTTAAAAAACTCCATGAGCCTTCTGATTTCGCGGTTTTTTCCGTGCGATAAATCTACCGAAAGTATAAATTTAGAAGGATTTTTTCTGATTATCCTGACGTCGTCCGGTTTTAAAAGACCTGTTTCTTCAAGCCTGACTCCCTTTCTAATCCTGTTAA
>JAKAKF010000146.1 GCA_021813595.1 bacterium
TTATATTTATATTTTTTCTGTAAAGCATGGAAGGATTAAAATTATAACATCCCGTCCGCCTTGCGATATAATAGCCCGTCGAAGGTATTATCTGCATAAGCCCTATCGCGCTTGCGCTTGAATAACACACCGGATTATAACGGCTTTCCTGCCTCATTATTCCGTATATCAAATTTAACGGAATACCGTAATGGTATGCATACTTCCTGACATAGCCCAAATAAGGCATAGGATAAAGTATTTTCAGAAACCGCTTGTTTAAAAGCAGGGACTTATACCTGTAACTATAAATTAAATTTGAAGCCAGATTGACGGCGGCCGCATAATAACCGTTTTTATAAAGCATATACGCGAAAAAAGGGGTAATTTTTTTATTGCGCAAACGCGCAAAGGAATAAAATCTTTCGATTTCTATATTAGAAAGAGCAAACAATTTCAAATTTAATAAAATCTTCAATTTTTCGAAAGTTACATCTAAAGGCGGGTCAGCCGCCAGGGCTTTTTTAAATGCTCCGGAATATTCCAAATAAACGGCCGCGCCGTTTTCGCCGGAATAATTTTTTATATAGCCGATATTCAGCCTTTTTGCGTACATTCCTTTTATTCCGTTTATTTTATTTACCATAATTTCAGACATAATGCCGTAATAAGAATATCTTAGAAATCTTGAGCCTTTTATTATATTAAAATAAAAAGACGCCCTGCTTTTATACCCGAGTTTTTCCAAAACAACGCCGTACCAGAAAAGAAATTTTGCGTTACCGGCATTAACTTTGTCGTTTACCGCCAAAAAAGACTTAAGACTGTTTGCCGCCGAGGCTAATTTTCCGTTTTTTAAATCTTTTAATACCCCGTCCCATACTATTTTTTTGTATATGCTCATAGTATTATCAGGCAGAAATCCGTATTTATCGGCTAATCGTCCGATAAGAAGAACGGTTTTCTTCCGGTTATGCAAAATATAATAATAGTAACGCACTTGAAGAGTTAGAAGGCTTAATTCCCTAACCCCGTAATATTCATAACATTTTTTTCCTACGCTGCTGCTTAAACATTCATCCGTTTTTTTTAAAAAAAGCGGACTTTTAAGTTTCATTAAATCTTTTAAAATTATAAATCTCGTTTTTTTGCTTTTATCCTTAATATTTTTTAAAAGAGCGAGAGATTCGGAATAATAACCGTCATAATATAAATCGAGACCCCGACGGACTTTTTCGTATCGGTTCAAAGCGGTTTCCTTAAAACTTATTTTATGAATTTTAGAAAAATAAGGGTAACCTATATAAAGCCGCAGTAAGCAGGCGCCGGCCCGCCGGAAGTCCTTCAGCCTCAAATAAGCCTTATATATTTTAAACATAGCGTAAGAGCGGACGGCCGATTTCTTGGAATGTTCGATTATATATGAGAGATGCGATATCTCGGGAAGAAAATATCCGTTTTTTTCTTCGGAAAGGGCGAGATAGAAAACCGCGTTTTTATAGAAAACAAATTTCGGATATGAACTTGCAAGCCTCAAAAAAACATAATCCGCTTTACGGTATTCTTTAAGTTTAAATAAAGACAGGCCTTGATAATACAGGGCATAATCTTTTAAAAGACTGCCTTTAGCCGAGTAAAGCCAAAACCCTCCCGCGGCCTCTTTATATCTGCCCTGCATATAATTATCGTAGGCTTTTTTAAAAATAACGGCGTTAGAATAATTTAAATAAGGTTCGGCATTTTTGGTTAAAAAATCGGCATAAGAATAAAACGGACTCACGACAACAACAACGAGAAGTAGAACGACTGTTAAAAAAAGCTTGCGCATATATATTATTGGGCTTATTAATTTTTATAATTAAAATCGTAGCGCCCGGTAAAAACCTCTTCGGCGGGTCCAACCATGTAAACGCCGTCATTTAGTCCGCCGGATATGTTTAAAGTCCCTCCGTATAAGTTTACGTTAAGAACGTTTTCTTTAATTTTTCCGGTCTTTTTCATAATAGAATATACGGCGCATGCTCCGGTTCCGCATGCCAAGGTTTCGCCGGAACCGCGTTCCCAAGTTCTTACAAGCACGTTTTGAGCGTCCATAACCTGAACGAATTCTACATTTATTCTTTTCGGAAACATTTTATTATTTTCGATTAACGAACCGTAAAAATGCACGTCGAAGTTCTTAACGTCTTCGACAAATACCGCGCAATGGGGATTTCCCATAGAAACGCACGATATTTCAAATTCTTTTCCCCCGGCGGCAATTTTTTCGCCGATAATTTCAGATTTTCCAAAATCGGCGGGAATTTTTTCGGTTTTAAATTCCGGGACACCCATAAACACCCTGGCTTCTTCTACCGTTCCAGTACCGGCGGATAAAAATACTTCTACCGTCTTTATTCCTGCAAGCGTTTCTATATTTATATTTTTTTTATCGGTAAGATGCCGGTCATATACAAACTTGGCAAAACATCTTATGCCGTTTCCGCACATCTCGCCTTCGGAACCGTCGGCGTTAAACATACGCATGCGGAAGTCTGCCGCGGCGGCGCTGCCTGCGCGCGAGGGCGGCAGGATTATTATGATGCCGTCGGAACCGGCTCCAAAATGCCTGTCGCTTATTTTTACTGCAAGCTCTCTATAAAAATCAGTATCGTCCGCTAAGCATACCGGCAAATCGTTTATTGCGTCTAAATAAAAATAGTCGTTACCGGCGCCATGAAGTTTAGTAAATTTCACGTCCATATTTTTCCTCTGAATAAATTTCCTTTTAGCTTATTAATCTTGTTGTTTTTTTAATATTTTTTTTAACGACGTATTTCCCGTAGTGGTAAAACTGTGGCTTATCACTATTCCGTTTTTTATGACTACGTCCAGTTTCTCTTTATATTTTCTCGTGGACGTCGTAAGTATTTCGTTTCCTAAATGCACGTATTTTTTATATTTAAACCTATATTTATAAGTAACGGTATCCGGCGTTAACGGATTTTTTTCTATAGAATAAGGCGGACCAAACATGGAAACGATTTGCGGTTCGGTAGTAGTTCCGTTTATTATTTGAGCGACGTTTGCGGACATTATAGGCTTGCCCTGCATATTTCTGGTAGTTGCGCATCCGGAAAGGGCAAAACCTGAAAACGCAATAACGGTTAACAATAAAAAAAGCAATTTAGCTGATTTAATGCTCATACTTATCGACCTCTATTTTTAAAATTATACTTTTTTACAATAATTGTTATATTTTAGCACAATTCCGGCATATCTTAAAGCCGAAAATTGTATCCTTAATCCCGATTTAGAAAAATATTTATATGGGCTGCCTGAATTACTTGATAATGTCATTGCGAGGAGTCGGATACGACGAAGCAATCCCCGTCGAAGATTGCTTCGTCGTCTCCGACTCCTCGCAATGACGGGATATTAGAATTCATTAAATATTTTTCTAAATCGGGATTTGGGTTCGCCTTATCTTTCTCCCGAATATCTCGGGTCCAATGCGTTCCTTACGGCTTCTCCTATCAGGTTAAAGCTCAGCACCGTCAATAATATCGCAATTCCCGGGAAAAGCGTAAGCCACCATGCTACCATTATATAAGTTTTCCCTCTCGACAGCATTCCGCCCCAGCTTGCCGTCGGGGGCATTATGCCTATTCCTAGAAAGGCGAGAGACGCTTGGATAAGGATTGCGCCTGCAACTCCTAGCGTCGCCGAAACCAAAATCGGCGCGACGGTATTAGGCAGAATTTCAAAAAACATAATATAGGAATCGGACGCACCCGCCGCCTTTGCCGCAAGGACATAGTCCTTTTCCCTGTTCTGCGTAAATTCAGCCCTTATAATCCTCGCAATCCCCATCCACGACGTCAAACCTATAATTATCATTATATTAATAATGGACGGCTTCAGTATCGCGCTAATAGCAAGTATCAGGAAAAAAGAGGGAAACGTCAGCATAATGTCCACAAATCTCATCAGAATACTGTCTGTTACGCCCCCGTAATAACCTGCATAAGCTCCGATAAAAATTCCTATGAACAATGACAGCGAAACGGCGATAAAACCCACTTCTATCGAAATCCTTGCGCCGAAAATAAGCCGGGACAGGATATCCCTGCCAAGCTGGTCGGTTCCAAGCAGATGAGCCGGATTAGGCGGCTGCAAAACAGCGTTTACGTCTATCTTATCTGGATTATAGGGCGATATATAAGGCGCGAAAACGGCCGCGATTATAACGAACATTATAAAAATAAAAGAAATCAGGGCTAGCTTATTTTTTTTAAAAGCATTAATAATTTCGTTCATAGTTCTAAGGCATAAATTTTATAAATAAAAATTTTAATATTAATTCAGGGATATTATAATATATAATATATTTTTATAAAATAATTTATTTAAAACCCCGATAAAACATAAGCCGTTATGGGAATATACATAACTAAAAGAATTTTATTTATGATACCTATTTTAATAGGCATCACGTTAATATCTTTTTTCGTCATACATCTTGCGCCGGGAAACCCGTTAACGGAACAGTTAGGCTTAAATCCGAGAGTGTCCGAATCTTCGAGGCTGATGCTTACAAAACTGTACGGCCTAAACAAGCCTCTTTTAACCCAGTATTTCGACTGGCTTAAAAGAATAACCACGCTGAACTTCGGCATTTCGTTTACCGCAAACCATGAGCCGGTAATAACGGAAATCCGAAGAACTATAGGCATCACGATTCTTATTAATTCTCTTGCCCTGATATTCATTTTTTTATTTTCCATCCCGCTGGGCGTGCTGTCGGCGGTAAAGCACGATTCTCTTTTCGATAAAATTACTACGGTTTTAGTATTCATAGGTTTTGCGGCGCCTTCTTTCTGGGTCGCTCTCCTGCTTATTATATTTTTTGGAATAGACTTGCATATTTTGCCTATAGGCGGAATAACTTCCATGGGTTATAATTTTCTTTCGCCGCTCGAAAAAATAACCGATATTGCCGAACATCTTATAATGCCTGTGTTTGTTGCCGGATTCGGCGGAATAGCCGGCCTTTCCAGATATTTAAAAGGAAATATGCTGGAAGTTTACAGGCAGGATTATATTACTACCGCGAGGGCAAAGGGGCTTAAAGAACGGACGGTCATCTATAAGCACGCTATGAAAAATGCTCTGATACCTTTTATAACTATACTCGGCTTAAGCGTTCCGGGGCTTATAGGCGGAAGCGTGATAATAGAAACTATATTCGACATAAACGGAATGGGCAGGCTTTTCTATCAGAGCGTCCTAGCCCGCGATTATCCTACGATAATGGGAATATTAGTAATAGGCGCTGTCCTTACCCTTATCGGAAACCTTTTGGCCGATATAGCATATGCTCTGGTAGATCCAAGGCTAAGAAAGTAAATTAGTTGCCATTGCGGTATAAGTCATTGCGAGGAGCGAAGCGGCGAAGCAATCTCCTGACTATTAGATAATACTGTTGTATAGATCATTCCAATCTGAATTAAAGGTATTAATTAATTCAATTTTTTTCTTTCTACTACCAGCTTTTATCTGTTTTTCTCTATTGATAGCATCGACTATATCTTCAAATACTTCATAATATACCAATTTATTAAGATTGTAATTGCTGGTAAAACCTTTTATAATTTTATTTTTATGTTCGTAAATGCGTTTTGCTAAATTAGATGTTACTCCTGCGTAAAGAACATTATTATTTTTATTAGTCAATATGTATACATAACCGTTTTTATTCATATTTTGTTAATAAGTACTACGAGATTGCTTCGCTGCGCTCGCAATGACTGATGGAATTGTCATTGCGAGCATATCTTTGACTGCGTTTATAAAAGCCAACGGCTTTTATGCGGTCAAAGATGCGAAGCAATCTCGTAGTCTGTA
>JAKAKF010000136.1 GCA_021813595.1 bacterium
GGCTATGCCGATATGGTTAGAATTACCATAGGGACGCACAAAGAAAACGTTAAACTCGTTAAAGCATTGAAATAAATTTTACAATTATTTCAATATAAGATAAAATATTAATCTATACAATATAAATAAAATTTGGTTTAAGGAGGAGAAATAGATGATTTTAGTTTTAAAAAAAGGAGCGACTAAGGATGAAATCGATTACATTCTTAGTAAAATAGAGCAGGCGGGATTAAAACCGCATATTTCTGAGGGAGCCGACGTAACTATTATAGGATGCATAGGACACGAAGACGCGGTAAAGGCTTTTTTTGAAGAGGCGGAAGCGCTTGCGGGAGTCGATAAAGCGATAAGAATATCGAAACCTTATAAACTTGCTTCAAAGGAGATGGGCAAAGAAAGGAGCGTATTTAAAATAGGAAATATAGAAATAGGCGGCGACGATATAGCGGTTATAGCAGGACCGTGCGCCGTAGAAAACCTTGAAAACCTTACCGAAATCGCCGAAAATATAAAAAAATCCGGCGCCAAGATATTAAGGGGCGGGGCGTTTAAGCCGAGGACGAGCCCTTATACTTTTCAGGGACTCGGCGAAGAAGGGCTTAAATATTTAAGCGAGGCGAGAAAGAAAACCGGACTTTTAGTCGCTACTGAGGTAATGGACCCAAGAGATTTAGACCTTATATGTTCTTATGCCGATATTATACAGATAGGCGCAAGAAATATGCAGAATTTCAGACTGCTTCAGGAAGTAGGAAAAGTAAACAAGCCTGTAATTCTCAAAAGAGGCTTGTGTTCCACGATACAGGAATTTTTAATGTCCGCCGAATATATTATGTCTAACGGCAATGAACAGGTTATATTATGCGAAAGGGGAATCAGAACGTATGAAACTTCTACGAGGAACACTCTCGATTTGAGCGCGGTACCCGTGCTGAAAAGGCTTTCTCATCTTCCCGTCATCGTTGATCCTTCCCACGCCGCAGGAGTCTGGTATTACGTCGAAGCGCTTTCTCTTGCCGCCGTGGCTGTAGGAACCGACGGACTTATGATAGAAGTGCATCCCGTACCGGAAAAAGCTTTCTCCGACGGAGCGCAGTCTTTAAAATACGATACTTTCGACGAACTCGTAAAAAAAGCTAGAGCGGTAGCAAAAGCTATAAACAGAAATATATAAAAGAACTCTTATAATATATATATTTATGTTTAAAGAGATTAAAATAATAGGTCTTGGTTTTATGGGCGCTTCTTTAGCCGGCGCCGTAAAGAGTAAATTAACGGGAACGGCCGTTAAAGGATACGATATAGTAAAAAACAATATAGATTACTGCATTGCTAAAGGAATAATAGACGAACCTTTAAGTTTGGATTCAGGATATGATAATGCGGCTTCCGAAAATTCGCTTGTAATAATGTGCGTTCCTCCGTCGTCTATAGTATCGTTTTTTGACGAATATGCGGATTTTTTCGGCGGCAGGGCTTTAATTACCGATATAGGAAGCGTAAAAGCGTTAATAGGAGCCAGGGCAAAAAAAAATAATTTAACTAATTTCGTAGGTTCGCATCCTATGTGCGGTTCCGATAAATCCGGACCGGAAAACTCCGATTTTTCTCTATTTAACGCTAAAAAATGCATAGTGATAAAAGAAAAAGAAGATTATGCCGACAAAGAGCGGAGTTTTAAGATAGATAAAATAGCGGGATTTTGGAAGTCGTTAAATATGGAAGTTATTTTTAGCGAGGCTGAAACGCACGACGAAATAACCGCTTATACGAGCCATTTACCGCATCTCGCCGCTTTTTTATTATCCGATACCGTGCTTTCCCATGTAAAAAATAAAAAATTTTCTTCATACGCAAGTTTTATAGGCGGCGGTTTTAAAGACTCTACCAGAATAGCTTCTTCTTCGCCGGACTTATGGACGGATATATTTCTTATGAACGACGAAAAAATCATTTTTTCTTTAGATAATTTTATAGCTTCCGCAAATTCCATTAAGGGTCTTATAGAAACGGGCGACAGAAACGGGTTGGTTTCATATCTTAAAAAAATATACGAGGACAGAAAAGAGGCTGGAATTTGACGCAGGATTTATTAAAATTTAATCACGATAAAGTTTTAGTAGAGGGTCTTTCAAAAGAATTCAGCGCAGAAATAGAAGTTCCGGGCGATAAATCTATATCGCACAGGACGGTTATGCTAGGAAGCATAGCCGGCGGGAAATCACGCGTTTACAATTTGTCCGTCTCCGGCGATAATCTTGCTACGGTAGCCGCATTCAGAAAACTCGGCGTAAATATCAAAAAGCAAAATTCGGGCGGTTCAAAAAAAGACTTTATAATCGAAGGCGTAGGTTTTTACGGTTTAAAAGAGCCGAAATCCGTCATTAATACTTCAAATTCCGGAACGCTGACGAGGCTTATAGCCGGAATGCTTGCCGGAAACGATTTTTTTTCGGTGCTGTCCGGAGACAAATATCTTAATTCGCGTCCAATGCAGCGTATTATCGAGCCTTTAAGACTTATGGGCGCAAAAATATCGGGCAGGGGCGGCGATTCTTATCCCCCGCTTGCTATTTCAGGCGGCGGGTTGCACTCCGTCTTTTACGAAGTTCCGGTTCCTAGCGCTCAGGTTAAATCCTGTCTTATGCTTGCCGCCCTTTACGCCGAAGGCGATACCGTAATATACGAAAGGAAAGCTACGAGGGACCATACCGAAAATCTTCTTAAATTTCAGGGTTATCCCGTCAGCACGGAGGATTCTCCCTCAGGAGGCGGTTTTATTACCGTTAAAGGCAGGCATGCCGGAGGTTTAAACCCTTTTGAATTCAGGATACCCGGAGATTTCAGCAGCGCCGCATTTTTTATAGCTCTCGGCATATTAAATAAAAATTCTGAAATTACCGTCAAAAATATCATAATAAACGAAAAAAGGACCGGACTTCTCAAGGCTTTAAAAATGATGGGCGCGGACGTAGATACGGTTATTAAAGATATATCTCCCGAAACGGCAGGCGATATAAAAGTAAAATATTCGGATAATATAAAAGGAATAACGCTTCCTCCCGAAATAGTTCCCGATATGATAGACGAATTTCCTATATTTGCGGTAATAGCTTCCTTTGCGGAGGGCAAGACGGCGGTTACCGGAGCAAAAGAATTAAGGGTTAAGGAAAGCGACAGGATTAAGGCTATAGTTTATAACTTAAACGCTATAGGTATAGATATTAAAGAACTGGAAGACGGATTTGAAATAAACGGAAATCCGGACTTAAAATGCGCCGGAAAAGGTTTGCTAAAGAAGTTAAATTCTTTCGGCGACCACAGGATAGCAATGTCTATGGTAATCGCCGGACTTATTTTAAAAAACGCTAAACTGGAAATAAAGGATATAAACTGCATAAATACTTCGTTCCCCGAATTTTTCGATACCGTAAATTCGATAATAAAATAATAAAACTGCAGAGAAATTAAAATTATAATGGATTAATTATGAAAATTATAGTAGCGCCTTCGGCAGGATTCTGTTTCGGAGTTAAAAGAGCGGTAAATATGGCGTTAGAGGCTGCGGAACAGTGTAAACCGTCAGAAATACTAAATACCCTTGGGCCTATTATACACAATCCCCAAGTCGTTAAATCTTTAGAAGATAAAGGCGTATTTTCGATAGACGACATAGAAAACGGGCGTTTAGAAACGATATTGATACGCTCTCACGGAGTCAAAGCCGAAACGATGGAAACATTGAAATCTAAGGGGGTAAAAATAATAGACGCTACCTGTCCTTTTGTTAAAAAAGCGCAAAATTATATAAATACGGCTGCTTTAAAAGGTTATTTTGTAATAATGGTGGGGGATAAAAACCATCCTGAAGTGCAGAGCGTAATAAGTTTTGCCCAAAAAGACAGATTTCTCGTAATTAATAAAGTCGAAGACTTAAAAAACGTTCCGCTGTCGGAAAAAATAGCGGTAATTTCACAGACTACCCAGGATGTAAATTTTTATAAAAATATAGTCGAAGAAATCAAAAAAATAGCTGAAGAAGACGTGGTGGTTTTTGAAACAATCTGCGACGCGACCATAGACAAACAGGAAGAATCAAAGGTTTTAGCTTCAAACGTGGACGTTATGATAGTAGTAGGCGGTTATAACAGCGCAAATACGAATAAGCTTCAAAATATATGCAAGGAAATTCAGCCTAATACTTATCACGTAGAAACAGAAAACGAGATTAGAACCGAATGGTTCGTTAACGCAAAAAGCGTAGGGATAACAGCCGGAGCTTCCACTCCGGACTGGATAATCGAAAAAGTTTTAAAAAAAATTCAGATAATCGATGAAAATTTGTCTGAGTCGTGACGTTAAGGAAATGTACAATTAGTGACGGCGACAGAATTAAATTCTGTCGCCGTAATAAAAAATTTGCTTAATTTGCTTAAATGTGTTAGATTAGTCTTATAAAATTTAGGAGGTAGTAATTAATATTATGGCAAAGAAAAATTTCAATCAGTTTGAAAGCAAAGAAAATCCCACGGAATTCGAGATATTGCTCGGGTCTTACGAAAACATGAACAGCAGGGGGCTTGTAAGACAGGGCAGAATTTTGGATATCGACGAGAATTATGTTTATGTCGATATAGGCGACAAATCTGACGGAATAATTACTATCCAGGAAATCTCGTCGGGCGGAAATATAGATATTACCGGTATAAGCGTTGGAGATTCCATAGAAGTTTTCGTCGGAAGCTACGACGATAAATTAGGCTATCTTATATGTTCGCGCGAGAAGGCTAAAAACGTATACGCTTTAGACGATATAGAAAAAGTTTGCAGCGACAACGAAACTATAAAAGGAGTCGTAACGGCAAAAACCAAAGGCGGACTTATAATAGATTTAAACGGCATAACCGCGTTTCTTCCGGGCTCTCAGATAGACGTTAAGCTTACAAGAGATTTCGACGCATTTCTCGGCAAAACTTTAGATTTAAAAGTTATAAGCGTCGATAAAAAGAACTGCAACGTCATAGTGTCCAGAAGAAAGGTCATCGAAGACGAAATAAAGAAATTAAAAGAAAATGTTTTAACGGATATAAAAGAGGGCGACGTTCTGGAGGGAATAGTTAAAAATATTACCGATTACGGCGTTTTTATCGACCTTGGCGGAATGGACGGACTCATTTATATTACCGATATTTCATGGAAAAGAATATCGCATCCGAGCGAAGTTTTAAGCCTCGGACAAAAAATCAACGTAAAGGTAATTAAGTTCGACGAAGAGAAACGCAGGGTATCGCTTGGATATAAACAGCTTTTCGACGATCCGTGGCAGAATATTACGGAAAGGCATAAGCCCGGAGATATTATCGAAGGAGTTATAATAAATATTACCGATTACGGCGCATTCGTCGAGCTGGACGACGACGTAGAGGGACTTATACATTTATCCGAAATGTCCTGGGACAAAAAACAGACCGACCCGAAAACTTTCCTGACGAAAGGACAGAGGGTTAAGGCTTATATATTAAGCATAGAGCCGGAAACCAGAAAATTGTCCTTAAGTTTAAAAAGGCTGACGGAAAGCCCGTGGAATTTACTTAAAGAAAAATATACCGTAGGCACGGTAGTCGACGGTACGGTTAAAAATATTTACGAATTCGGCGTTTCCGTCGAATTAGAGCCTAATTTAGAGGGATATATAAAACAGAACGATTTTTCGTGGACGAAAAGAACGAAGCATCCCCACGAACTTTTTAAGCAGGGCGACCCGGTTAAAGCCGTCGTTTTAAGCATAGACGAAGACAAACAGAGGATTTATCTCGGAATAAAACAGCTTACCGAAAGTCCCTGGTCGCAAATTAAGGAAAAAT
>JAKAKF010000068.1 GCA_021813595.1 bacterium
CCGGTTTTATATTAATAAAACCGGTTCAAGTTTAATTAATATATCGGCAGTAGTTTCAAATGTCGAGGGCGCGCCGGTTATAGACAAAGTAAAAAAAGCGGCGCCGGATATCCCTGTACTTTTTTTGCCTTATGCTTCCGTTTCAGAAAGAGAACGTTTTGAAAGCGAACTTGAAGGCATAATTAAAAAGTATAAAGCCGATTATATAATTTTGGCAGGTTTTATGAAAATACTTTCGGAAGAATTTGTTTCGAAATTTCCTTATAAAATAATCAATATTCATCCTTCCCTGCTTCCCGCCTTTAAAGGCAGGGATGCGATAAAAAAGGCATTCGAGTATGGAGTAAAATATACTGGAGTTACCGTCCATTACGTTACTCATGAAATAGATGCCGGTCCGATTATATGCCAGGAAATCGTTAAGATAGACGATTCTGATACCATGGAATCTTTAGAGGCAAAAGTTCATAAAGCGGAACATAAAATTTATCCGGCTGCTATAGAAACGGCGCTGGCCGGCGCAATCCGCAATATTAATTAATATAAACCGTTTATATATTTAAAATTTGAAACCTTTAAATATCAGCCGCGAAAATATATTCAACAAATTAAAATTTATTTCCTACGTCGGTATTTTCGTAAATTTAATATTAACTATCGCCAAATTTTACGTGGGAATCGTCGGAAATTCCGAAGCGCTTGTAGCCGACGGTTTCAATTCCCTCTCCGATATATTTGCCGGATTTGTCGTTTACGCGTCCTTTAAGATATCTAGCAAGCCCCAGGATAAAGAACATCCTTACGGTCATGCAAAAGCCGAAATGATTGCGACTTTCATCGTAGCATTGATATTAATTCTTTTTGGATTTTCGATAATAGGCGTTTCCGTTTATAAGATTTATTTTCATAAATTCGAAAAACCGGCTTTGGATACTTTAATAGTAGCCCTTGCGACTATAGTAATTAAAGAGATACTGTATAAATGGACACTAAGGTGGGGCAAGCTTTTGAAATCGACCGGATTGATCGCCACGGCCTACGACCACAGGAGCGACGTTATAGTATCTTTAGCCGTAGTAATAGGGATTATTTTTGCCATAAAAGGTTATTACTATATGGACCCTATAGCAGGAATAGTGGTCAGTTTTTTTATATTTCGACTTGCCGTAAAACTTATAAAGGAGTCTATAGGCAATCTTATGGATGAAAGCCCCCCGGTTTTTGTCGTCGATAAGATAAAAAATATAATTACTTCCGTAAAGGGGGTCGAAAGAATTACGGATATAAAAGTAAGAAAATCCGGTCCCTATTTTTATATAGACGTAGAAATAGAAATCAATCAAAATATGACCGTTAAAATGTCCCACGATATTGCGGAAAACGTTAAGAGCAGTCTTATGTCCTCTAATATTTATATAAATGACGTTATGGTGCATATAAATCCTTTTGAAAACTGACGCGGCAAAATGATAGAAGTCGCATTAATATGTTTTAAATAATATTATAATTAATTATGGATATATACGTTCAGATAAAAAACAGAAAAGGCGAAGTATTTAAAGTCGTTAATCTCGGAAGAGAAGAATATTTATCGTTTTTTAAAGAACTTTTAGCAAAAACAAACGAAACAGACGGCGGCGATTTTCCGGTTTTTTTCGGCGAGTTTAAAGCCGGCAGTTATCTCGACGTAAAAAAAGTTAAAAAATTAAAAGAAGAAATTAAAGCTATAGCGGCGATTGTCGGAAAAGATATGGAAAATTATAAGGAAATTATACAAAAAAGGACGCAGTTGGAAAACGAAATTATAGACCGCTCATCCTTAAAAAGTTTAATGGCGATAGGCATGCAAAGGCTGGAAGAATTACTGGAACAGGAAGGCGAAAAACCGGAAACTGAAATTGACAGAGACGAAATTAGAGCAGAATTGGACTCTATGCGCAAAGAAATAGGCAAACTTTCGGAAAGAGAACGTTTATTTGAAGCGGAGAGGAAAAAATTTCAAACGGTATTCGATATCGAATCGTTATTCGATATTTTATCGGAAAGCATAAAATCTTCTTCGGGTATATATGTTAAAAATTAACGGAATTATGCACTTGACAAAGCAAGATTGCTTCGCTATCGCTCGCAATGACGGAATAAACAGTCATTGCGAGCGATAGCGGACGGACGGAGTCCAGCGTAGCTAACTCCAGCGAAGCGAAGCAATCTCGGGGTTATTATGACAAATACCAAGTATTGCTTTGTCAAGTGCATAATTCCGCATAATTCCGAAAATTGATATAGGCTTATCGTCCCTTGACACTTATCGTCCCTTGACACTTATCGTCCCTTGGCTTGACTTTCACGTAAATATGTGATATACATAATTATGTGAATATGTTAAAATATGAATTAAATTCTAAATAAAGGGATATTATTATATGGAAAGACAAAATATTACCCTGTCGCTGCCTAAATCTTTATTGAAAAAAGCTAAGACCATAGCTGTTAAGGAAGGCAGATCGCTCAGCGATCTTTTAAAAATTACTCTTGAAGAAAAAATAAAGCAGGATACGGGTTATCTATCGGCAAAAAACAGGCAGATTTCTCTTATGGAAAAAGGTTTTAACCTTGCAACTGAAGGACGATTTTCTATAAATAGGGAAGAACTCCATGAAAGACGATAGAATATTTATAGATACAAATGTTTTAGTATATGCTTTCGATATATCCGCCGGAATAAAGCATAAAAAAGCTAAAGAGATAATAGAAAATTGCTGGCGTTTAGAAAACGGCGTTATCAGTTCTCAGGTGCTCGAAGAATTTTTCGTTTGCTTGACCAAAAAAATCCCTGCCCCCGTAGATTCAATTATAGTCAAGCAAATAATAAGAGACTTCTTGAAATGGAGAACCGCGGCTATCGATGGAGATATGATACTTGAAGCTATAAATATACATATCAAGCATAAATTTTCATTCTGGGATTCATTGATTATAGCGTCGGCTGTTTCCGGCAGAGCAAATATAATATTTTCCGAAGACCTTTCCGATAGCCAAATTATTGAAGGAATTGTTATTAAAAATCCGTTTTCAGAACTTATCGCCGAAGAACATATCTGATTACAACACCCCTCATAGATAGAACCGATAGAACAAGCAATTACAAACCGTAAACAGTTTATTGCCCATTGCATTATTTACCAAAATAACCGATAAAAAATGCGAAAAAAATTTCCTTGACATTTCGGGGGGGGGGGGTATTATTATGTTTATCATTTTTAATTAAATTTAAAATGGTATTAAATTTAATTATACCTATTTAATAACAATTATCCTATAGGTGACCCTCGATGGATTTTTTAATGACCCGCATAGAATTAGTTTATTTTAATAGCCGCAATAATTTTCTATTTCTATTTCTTGAAGAGAAAACGATTTGCGCATTTAATCGGAAAACAATCGAAACCCCATTCTCCGAATTAATTGTTAACGCTATAAGAATTAAAGAGAATATGAGCAGTCAATAGGCAAAAAAGTTAAGTTAATGGATAAGATTGAAAACAGTTCAGATTTTTTAACTATTTTTTAAAAAAATAGGGGGGATTATGTTCAAAACAATCAACGGCAAACTGCTCGTTTCTGCAATCGTTATGTTTGCTGCGGCATCGGCTTTTTATACTTATTATTCCGTTACATTTCAGAAAGAAATGCAGGTAAAAACAACGGTAAAAGATGCGCAGATTACCGCCGATGCCATGCTTTCAGGGATTAACGAAATGATGCTGAACGGCACTATAATGAAAAAACAAGACAGGAAAAAGATAATATCCATATTTTCTAAAACGAGAGGAATTAAAAAATTTAAATTAATAAGAGGCGAACCCGTCGATAAAGAATTTGGTCAGGGGATGAGCATCGAAAATCCGACGTCCGATTTTGACAGAGAAATATTAAAATCCCATAAAATAATCACTAAAACGTTCACGAAAGACGGCAAGGAATATCTAAAGATAGGCGTGCCTTTTATCGCAAGAAAAAAAACAAAAAGAGGAATAGACTGCCTTATTTGCCATACAGTGCCGAACGGCACGATTAACGGAGGGGTAAGCCTTGTTTATTCGATGAAAAATTCGGAACGCTATTCCGGCATTTTTATGAGAAATATGGTCATTTTTTCTGTCATTATAATTATTATTATGGTATTAGGAGTTTATTATCTGCTTAAATTCGTCTTAAAAAAGCCAGTTCAAAAGCTAATAGAAAAATTAGAACATATTGCAAAAGGCGATTTAACGGTTGATTTAAATATCGGCATTGACAATAAAAATGAAATAGGTATTTTAGCTCATCATATTAATATGCTTGTTAATTCTTTTAAAAACAATATCCATAAAATAATCGACGTGTCTATACAGCTCGGTTCCCAGTCGGAAGAGTTGTCCTCGACCTCTAACGAATTTGAAAAATCGACGGGAGACATGAGGTATAAAGCCTCTGGAATTACAGAATCCATTAAGCAGATGTCCATAGCCATAATAGAAGTAGCTAAGAACTCTAATTCATCCGCCGAAAAGGCTGAACAGACCGAACGCGTCGTCGAATCCGGCACAAAGTCCGTTCAGGGCGTTGCGGAAGAGATGAAAAATATCGAGAAAGCCGTCGTAAAAGTATCGGACACCATTACCGAACTCGGCTCTTCTTCGGAAAAAATAGGCGAAATCATAGGCGTAATAAACGACATAGCCGACCAGACGAACCTTCTCGCCTTAAACGCCGCCATCGAAGCCGCCAGAGCCGGAGAACAAGGAAGGGGCTTTGCCGTAGTAGCGGACGAAGTAAGAAAGCTCGCCGAAAGAACTACCAAGGCTACCAAAGAGATAGAATCGATGATACTCAGTATTCAAAAGTCCACGGAAGATGCAGTAAAATCAATGCAGGGAACCAAAGAAAACGTTTCTAAAGGAACCGAAGTAGCCCAAAAATCCGCCGAAGCCATTTCAAATATAAATTACCTTATGGCAAGGCTCAAAGAGATGATTACGCAGATTGCCGCCGCCTCCGAAGAGCAGTCTCAGACGAGCGAAGAGATATCGCATTCATCCGAGGAGATTATTAAGTCTCAGGATAACGTTGCAAGCGGGTCGAAGCAGGTTGCGGTATCGGCGGCGGAACTGGCGCATCTTGCCTCGGAATTAGTAAAAACCGTGAATGTATTTAAAATTAATTAAAATACCTTAATCCTGCAATAGAAAATATTTAAATGTTTCTATCTTACGTAAATTCTAATTCAGGATTAAGGAAATAAAAATAATTTGCATACATTTTTTATTTTATGATATAAATATTTAATATGTTCAAAAAAATAAAAAAAACAAATAAATCCCTTAAGACTAAAATAATTTTAAGGATAGTTATACTCCTTGTTATACTGTTCGTTATCATAGACATAATTTTTGCCTTGAGTTTCAGGCAGGAATCTATAAACGAAGCGAAAATACGTTCAAAAACCATAGCCAAGGTTGTGAGAGACAGCCTTACGTCTTTGATGGTCATGGGCGTTATACAAAACAGGGAAATATTTATTCGAAGGCTTAAAAGTGCCTCTAAGCAAGTAGATATCCAGAATATTTCCATTATAAGGGGCAATCCTGTAGATAAGCAGTTCGGTCCTGGATTTAAAAGCGAAAAACCGACTACCGCAGACGAAAAATACGTTCTTGCGACAGGTAAGAAAATAGAAAAATTAGACGAAA
>JAKAKF010000095.1 GCA_021813595.1 bacterium
TCTGACCGGAATACAATTTTCTTCCGACCATTTTTTTGGCATATTGTATGGGAATGCGTCTTTGTGCAGACTCTACGAAAACAATAAATCCTATTACTAAAATCATTAATGCAAGTATTAAAATTAGCAGCATAATATTAATTTCGCCAAGCTGAACCATTTTAATAGTATTCATAAATGCGCCCGGTATTGCCGCAACTATTCCGGCAAATATAATCAATGAAATACCGTTGCCTATCCCGTGCTCCGATATCTCTTCGCCTATCCACATAACAAATATTGTGCCCGCCGTCAGAGCAATAACGGATATAATTAAAAAACTCATTCCCGGATGCATAACTACCGGGAGTCCGTCGGGGCTTCTCATAGCTTCGATTCCATAGCTTATTCCTATAGATTGAAATAAAGAAAGCAATACCGTCCCATATCTCGTATATTGCATAAATTTCTTTCTTCCCGCTTCACCTTCTTTCTGCAATCTGTCAAGAGAAGGCACTACCATGGGCAGCATCTGAAATATTATAGAAGAACTTATATAAGGCATAATACCAAGAGAAAAAATAGAAAAACGTGCTAACGCTCCCCCTGTAAACATATTAAAAAGCCCGAATAAATTGCTGTTAGATGCGTTAAAAAACTGGGACAAAGCTACAGGGTTGACGCCCGGAGTCGTAATATGAACCCCTATCCTGAACACTATGAACATCAAAAGAGTATAAAGTATTCTATTGCGCAGTTCAGGTATTTTTCCTAAATTTTCAAAACTTTGAGCCATTATTGTTATATTATCCTTACGGTTCCGCCGCTTTTTTCTATTTTTTCCTTTGCATTTTTAGAAATCTTATCGCAAACCACATTAATCTTGCGGCTAATTTCTCCCGAACCCAATAGTTTATATTTATTTTCGCTTTTTTTTAGTATTCCGATTTCTTTTAAAATATTAATATCTATATTATCGCTTTTTATATTTTCAATAGCGGTAAAATTTACGATGGCAATCTCTTCTCTAAGCGGGTTATTAAAACCCCTCTTAGGAACTCTTCTGCTGTAAGGCATCTGACCGCCTTCGAAACCGGGTCTAACTCCGCCTCCCGCTCTTGCATTCTGTCCTTTATTTCCTTTGCCTGAAGTCTGTCCGTGACCTGAACCCGAACCTCTTCCCAGCCTTTTTTTATTCTTATTATTATGCCTTCCGAATTCGCTTAAATTAACCATTTAATTGTCTTCCTCTTTACTCATTCTATAATATTTATTTATGATTTTTTTCTTCTTTTCTCTAACTCCCCTTTATAAAAAAAGGAAGAAATGCATTTTAAAGTCGCATTTGCTACATTATGCGGGTTTGAAGAACCGATAGACTTAGCATAAACGTTTCTTACCCCTGAAAGTTCAAAAATTGCTCTCATAGCTCCACCAGCAATTATTCCGGTTCCTTCGGGGGCGGGCTTCATGAATACGTATCCGGCTCCGCTCTTTCCATATTGCTCATGAGGAATTGAATTTTTATGAACTTTGACTCTTATTAAATTTTTCTTTGCCTGTTCGGTTCCTTTTCTAATTGCCTCCGGCACTTCTTTGGCTTTTCCAAGACCAATTCCAACAAAATTTGCATCAGGATCTCCAGCCACTACCAATGCCGAAAAACCGAAGCGCCTTCCGCCCTTAACTACCTTTGCAACTCTTGAAATATGGATAACTTTATCCTTAATATTTAAATCTTCAACGCTTAATTTCTCCAAATTATCCTCCAATATTCAAATATCTAAAAATTTAACCCGTTTTCTCTTGCGGCATCGGCTAATGCCTTAACCCTTCCGTGATAAATATATCCATTCCTGTCAAATGCAACATCTATTATGGACTTTTGCTTGCATAATTCAGCAATTTCCTTCCCGACTATTTTAGCGGCATCTACATTTCCTCTATGCCCTTTAATCTTAGCTTGCATATCCTTAGAAAGAGAGGACGCCTGTGCGAGAACATTATTGTCGGAAGAAAAAACCTGAACATAAATATTATTTAAACTTTTAAACACGCACAAACGTGGTTTAATGTTATTTTTCATAACTTTTTTGATATGTGCCTTTCTTCTCAATCTCTTTTCGATTTTATCTTTCATTATCCAACCTCTTTTTGGAACAGTCTTAATTTATTTTATTTTCCTGATGCTTTACCGACTTTTCGTTTTATAACTTCGTCTGAATATTTAATGCCTTTGCCTTTATAAGGCTCGGGTTTCTTTAATTCCCTTATCTGAGAAGCGACAAGTCCGACCAGCTCCTTATCGAATCCGGTAATTTTTAATAAAGTATTTTTTTCGACCGCTATTTTTATCCCTTTAGGAATTATAAAATTTACCTGATGCGAAAAACCTAAATTTAAAACCAGATTCTCATTCTTTACTTCTGCCCTATATCCTACGCCTATAATCTCAAGGTCTTTCGAGAATCCCTTTACAACGCCGAATATTGCGTTTGCTATTATAGTTCTAGTTAATCCGGTAAATTTCTCAAAATTTGCATCATCGTCCTTTAATTTAACCGAGACTGAGGATTCATTGATATCTAAAGCTATCCCTTCTGGAATTTTCTTAGAAATTTTACCGAGAGGTCCTGAAGAAGTTAAGATATCGCCTTTTAACTCCACTTTGACGTCTTTAGGAATTTCAATAATTTTTTTACCTATTCTAGACATTTTATCGATACCTTTTTATTAGATTATTAAAATACTTTTAAGAGTGAAAGCCCGCCTACTTTTTTTTCTTTACATTCAACATCCGAAAGAATTCCTGAAGAAGTTGAAAATATCTCTATGCCCAATCCATTTTTATATACTCTGATGTCTTTAGCTTTTTTATAAAATCTTATTCCGGGTGTACTTGTAGTTTTCATATCAATAACCGTAGGTTTTTTGCTTTCATAATAAGCCAGCTTTATACTGATATTTTTATTTGAAACTACATCGGCATTTTCAACGGAGTAATCTTCTATGAACCCTTCTCTTTTTAATATTTCGCATATATTTTCTTTTAAACCCGAATACGGCATATTAACTTTTTCTTTGCCTGCTTTATATGCATTTTTTATTCTGACTATCATATCTGAAATCGGGTAGGTCATTTTCTCTTTTTTCCTCTCTTAAAATAGAGGGGCAGATTTGAAATCTGTCCCCGAAAATTATTTTATTATTTACCAGCTAGATTTGGTAACGCCGGGAATCAATCCTTTGCTTGAATATGTCCTGAAACAAATTCTGCACATATCGAATTTTCTGTAATAGCCTCTGGGCCTTCCGCATATCGGACATCTGTTATGCGTTCTCACTTTAAATTTGGGCGTCCTTCCTGCTTTTATAATCATAGATTTTTTTGCCATATATCGTATCTCCTAGTTTCTAAACGGAAAATTAAAACTTTTTAAAAGTTTATATCCGTCTTCATTATTTTTTGCAGAAGTAACAATAGTTATATTCATTCCTTTAATTTTTTCTATAAGTTCATAGCTGATTTCCGGGAATATAACCTGTTCCTTAACCCCCAGAGTATAATTACCGCGGCCGTCGAATGCTTTTTTTGAAATGCCTTTAAAATCCCTTACTCTCGGAAGCGATATATTGATAAGTTTATCAATGAAATCATACATTCTATCGCTTCTTAAAGTAACAAAACAGCCGATTTCCTGATTTTCTTTTAATTTAAACGCGGCGATAGACTTTTTTGCTTTCGAGACTACCGGTTTTTGACCGGCAATTTTACTCAGTTCCGCAACCGATTGTTCGATTATTTTTGAATTAGAAGTTGCCTCCCCGAGACCCATATTGATAACTATCTTTTCCAATCTAGGTATCTGGTTTATGTTCTTATAGCCGGTTTCTTTGAATAATCTCGGCACGACTTCATTTTTATAAAATTCTTTATATCTTGACGACAATTTTCAATCCTCCAAAATTAAACTTCAGACCCACATTTTTTGCAAAGCCTTATTTTTTTTCCTTTATCATCCGTATTAATAGAAAATCTTACCGCTTTTTTGCATTTAGAACAATATAAAGCGACATTTGACATATTTACCGACGCTTCTTTATCTATTATGCCTCCGGGTTCCTGTGCGCTTCTAGGCTTAATATGCCTTTTTATCATATTTATCTTTTCGATATAGACCCGGTTTTTTTCTCTATCTACTTTGATAACCTTTCCTGATTTTCCTTTCTCTTTTCCAGCTAAAACCATTACGTTATCGTTCTTTTTTAATTTAATTGTCATATTATAGGACCTCTGGCGCTAATGATATAATTCTCATAAATTTTTTTGCTCTCAATTCTCTTGCTACCGGACCAAAAATACGGGTGCCTATAGGTTCGTTCTGATTGTTTATCAATACTGCAGAATTATTATCGAATCTAATATAGCTTCCGTCCGGCCGCTTTACTTCTTTAACGGTTCTTACGATAACGGCTTTAGAAACGTCGCCTTTTTTTACTTTAGAATTCGGAATAGCTTCTTTTATAGAAACTACTATTATATCGCCTATACCGGCGTATTTCCTTTTAGAACCTCCAAGAACTTTAATACACATAAGCTTTTTTGCGCCGGAATTATCGGCGGATTTTAAAACCGTCTGCATTTGAATCATCGTTATAGCCCCAAGTAATTAAATTATATTTAAGAAAATTTTATTATAGAACTGCCTCGAGATTCCATCTTTTATCCTTAGATAATGGGCGGGTTTCAATAAATGAAACTTTATCTCCTACGTGCGCGATATTATTTTCGTCATGAATTTTAAATTTTTTAACTCTTTTTACATATTTTTTATAAACAGGATGCTTTACAATATCTGAAACTACAACCACTCTTGTTTTATTCATCTTGTCCGACGTCACGATGCCGGTTAATTTTTTTTTCATAATTATATCTCCCGCTTCCTATTGTTTAAAATAGTTTTTATTCTCGCTATATACCTTTTTACCGCTTGAATTCTTTTAGGATTTTCAAGCGACCCTAATGATTTCTGAATCGTAAGATTAAATATTTCTTTTCTGAAATCAGATTCTTTAACTTTAAGCTCTTGATCGTTCATTGCATTTAATTCTGTAAATTTCATATATTTAGAATTCTCCTCTCTCTATAAATATAGTCTTAAGCGGCAATTTATGAGATGCAAGCCTCAAAGCCTCCTGTGCAACTTCTTTTGGAATACCTTCCATTTCGTACAAAACTAATCCGGGTCTGGCTACGCATACCCATTCTTCTACCGATCCCTTTCCTTTTCCCATTCTTGTTTCGGCCGGTTTTTTTGTAATAGGCTTATCGGGGAAAATTCTTATCCATACTTTACCGCCTCTTTTTACGAATCTGGTCATAGCAATTCTTGCAGCTTCTATTTGTCTGGCGGTTATATAACCGCATTCTATTACCTTTAATCCAAAATCTCCAAACGCAAGAGTATTGCCGCGGGTAGCCTTACCTCTCATTCTACCCTTCATCTGCTTTCTATATTTTGTTTTAGCGGGCATTAACATAATTATTCACCTTTCCTATTATTTAATTATAATACGTCTCTTTTATATATCCAAACTTTTACGCCTATCTTTCCGTAAGTAGTATTAGCTTCAGACGTACCGTAGTCGATATCCGCCCTTAATGTGTGAAGAGGAACCCTTCCCTCGCGATACCATTCGGTTCTTGCAATTTCTGCTCCAGCCAATCTTCCTCCGCACGTTATTTTAAT
>JAKAKF010000076.1 GCA_021813595.1 bacterium
TTTTAATTATAACGTAAATTATAAGTATTTACAATGTCAATACTTACGGACCATCCGGCGGATAAATCAGGCAATATTAATGTAAAAATATATCGTTTTGAAATTGAAGCGTATGCCGTCTAAATCTAATTCGGATATTCTGATTAGAAATCTTTTGCCCGACGATTATAATATGACAAAAGCGGCTAAGACTATCGGAAATACGAAACAGTTTATCAGCTTCCTGGCAAAAAAGTTCGGGATTAAGAAACCGAGCAAGGCATAAAAAGGAAAGAAAGTCTATCTGTATAATTTTATTAATGGTATAATAAATATAAGTTTAAAAATAAGTAGGTAAATATTTAACGGAGTAAAAAATACAGACGGTCAAAAACGAAGTTGCCAACCTTCTCAAACGCTTGCCTGATAATTGCACTTTAGAAGATATACAGTATCATTTATATGCGATACAAAAAATTGAACGCGGATTGAAGGATGAGGAAGAAGGCCGCATTTACGAAGAAAAAGAAATTGAAGAGAAAATGTCGAAATGGCTCGAAAAATAATCTGGACGTTAGAGGCCGCCGACTAACTTGAATTAATGTCCGGTTAAACGGAAACATGCAATTTATGTTTGATTTTTGTATTTACGTATTATAAAATATATTAAATATATTCAATATTCGACAACTTGATAAAAGGCGAATTATGAGTACTAAAGAATTACTTTTAAATGAAATAGAACATTGCCCGGAGCCTTTTCTTAACGAGGTTTTAGATTTTATGAATTTTTTAAAAACAAAATCTATTCAGGAAAGACTTGAGACTACCGTTATAAGCGAATCCTCTCTTAAAAAAGACTGGCTTAAGCCTGAGGAAGATAAAGCATGGCAGAATTTGTAAAAGGCGATGTTGTTGTAGTTCCTTTTCCTTTTTCCGATTTAAGCCATGCTAAAAGACGACCTGCCTTAGTTATTTCAAAATTAGACGGTGACGATTTAATCCTTTGTCAAATAACCAGTCAGACCGTTAAAGACAATTATGCGATTTCAATTAATAAAAGCGATTTTGAATCGGGAGATTTAAAACAATCGAGCAATATAAGGCCTAACAGGATATTTACGGCCGACAGTCATATTATTCTTTATAAAATCGGTAATCTCACGAAAAATAAGGTCAATCAAATTATAGAAAGCATAGTTGAAATCATACGAAGATGAATTGCCTATAAAAAAACGGCAGACGTGACATTTTATACAAAATTAAAAATAGCGAGTATGCTGACTGATGGCCGGATTTTCACATAGGCATATTTTTCATAAGCATTAATACTCTTTAAAATTAATAACTTATAAAAAATCATAACCGGACTCAAAATCCGGCGGGAGCAATCCCATGGGGGTTCGATTTCCCCCTTCGGCACCACTTATTTTATAAGGTTCTCCGGTATTAACCTTAATCTTAATAACTTTTTGCTCAAGTCGGAGAAATTAAATGATTACTGCAATAATAGCGAATAGCGCCAATTAATTTGTCGTATTGTGCTGGTATTAATGCCAACTTAGTTAACAAAATGCCAAGGTATTTCATTAAAATATAATTTTTGATATGCCTGCCGCCCTCTGAAATTTTAATTTTTATATCCGTTTATATCCGCTTTAGTCCCTAAAAATAAACCGATTAAAATATCATATACTTTTTAAATAATATTATGGCATAGAAATTGCTTTAATATTATTTATAATAATAAACATTTAAAAACCGTAATAATATTTTCCGCTGTTAATTTTGCTTAACCTGTAAAGATTTATATTTTATGATTAAAAAAGTGGATATAAAACAATTGGAAGTCGGAATGTATGTCGAAAAAATAGACCTTGCGTGGACGGACCATCCGTTCCTAAGGAACAGTTTTTTAATAAAAACTCTGGAAGCGATTAAAAAGCTATCCGATGCCGGAGTCCATACTGTTTATATAGATACGTCCAAAGGATTAGACGCTTATAACGCGCCCACAGAAAAAGAAGTTCTAAAAGAAATAGAGGAAAAAATAATCAATGTCGTATCGGATAAAGAATCCGAAGAAAAAGTAAAGAAAGTTGCCGGTTATAAAAAAACTTCGATATATAAAGAAATAAACGAGGCAAAAAAAATATTCAGGGAAACGACTGGCATTATTCGCAACTTTATGTTCGATGCGAGATTGGGCAGAAAGGTTGAAGTCGAAAGATTGAAACCCGCTATCGAAGATGTTTCTTCATCGCTTTTAAGATGCCCGGATGCACTTTTATCGTTATCGCGGATAAAACACAAGGATGACTATACTTTTGAACACTGCGTTTCGGTATCGGCTATTCAGGTGTCTTTCAGCGCCTATCTAAATATGAACGAGCAGGATATATATAATTCGTGCATAGGGGGCTTTTTACACGACATAGGCAAAATTATGATGCCGGATTATATATTAAATAAGCCCGCCAAACTAAACGACGAGGAGTTCAGAATAATGAAAAGCCATGTCGTCGAGACTAAAAAAATTTTGGATGAGATTCCCGGGATAGAAGAAATAGCAAAACAAATTGCTTATCAACATCATGAAAGGTATGACGGGAGCGGCTATCCTTTAGGGCTCAAAGGAGAACAAATATCGCAAGCGGGGAAAATAGCCGCTATATGCGATGTTTACGACGCAATCACTTCGAACAGGATATACCACAAAGGCATTCCGCCTCATACGGCTCTCGGCAAACTCTTAGAATGGTCCGATTTTAATTTCGATAAGCTTTTAGTTGAACAATTTATAAGATTCATAGGCGTTTATCCAGTCGGAACGCTTGTAAAATTAGAATCGGGGTTAATAGGAGTAGTCGTAGAACAAAATAACGGCGGCGCAAATTCTTTATTTCCTATTATAAAAATATTCTATTCTTCAAAATACGGAAGATATATAAATGAATATCATCTCGACTTGTCAAAAGAAAATTGTAACAATAAAATCGTTTCCATAATTTCTGCTGAAGAAATAAATATAAATCCTATAAATTTATTTTAACGCATATTTAAATAACGCTTTCTTTTTCTAATTTAATTAACGCCGGCTTAAAATCTAGCTCTTAGATATTGTTTCGGCCATTCGATATCGACGCCGAGCTTATGCGCCGCCATAAGCGGCCAGTAAGGGTTTCGTAGCAACTCCCTGCCCATCTCGACCATATCCGCAGTTCCCGAACTCAATATGAAATCGGCAAACTCCGGTTTCGTAATGAGCCCCACTCCCGAAACGGCAATACCGGCCTTTTCCCTTATCTCTTTTGCGAAGCCGAGCTGGTAGCCGTAGTATATATTCATTTTGGCGTTAGGAGCGATACCTCCGGAAGAACAGTCTATTAAAGAAACTCCAGCTTCTTTCAGCATTTTTGCCAGAACAACCGCCGATTCAATGTCAAAACCTCCTTCTACCCAATCTACGGCCGAAATTCTTACGAATATAGGTTTGTTTTTCGGCCAGCCTTCGGATTTTATAGCTTCTAATACTTCCAACAGCAGTCTTGCCCTGTTTTCTATGGAACCGCCGTACTTATCTTTTCTTTTGTTCGATAAAGGCGACAAAAACTCGTTTATCAAATATCCGTGCGCGGCGTGTATTTCTATCAGGTCGAATCCGGCCTTATCGGCATTTTTTGCTCCGTTTGCGAAATCCTTTATAACCTTTTTAATATCGTTTTCATCCATTTCTTTCGGAACCGGATAATCTTCATTAAATGGAATAGAGCTTGGCCCGAGAACCTGCCACCCTCCTTCGTCCTGTTTTAGCGGGTTGTCTCCAAGCCAAGGAGCGTTTGTCGATGCCTTTCTTCCGGCATGCGCCAGTTGTATTCCCATTACCGACCCGCAGGATTTACAAAATTTTACCAGCGGGCTAAAAGCGTCAACCTGTTTTTCGTTCCATATTCCGGCATCATAAGGGCTTATTCTCCCCTCAGGGCTAACGCCGGTAGCTTCTACGATAATAAGTCCGACCCCGCCCACGGCTCTTGCTCCGAGATGCGCAGAGTGAAAATCTCCTATTACGCCGTCAACCGCGGAATACATACACATGGGCGCCATCATTATTCTGTTTTTTATTTTTATTCCGCCTATTTCTATAGGCTCAAAAAGCATTCTCATAATCGGCCGTCCTCCTTCTTATTTTATTTAAACTTATTTACTACTTATCAGATTATATCACATTTTTTACCGTAAAAAGCCTTGTTATGGTATAATTATTTTAATGGATAACATCAGAATAGGAAGCGGTTACGACATACACAAGTTTTTAGAAATAGCGCTTTTTGAAAACGCCGCTAAAAAATTATATCTCGGAGGCGTATTAATAGAAGGGCATATAGGGGTTGCCGCCCACTCTGACGGCGACGTCGTGCTTCACTCGCTTACCGATGCTCTCCTTGGAGCCTTATCCCTCCCCGATATAGGCGTTCTTTATCCTGATAATCTTAAATCCACGAAGGGAATTAACAGTGTAGAAATAATAAAATACGCCTACGGTTTGGTAAAAGATAAAGGATACGGCTTAGTCAACGCCGATATTACTATTATAACGCAGACGCCTAAAATTTCCGCATATAAAGAACAAATGACGGTTTCGATATCTTCCGCTTTAGGCGTCGATAAAACGCGGCTCAACATAAAAGGAAAAACGAAAGAAGGCCTCGACTCGGTCGGAAAGCAAAAAGCCATAGAATGCTTCAGCGTATGCCTGCTTTCTCATGAATAAACTTTCGCACCGGTAAAAAAATGAAAAATTACGCCGTACTGCTTGCTGCGGGAACGGGTTCCCGGACGGGCGCCGCAATACCCAAACAGCTTATAAAAATTAACGGGAAAGAAATCATACTCCTCAGCCTCGAAATTTTTTTTAAATCAAAAATTAATTTCGAAACGGTTATCGTAGCGACCCCGCCGCCGTCGGTTTTTAAATTTGACTGGAATAATTTTTTTAAAAAAAATCTCGGAAACGGCGAAATGGAAAAATTGCAGATAATAACAGGCGGAGAAACAAGACAGCGGTCGGTAGGTAATTCTATAAAATATTTAGAAAGTATTATTCCTCCTGCCGAAACGGAAAATGCCGTCGTTTTTATCCATGACTCCGCAAGGCCTTTCGTAACGGACGAAGAACTGCATTTATTGTTTCAGAAAACCGCCGCCGAAGGCGCCGCTTTTCTCTGTTCCGAAGTTACGGAAACTATAAAAGAAATTAACAATGGAGCAAAAATCGGAATTGTAACTGAAAACGCAACCGGAACCGCAAATCCGGAACTGAAAACGCTAAAAAGGGATAACTTGATATCCGCCAAAACTCCTCAGGTCTTCAGATTTGAAATTATAAAAAAGGCGCTCGAAAAAGCCGCGGGAGAAGATTTTATATCGACCGACGACGTTTCTCTCCTCGAGAATTTAGGCTTAACGGCGGCGGCCGTTAAATCTACCGATTTTAACATTAAAATAACTTCGGCGCTCGATATCGAGATAGCGGAACTTTTCTTAAGCAGATTCAAACAAATAGACTAATCCCGCATATAAGGCATCTTTTTT
>JAKAKF010000220.1 GCA_021813595.1 bacterium
ATCCTTACATCCTGTCCTAGTTTCTCCGACAGCGTTGCAGAGGTCTTTTTTGTCGAATATTTTTGCAGAACGACGGTAGCCTTATTATTCAGGCAATTTTTAACGTCTTCAAGTTTAGTCGCGCCGTCCGGATACATTTTATACTCGCCGTTTAAAGGACTGTCTAACGTGTTTGAATAATCGGCAAGAACAAGAAAATTAATTCCGAAAATTTTTAAAATTCTTTTGACTTCGTTTATATTGCCAATCGTAGTTTCAAAACCAGGAATTATATTGATTATATCGGTTTTAGCGGCATCCGTTTTTTTGCCGAGAGTTTCGATTATCGCATTAAGCATACTGTCGTAACCTTCGAGATGCGAACCTACAAAACTCGGAGTATTTGCATACGGCGCCGCTATATCATCGGTTAAAATACCTTTTTCTCTTGCATTGCCGACGATAGAACCAAGGTCGTCTCCTATAATTTCAGACATGCAAGTCGTAGATATCGCAAACATTTTCGGCTTATACAGAGCCGTTGCATTTTTAAAGCCTTCAAATCCGTTTGCCTGCCCGCCGAAAACGGCGCCGTCTTCGGTTAAAGACGTGCAGACCGCCGCAAAAGGCTCCCTGAAATGGCGCGATAAATTATTTCTGTAATATGCGACGCAACCGTGTGAACCGTGAACGAAAGGCATTGTATCTTCGAAGCCTGCGGCGCACAGTACGGCGCCAAGCGGTTGGCATGCTCTTTCCGGATTTATTACTATAGCTTTCCTGTTGAAATTTTTCTCTTTATATTCCTCGGTATTCATCCAGCCTTTTATCTTTTTTACTTCTTCTTTTTCCATAATAAAACCTCCGGTATTATTTTTATAATTTTAATAACTTAACTGAATACTTTTGTCTGCCAAGCTCAATTAAAATAATATTTCTAAAGTATTATTCCTATTATTACTTTTATTTTTTCCATAACGGCTTCACTAATTTCCAAGACGGACTGTTTATAGCCAGGTCCATATCCTTGGCAAAAATTTCAAATCCGTCGTAACCGTGGTACGGGCCTGAATAATCCCATGAGTGCATCTGCCTGAAAGGTATTCCCATTTTCTGGAAAACGTATTTTTCTTTTATGCCGGAAGCGACTAAATCGGGCTTAAGCTTGTTGGCAAGCTCCACAAATTCGTACTCATTCATATCGTCTGCGACTATCGTTCCGTTTTCTACTTCGTTAGTAGTTCTTTCATAATCGTCGTTATGGGCAAATTCGTATGCGGTAGAAACGACTTTCATTCCTAAATCTTCATAAGCGCCTACTATATGGCGCGGTCTCAAACCGCCGACTAAAAGCATTACCTTTTTACCTTCCAATCTGGGGCGATATTTGTCTATTACCTCCTGCATTTTTGGCTCATAAGCCTTAATAACCTCTTCAGACTTTTCCTGTATATTTTCGTCGAACAATTTAGCTATTTTTCTTATGCTTTCTTTTATTTTCGTCGGACCGAAAAAATTATATTCTATCCACGGAATACCGTATTTTTCTTCAAAGTGGGTCGCTATATAGTTCATAGACCTGTAGCAGTGAAGAAGCAGATAATTTACGCCGTGAGTTATTTTCATTTCTTCTATCGAACCGTCTCCCGACCAGTGCGCTACTATGTTTAAGCCCATTTCTTTAAATATTTTCATAGAAGCCCATACATCGCCGCCTATATTATAATCTCCCAATATCGCAACATCGTAAGGCGTCTTTTTGCTATCGTCTATTTCGCCTTTTCCTACCACAAAATCCCTTATAGAATCGTTGGCTATATGATGTCCGAGGGACTGGCTGACGCCTCTGAAGCCTTCGCACCTCACGGGAATAACGGGAATGCCTACCTCGTCCGTCATTTTTTTTGCGACGGCTTCAATATCGTCGCCTATTAACCCTATCGGGCATTCCGATTCTATGATTATTCCTTTTGCCGTAGGAAAAAGTTCACGCAATTCTTTAATTGCCTGTTCTAATTTTTTATCGCCGCCGAAAACTATATCTCTTTCCTTAAAATCTGTAGTAAATTGAAAAGGAACGAAATTTTCGACCGCCGGCTCGCCTTCCGCTAAATTTCTTCTGGTTCCCCAGCTGTAATGGCCGCATCCTATCGGACCGTGGCTTATATTGATAACGTCTTTAACAGGTCCCCAAACTACTCCCTTGGAGCCCGCATAAGCGCAGCCTCTTGGGGTCATAACGCCTGGGAGGGATTTGACGTTTGATTTTGCGACGCATGTTCCGCATGTTTCTTTATCGTTAATGCCGATATGTTCTTTTCTGTTTTTCTTTGCCCTTTCGGAATAAACGTTAAGAATATCTTCTACTATTGTTTCTTGCTCCTTAAAATTGACCGCCATTTTAAACTCCTTATTTTTTATATTAGTTCATATTCATATATATATTATTTAGATATAAATATCGTTCTTTAATGCTAATTTTTCTCAAGCGGCGAAAACTTATGCAAATGCATCGTCTTGTTCTTCGGGCAGACTTTTTCGCAGCAGGTATCGCCTATGCAATTATCTAAATTATCTATCTTAACTATCATTTTATCTCCGTCGTCTTCAAATACGTAAACTCCGCCGGGACAGACTTTTATACATCTTCCGCAAGATATACAGTTAGCATGGTCGAATTCTATCAGAAAATGCGGAACCCATTTAAATCCCGAACGCCGCGGAGCATTCACGTAATTATCTATGTCTCCTGAGAAACCGTCCATAATACTCATATTTTCTTTCCTCCTCTTTTATACTTTTTATATATGTACATTATCTTTATAAATGCAGCTTTTTTATAGTTATTTTTAAATCGAGTCCGTCGTGTTCTATTAAGGAAAATTTTGTTAATCCGGCTTCTGATAAATAATTTTCGTATTCTTCTATATCTAATGAGCAGTTCAATTTACGCCTTAGCGATTTTACTTTTTGGGGTTTCATAAGTTTAGTCAGAAGGGCGAATTCTTCTTCCGGAATATCTTTTCTGAACTCGTATATAAAAATTTCGCCGCCGTGGCTTAAAACCCTGTACATCTCTTTAAGTGAATCAACCTTATTTTCTAAGCATTTATATGTTCCTTTCAATAAAATCAAATCAAATTTTAAATTACAGAAAGGAAGCTTGGCGCTGTCGGCAATAATATATTTAAGCCTCGGTTCATAATAATGCAAATAATCCGGCTCTTTTTCAAACATTCCAAACGACCCGCCCTCCATTTCATATTCCGAGCAAGAAATATAATTATTTTTTAATGATTTATTAATAGCGTTATTAGCATGATTTATCATAACTTGGGATTTATCTGCCCCAAAAACCATGGCATTCGGCAAAACTTCGCTTAATCTTCTGGCTATATAACCCGGTCCGCATCCTAAATCTAAAATACTTCTTGGGATATAAGAAATATCGTTTAAAATTTTATCGACAAACGGCGCATAATCCTCTGTCATTTTTATTTTAGTATCGCTTGTGGCTATATAAAGCTCTTCATCCTGAGAAAAACTCAAACTTTTAGACAGTTTGCACCCTAAAACCGCATCTTCTTGCATTCGCATTTTAAACCTCCTTCCTCAGAAATTAATCTGCCGCTCAAATCTTCGTCTAAAAGTCCGGCAGCGTCTGAGCGGCACTGCCTGCAATGCTCCATTATGTTTATGCCTTCAATATCTTGAGTTATAGCCGTGACGTCTTTTCTGCTTGCGCCTTTTATGCCTATTCTTTCAAAATAAGACTTTTTTGCAGGAATCATAGGCATAACGTTAAAAAGATACACGCCCAGTTTTTTTACTTTTTCCGAAATATCTTTTATATGAAAATCATTTATGCCGGGTATAAGAACGGAATTAATTTTTATCGTAAATCCCATTTTAATTGCGCTTTCTATACCTTTTATCTGTTTTTCAAGCAATATTTCAGCAGCATCTTTATCCGTATAAATAATATTCTTATAATCGACGTATCTGTAAATCTTGCTGGCAACGGAAACGTCTATGGCATTTAGCGTTACCGTAATAAATCTTACGCCCGCATCAAGCAGTTCTTCTAAATTATCGCTTAAATTAAGGCCGTTCGTACTCATACACAGAATAATATCCGGAAACTCTTTTTTGACAAGCTCGAACGTCTTCATAGTATTCAAAGGCTCGGCCAAGCTGTCGCCTGGACCCGCAACTGCGGCTACGCTTATATCGCCGAAAAACCTTTTTACTTCATATATCCTGCTCACCGCTTCTTCCGGCAAAAGCAGGCTTGACGTTACCCCCGGCCTGGATTCATTCTGACAGTCGTAGTCTCTGTGGCAGTAGTTGCATGAAATATTGCATGATTTAGCAACCGGTAAATGAACTCTGCCGTAACTTTTCGACGCTTCCTTATTAAAACAGGGATGCTTGGAAATTTCCGTCGTAAAATTATTTTTAATACTATTATCGTTATTTTGATAGTTATTCATATATTGGTTTCCTTAAATTATACGGATGCGTTTTTTCCGTCGGTAGTCCTTTCGTATTCTTCCATAAAACCATACTCCATCATATGGTCTTCAAGTTCCTGCATACTCATAGGTTTCGGTATAACAAACATTTCGTTTTCTTCTATATTTTTTGCAAGCTGTCTGTAAACGTCCGCCTGAGCGCAATCTTTATCGTGTTCTATAACGGTCTTCTTTTTTATTTCCGCTCTTTGTACAACGTTATCCCTTGGAATAAACTGTATCATCTGCGTTCCGATTTTTTTTGCAAACGCTTCTACCATATCTTTTTCGTTATCCACGTTTCTTGAGTTGCATATCAGCCCGCCTATACGCACTCCGCCCGTTTTTGCATATTTAAGGACGCCTTTGCATATATTGTTTGCCGCATAAAGCGCCATAAGCTCTCCGGAACAGACAACGTATATTTCTTTAGCGTAAGCTTCTCTTATAGGCATCGCAAATCCGCCGCATACTACGTCGCCCAGAACGTCGTAAAATACGTAATCAAGCTCTCTTTCGTACGAACCAAGCTGTTCAAGAGTGGTAATGGACGTAATAATTCCCCTGCCCGCACATCCGACGCCGGGCTCCGGTCCGCCGGATTCTACGCATCTTACTCCTCCGAAACCTATTTTAAAAACATCTTCTTCCGTAACGTTCTCCTGTCCGACATCCCTGACGGCGTTCAAAACGCTTTCCTGACTTTTCCCGCCTAGAAGCAGCCTTGTAGAATCGGCTTTTGGATCGCATCCTACTAGCATTATTTTATTTCCTCTTTCCGCAAGAGCCGCTAAAGTGTTCTGCGTCGTCGTGGACTTTCCGATACCGCCTTTACCGTAAATTGCAACCTGTCTCATTTCTTCTACCTCCAAATAAAAATAATTGTTTTTTTAAAAACAAAAACGCCGCAACTAAGGAGACAAAAACTTAACGAATGTTTTAATTAGTTTAAGCCTCTTTAATTGCGGCGTCATTGCCGCATGCGCTCATTTGCGCTTTATTTAAAATAGATATAAATTTAATATTTATTACGTTTAATAACTAATCCTCCAATAGTGTTTT
>JAKAKF010000005.1 GCA_021813595.1 bacterium
TTTCGTCTATAAACTTGAATATAAGCACGGGTTCCGGTTATAATAACGGTAACGGAAACAACGGAAGCGATTCTTTTAAAAATCCGTTTGCCGGCGTTAATTATGGCGGCGGGTATTCAAACGGGGCGCCGGCGCAGGGGGCGGTTTCCGCGGGAATAAATAATTTTTCGCCCAGAAATCCGAACGCTTTGGTGGATTATTTCGTATAATATTAATATATAACCTATGGCATTTAAATTTCAGAACATATTAGGCCACCGGAAAACTATCCTCGATAAAAAATATCTGGAGCTTTCGGAAATTCAGCGTAAAGTGGCATCGCTTAATTTAAAAATCTTCGACGTACAGAATTCGATAGAATCTTATAAAACGGATTATACCGCAAATATCCTTAAAGTTTCCGATATATACGATTACAATATATTAGATTTGCAGTTTAAATCGCTCAAATCCAAACTGGCCGAACTGCTTAAAGAAAAAGAATCGGCGGAGCGGGAACTCGAAGCAAAAAAAACCGCCGTCATTAAAGCAAAAATGGAATTCGAGAAAATAGACAAGCTCCGCGAAAAATATCTTGCCGTAGATAAGATGAACGTCTTAAAACACGAAGAAGCCGTTGCCGCCGACTTTTCTTTCAACCGCTATGCGGTAAAGTAGATTGAATAAAATTCGCTCTTGACATCCGGCGTATTTACGTAAATAATATAAATATGCCTAATAAATCGTATAAAATTGTTTTTCTTATCGCAGTTTTAGTTTTTACCGCCTTATTTAATGGTTTTTCCTGCAGGGTTTCCTACGCCTCGCCTTCAAGCGCGGCGGCGGAAAGAGAAGAAGTTAAAGTCCTTAAAAACCAGATAAAGCTGGAAGTCGAAAAACTTAAGCAGATAGAAGCCAAAATCCATCACATAAAAGCCGCTCAAAAAGCAAAAGTTAAAAACCTTATATCACTGTATTCTTCTATGAGCCCCGGAAACGCCGCAAATATTCTTCCGCGGATAAATAAAGGCGTAGCGATATATATTCTGTCGCATATGACCCCGAGAACCGCATCCGCCATCATTGCAAGGATGCCCGTCAAGGATGCCGCATTTTTTACAGACAGCATCGCAGGAAAATAAATTTTAAATAAAATAATGTCAAAATAATGACAATATACCGTTAAACAAATATAAATTAAAATTAATAATATTGTAAGATAATGAATTTATTATCTATTTTTAATTTATATTTTGTTGGCATAAATATTGCTTTATATTTTTTGGTTATTTTTGCAAAAAAAATTATTATTTTAATTTTACCAAGGAGGATTGTTAATGGCGGACGATAAAAAAGAAGGAAAGTCGAATATGGAATTAGGCAATATCGACGAAGACGAAATGTCCACGATTTCCCAGATAGAATCGTCAAATAAAAAAGGCGGGAAAAAGAAACTCCTTTTCATATTGATACCCGCCGTTCTAATTCTCGGCGGAGGCGGTTTTGCCGCCTACCATTTTTTCTTTGCAAAAACTAAAGCCAAGGCTCCGTCTAAGCCTGTCGGCGTTTCGCAGATAAAGCCCGGTCCGATGATAAACCTTAAACCCTTTTTAACTAATCTTGCGGATAAGGACAAGACGGCTTATATAAAAGTTTCTATTTCCATAGAATTAAAGCAGGGTTCGAATCTCGGGACTTTCAAACAGCTGACGCCGCAGATAAGAAACAGGATAATTATGATTATGAGTTCTAAGACGTCGAGGGAAATAAATACGCCGCAGGGAATACTGTCGTTAAGGCACCAGATAGCGAGAAGCCTTAACCAGATTCTGGGAGACGGCACGGTAACCGGAGTTTATTTTAATAATTATTTAGTCCAATAACTATGGCGGAAATACTATCTCAGGACGAAGTCAACGCTCTGCTCAGGGGGATATCTTCCGGTTCAATCGAAACCGAGAAACAGGAAGATATGGGCGGCATAAGAGCATACGATCTGACCTCACAGGACAGAATCGTCAGGGGCAGAATGCCCACTCTCGAAATAATAAACGAAAGATTTGCCCGCCTTCTTAGAAACGATTTAACCTCGGCTCTGCGCAAGGTCGCCGAAATTACCGCCACGTCGGTAGATATGCAGAAGTTCGGCGAATTTTTGAAAAATATCCCCCTGCCTACGAGCCTTACGATATTTAAAATGCCGCCCCTCAGGGGTTTCGGTATTTTTGTTCTGGATGCCAGATTGGTATATAACCTTATAGACATATTTTTTGGCGGCACCACCGACCTGCACGTAAAGATAGAAGGAAGGGATTTTTCTCCCATAGAAAACAAGCTGATTAAAAAAATAACGGATATGGCTTTTAACGCGATGAAATCCGCATGGACGCCGGTTTCTCCCATAGATATCGAATTTCAGAGGAGCGAAATCAATCCGCAGTTTGCCACGATAGTGACGCCTACCGAGGTCGTTATAATAAGCAGGTTCGAGGTTGATATAGAAGGCGCGGTTTCGAAATTTATGATATGTATTCCGTATTCGATGATAGAGCCTATAAAGGAAAAACTTTACAGCGGATTCCAGAGCGAACAGCTCGAAATCGACCAGAGATGGATAGAAAGGTTTAAAGAAAGGCTTAAGGAATCGGAACTGGATATAAAAGTCAAAATAGGAACTACGAGCATATCTGCTCAGGATTTTTTAAAAATCAGGAAAGGCGACGTTATTGTGCTCGATAAAAGAATAGAAGAGCCTTTGGTGGTAGAAATAGAAGATATTCCGAAGTTTATCGGATATCCTGGAAAAATGAACAATCAGGTTGCAGTAAAATTAATATCTGAAATACCTATAGGAAAAGAGGGCTATTATGAGTGATACCGAAAAAGTTCTATCCGAAACAAAGCAGGAAACTCCTATCGGAGCGCAGGGCATAAAGGAGCAGGCCGTTCAGCCTGAGCCTGAATCTAAACCGCCCGCAGAACCGGAAGACGATAATATCAGCTGGGAGGACGCCTTTAAAGAAGAGGAAGCTGCTAACGCCGCAGGAAAACAGGAAACTTCGGGCGCGAATGCGGCTGGCAATTTAGACATAGACATAGACGCAATAAAAGAGGCCGGCGGCAACGAAGGAAAATCCGAAGGTGCAGGCATGGATGCAGAGGAGGCTCCCGCCGCAGTAAAAACGGTTAAAAAGCCGGTAAAAAAACTTGAATTCGCTTCTTTCGACGAATCGGACAAAACGGCGGAGCCGCCTAAAAATTTAGATTTTATTCTGGATATACCGCTTACCATTTCGGTTGAGCTCGGAAGAACCAAAATGGTCATAAACGATATGCTTCAGCTTGGGCAGGGCTCCGTAATCGAACTTGCAAAACTTGCGGGAGAGCCTCTCGACATATACGTGAACGGAAAACTTATGGCAAGAGGCGAAGTCGTATTGGTCAACGATAAATTCGGCGTAAGGCTTACGGACATAATAAGTCCGGTAGAAAGGGTCAAAAAACTATGAAAATTAAATTATTTTTTTTGGGAATTTTAATTTCGGCGCTTTTTGCGGCTATTTTTCCTAACGTTTGCCGCGCCGGTTCCGCAGAAGGCAATTTGATGTTAAAAAACATATATGTTTCTAAAAGCAAAAATGCTGATTCATACCTTATATGGTTTAAGTTTAACCGAAAACCGGAAAGCATAGTTAAAAAGTTGGGCTTAAAAGGCTACAGCCTCGAACTTGCGTTTAAAAACGCGCAATCGGGAATGGGCGCTAAATTTATCAAATTTCATAACAGCAGGCTCTTTAAAGCAGTAGAGATTATACCTGCCGAAAATTCGGAATTGAACGCTGTAATCTATTTTCATAAAAATATTAAAATAGCCCAAAAAGATACTTATGCGACTTTTTACGGAAGCTATTTTATAATTAAAATAAACCATACTTTTTCGGGGGATTTATTTAAAAACGTCGGCAAAGAATTACCCGCGCAAAAAAATAAAATAAAGCAGGCGGTCAAAACCGCAGAACAGCAGTCGCCAGCGGCGACCGCCTCAGCAGTTCCGGCAGGTTCGCCTCCGCCGCCCAAAAATAATACGTTAGGAGGAAGCTCTTTCCTTGCAAAACGCCAGCCTAAATTAAATATGGGCTTCGAAGCGGTGAAAACCGCCGTTTATCTTGCATTGATTATCGGACTTATTTACGGCGCATATTTTCTTATGAATAAACTTAAGAACCGTATTTCGGTAAAGGAAAAGCCTAACAACCTTAAGATAGTATCCTCGATTAATCTTGGAAATAAAAAATCCATTCTTTTAATAGAAGTAAACAAAGAATTTTTTCTTGTCGGGGTGTCGCAGTCGAATATTCAGGTTATAGGACAACTTAAAGGAACTTTTTATAAAGTTGCCGGCGGCACCGGCGGCTTTAACGCGAATGCCGGTATAGATACAGATGCCAATGGAATATTGAAAACAGGCGCAGAGCAGAGCAATGCTTCGATGTTTGCCGGAGAAGCCGCCGCTTTCGCAAGTCCAAGTCCTTCCGTTACCGCCAAATCTTATGGCAAATTTGCTGATGCAATGCGGGAGCAGGTTAATAACGGAGGCGGCGAAATTAACGAACCTTATCGCAAGATAAAAGCTGAACAGTATGCGAATATAAATAAAATAAAAAATATAAACGAAGCAAAATTTAAAAATAAAGCCGATAACGTATTTTTCGATATAGAAGAAAGATTAAAAGGATTAATGGAGAGCAATGGCAACTCTAAAAAGTTTTAAAAATTCGTCGCTTTTAGCTTTACCGGCTATAACGATGACCGGGCATCCCCAGCATTCGCAGGTATCTATGCTGATTCAGATACTTCTTATTTTTACGGTCATTTCCATAGCCCCTTCCATATTGATAATGATGACGTCTTTCGTCAGGATAGTAGTGGTCCTGTCTTTCCTCAGGACGTCGCTGGGTCTTTCGACCGAGCCGCCGAATCAGGTAATTATAGGATTGAGCCTTTTTCTGACTTTTTTTATTATGGCTCCGGTTATCAATTCCGTATATAAAAATGCTTATATCCCTTATACGAAAGGTTCTATCGGAATTAAAAGGGCATATAAAATAGGGATACGGCCGGTCAGGGGTTTTATGCTGAAACAGACGAGGCTTAAAGACCTTGAGCTTTTCGTTAAAATGTCTAAACTTAAAAATATCAGGTCGCCGAAAGACGTGCCGACTTACGTGCTTATACCTGCATTCATAGTGAGCGAGCTTACGACTGCGTTCGAGATCAGCTTTCTTATATATCTGCCATTTTTAATATTGGACCTTGTAGTATCGAGTCTTTTAATGTCTATGGGAATGTTAATGCTGCCGCCTACAATGATATCGCTTCCTTTTAAACTTATGCTTTTTGTCATGGTCAACGGCTGGTATTTAGTAATAGGCTCTTTAGTGCAGAGTTTTAAATAATACATTCAATAAGGAGACGGGGACAGAATTGAATTCTGTCCCCATAATATAAGATGTCTATAGCGTTCGTAAATTTTATTATACAGAAAGTCATAGTCACGGTTTTGTATTTAA
>JAKAKF010000272.1 GCA_021813595.1 bacterium
TGAACGTCTATCAACATTGGTTAATTTTATCAAAAAAACACAATAAAAAAAAGGCGAAAATAACAGAAAAAGGTGCCGGAATTCAATTCCGGCACCTTTTTTTACATTCCTTTTTTCTAATAAATATTTATCTCTCAATATTTAGCTGTTTATTATTCTCGGCGTAATAAATATCATAAGCTCGTCCTTGGAGTAACTTATATTTTGCGATTTAAAAAGCCAGCCCAGAAGAGGAATGCTCATAAGTCCAGGAATTCCGTTATTAGTAACGGTTTTGCTCATCTGATAAACTCCGCCTATAACTACTGTCTGTCCGTTTTTAATTATAACGGTTGAATTTGCGCTTTCCGTGTCAAGGGTAGCCTGCGCGCCTGAAACGGGTGGAGCGACCGTATTATTAGACGAGTTTATAACGAGTTTTACGTTGCCGTTTGCCATAATATGGGGAGTGATCTGAAGCGAAATCTGCGCGGTAATCGCCTGCGGAGCGGCTGTAGCGCCGACTCCGGCTACGCCGGGCAGATAAAGCGTCTGACCCTTTTCTATAGTGGCGGTCTGGTTATTAAGAACGACTACTTTAGGCGAAGCAATGGATTTTGCTTTAGACAAACTTTCCAGCGCCTGAAGCGTAGCGTTTATACTGGCATAAGAGTTTAATATTCCGACTGTAAAAGTTCCTGCCGACGGCTGCGTCGTAAGCGTCGGGCTCAGTCCCGGACCCGAAGGCGTTCCTGTAGTTTCTCCGCTGAAATAATTAGGCGATACCGCGGCGTTTGAAGAAGTCGGAGCCGAGCCGAGATAACTGCCGTTCCAGTTTATGCCAAGCTGGTTGGAATAGTTTTTGCTGACCTCCACCATTTTTGCGACAATCTCGACTTCAGGCGTTCTCTTATCAAGCATTTTCACTAATTTTACCGCTTTTGCGACATGATTAGGGATATCCGTAATCAGCAAAGAGTGTAGCGACTTATCGTAAATAACCCTGCCCTGCGAACTTAAAACCGATTTTACTTTTGCCATCAGCCCGCTTGCCGAAACATAGTTAATCGGAACGAGCCTTGTTACCTTATGCTCCGAAATCGCTCTTGCCTTTTTCTCGGCCGAAACCACGGACGCTATAGTTGCGGTAGAGTTTATGTAATATATCCCGTCTTTTTTAACCATTCCAAGACTGTATGCTTCGAGTATGAGAGACAAAATATTTTTTAGCGGAACTCTTTTCATTTTCATCGTAACGGTTCCCTTTACGTCGGAACCTATCAAGACATTCATGTCGGAAACTTTTGCAATCATTCTTATGACATCGACTACGCTTGCATTCTGAAAATCGAAGCTGACCCTCATATCCGTAGGGTCTAAGAAGAATTTTTTAACGGTTTGGGTTTGGGGAGAACCGCCTGCCGACATAGACGATGACGGCGATGCGGATACAACCGGCTGAACTCCCGCCGGCGCGGCAACCGCCGTTCCGCTCCCGCCGCCCTGTCCGGCATATACAAGCGCCGCCCCGTATATAACGTATATAAATGCCCCGAATGCAAACAAAACCGTTAAAAAGAATGTTCGCTTTTTCATATTATTTTCCTCGTTTTAATTATTATAATTCAAAATCTTGTTCTTATCCTGCAATTATTTATTTTAATCCCATAACGACGTTCATCGAGCGCATTTGTCCGAGAATATTATATGTCCTTTCGACCAAATTTACCTCGCTTCCGTTTATCGAAACCACCCTTGCCCTGTTTACGCCGACTAACGAACCTACGGTGATTATATACGACCTGTTATCCGGGGTTTGCAGCATCGCAAAATATTTTCCCCTCCTGTTCATAATGCCAACTACCCTTAGCGATGAAATGCCGTATTGCAGAAGAGGCAGTTCGCCCGCTTTGAACGACGTAACGTGTTTTTGGGTATATAAAAACGTCTGGAACGGGTCTCTCTTTAAATAATAAGGATATGCGACGCCGGGTTTGACGGTGGCCGCAGCAACGCTTTTATTGCTGTCGTTTTTATTAGTCCCGGCAAAACAAAGCGCGCTTTTAAAAACTGAAAAAACGGCAAAAACGATTAAGGCCGCTGACGCCGATTTTCCGATTATTCTTTTTATATCCATTTCATACCTCTTGTTCTTATTCCCGCAAATAAAAGTTTCACGTCGTTTCTCACGGTTTTTTAACCGCAGGCGCCTTCGCCGCCGTTTTAACGGGAGGCTTAGCCGGAGGAGCTCCTATAAAAGAAAAAGCCGTTCCGTTGAAAGAAACCGAAACCTTATGTCCCTTGGAAGCCCTTGAAATAGCAACGTTATGCACATCTACTATTCTTTTCATAACCGCAAGCTTATAAAAAAACTTATAGACGTTATAAAAATCTCCGCTTATATTCATAGAAAACGGGACGGTTTCATAAAAACCTTTGGCGGCGCCTTTTTCAGGCTTAAACATTTTTAAATTAAGATTCAGGGCTTTTTCATAGTTTGAAATTTTCATTAAAAGCTGAGGTATGTTTTTCTTCGACGGAAGTTCCTCAAGAAGCCCCGCAAATTCTTTATTTAGTTTCTTATACTGCTTTAATAACGCGGGATAGCTTCTGACCGTCGCCAAGTACGAATTATATTTTGCGGTTATCCCGCTCAATTCGGTCTGTTTTTGCAAGGCTTTCGCCCTCAGTCCCGAATAGACGAAATAATAGTATATCCCCATTATCGCTATAAATAAAATAATGCTAATAACCGTTCCGAGAACCGCCGGATTGCCGAAATTGATTTTCGATTTAATCGATTTAATATCCATTCTATTGCGCCGCCCCGCCCTATCTCTTCCCTTTTACGTTCATAGTTAAAGCAAAACTTTGAAGCCTTAAACCCTGTTTTTTGACTTCCGAAGTCTGGAGAAGACTCACGCCGCCGAAAAAGCCGGTTTGGCTCAAATTGTTCATAAATATCGATTCTACCTGTCCGTCCAAAGCTATTCCGGTAACGGAAAGCAAGCCTTTATTAGATTTTAAAGAATCAATCCATGCAAATCTTGGAATTGCCGCCGTAATATAGTAAATATATCCTATAGGACCCATCTGCTCTTTTTTTAGAGTTTTAATGACGTTAATCTTCTCGAGAATTCGCGATTCTTTTGCTTTCAACGAGTTTGCTTCTCTTACCTTAGGCATTAGCATTGCGGTCTTTTCGTTATAGGTCTTTATGCTTTGGTTTAAGCCGCCGATTTTATTATCAATGGAATATTGAAGAAAGAAGACTGCTATAGCGGCAAGAACTGCCGGAACTATCAAAAAAACCAGCAAATTCCGCAGACCGCCGGTTTCTATTCTTATTTTTATCTTTTTGGGTTTTTTATTTAAATTAATCTTAATCAATTTAATCTACTCCCCTTAATGCCAATCCGACCGCGACGGCAAAAAAATGGCTCTTATCGTCTGCGATATCCTGTTTGAACAGCAAATTTCTAAAAGGATTTATATTAATCGCCGGAATATTTGTTTTTGATTCTATATCCTCCAAAATACCCTGTAATTTGCTTGAACCTCCGGTCAGATAAACTTTTTTGGGATACTGCTTGTCGTTGTTTGCGGCAAAATAATCTATCGTTCTTTGAATTTCCGACGTTACCCTCGACAGTATCATATCTAGGTATATCGAATAATCGGATTTAAAATCTTCGCCTCTGCCGCCTAAATTGCCGATTTTTATATTTTCCGCTTCGTTAGCATCTATCTGAAATTTTTTTGCTATTTCTTCCGTGATATTCATCCCGCCAATGGGTATATCTCTTCTGAATAAATTTACGCCCTTCTGAAGCACATGGACGTTCGTTTCCGACGCTCCTATTTTTACTATGGCCGTCAATTCGTCGAATTCTTCCGGATAATTAAAATTAAACATATTTTCCAGCGCTATGCAATCGACGTCCACTATTGCGGGATTCAATCCGCATTGATGAATAAAATTCATCTGATTATCGATAATATCTTTTTTTCCCGCAACTATCATAATTAGATTGCTGCCGGCATCGTTAGGAGAATCGCCCAAAACGATGTAATCCAGAAATACCTCGTTAATATCGTAAGTAATATATCTTTGGGCCTCGTAATATATCGAAGAATCAAGCTCGTTAGGCTTCATTTTAGGCATTTCTATGGTTTTTATTATGACATGTTTACAAGGTATTCCTATGGCGACTTTTTTTTCGCCGATGCCGAGTTTGGAAAAAGAGCTTTTAAGATAGGAGGCGGCCGAAGCGGGGTCGTTTACAGTGCCGCCGCCGACGGCGCCCGCAGGCAGGTCTATTACGTCAAGAGCATCGATATAATATTTGCGTCCAGACTTGGACAATTCGAGAACTTTAAGAGAGTTAGAGCCTATATCGACTCCGACGCCAGTTTTCGAACCGATGCCTAATTTTAAAGCCATATTAGCCCCGTAGAGAATTATACTTATATAGTATATATCGGCTTTTTAAGAGCCTGCTTTAATAATATTATCTTTAATAATATTATTAAGATAACCTCAATTAAATTGAAAGTCAAGTTTTTTATTATTTTTTATAAAAATTATAATCTTTTTGGTTTGATTTTAAATTCAAAAATCGTATAATGTTTCTAAAAAAAATTATAAATTATGAACAAAAACAAAATAGCCGCATATTCTTTTTTCTTCGTCCTGCTCATTCTTTTTGTCGTCAGGCTTATACTCATAACGAAAATAGACCTGATTCCCGAAGAAACATATTACTGGCAATGGTCGAGGCATCTCTCCTTTTCTTATTACGATATGTCGCCTATGATTGCCTATACTATAGCCCTTACGACGCTTTTCGGAAAATTAAACTCGCAGTTTTTCGTAAGACTCGCCGCTCCGGTAATATCGCTGTCGCTATCGTTTTTTGTATTTGCCGCGTTAAAAAAAATAACGGGAAAGTCTCTGTATTCGTTAATCTGGGCGGTGCTGTTAAACGCCATACCTATATTTAACGTAGGCTCCGTACTGATAGTTTACGGAAACCTGCAGATGCTGTTTTTTTCATTGACCGTTCTGCTCCTCGTATATCTTGTAATTACGGAAAAAAATTATTACTGGTATTTAATCGGTATTTCTACAGGATTTGCATTGTTAAGCAAATATACTGCGGTCTTTATATACTTAATAGTCTTTATTTTCCTTCTGTTGAGCAAAAAACACCGAAAATATTTTTTAAGAAAAGAACCATATCTGGCTTTTTTAATATCCGCTGTTATGTTTGCGCCCGTAATAGTATGGAATTATTCTAACGATTTCGTGTCTTTCAGACATCTTTTAACGCTATCCGGCGGATACGAAAACTTCAGCATTTTTTTATCCAACTTTTTTTTATTTATAATATCTCAAGCCGGCATAATTTCGCCGTTTTTATTCATAATTATTATGTACGCCGCATTTGCCGGCCTGTATCTGGGTTTAAAAGAAAAGAACG
>JAKAKF010000186.1 GCA_021813595.1 bacterium
AGTTTTGTTCCCGTGTAAAACTCCCGGAGCGCCTCCGGAAATCGAAGCGGCATGCATGCCGGTTTCAATGCCGCAACCTCCTGCCTCTACGCCGTACATATCGACTTGATAGTATTTAAAGAAAGGATAAAATAGGCCCAAAGCGTTACTGCCGCCGCCTACGCATGCTATTAAAATATCTGGCAATTTTTTAAGCTGCTTCAGGACTTCTTTTCCTATTACTGATTGAAAATCCCTGACTATTAACGGATATGGGTGCGGACCCGCAACCGTCCCTATCATATAATAAGTAGTTTTTATATTCGTAATCCAGTCCCTCAATGCCTCATTCATAGCGTCTTTTAGAGTCTGAGAGCCTGATTCCACCGGATTTACTTTTGCTCCGAGAAGCTCCATCCTAAAGACGTTTTGTTTCTGTCTTTCTACGTCTTTTTTGCCCATAAATACTTCACACTCTAGGTCGAATAAAGCGCAGACGGTAGCCGTAGCCACTCCGTGCTGTCCCGCTCCGGTTTCGGCTATAATCCGCTTTTTTCCCATCTTCACGGCAAGCAATGCCTGTCCTATAGTATTGTTTATTTTATGGGCTCCGGTGTGGTTTAAGTCTTCGCGTTTAAGATATATATCCGACTTATAAACATCGGAAAGCCTTTTTGCGAAGTACAGAGGGCTTGGCCTGCCCACGTAATTTTTCAGATAATAATTAAATTCTTTTATAAATTCCTTATCGTTTTTTATCTTTTTATAAAATAGCTCCAGTTCTATAACGGCAGGCATTAATGTTTCCGAAATATATCTTCCGCCGTATTCGCCGAAATGACCTTTTTTATCAGGCAGCTGCATATAAAGCTCTCCTAAAATTTTTAAAAAATAGCGCCATCTTGTCGTAATTCTTTTTTCCGGGTAAATCTTCTATTTTTGAAGAAAGGTCTATTCCGTATGGCTTGATTGATTTAATTATAAGTTCTATATTATCATGACCTATTCCGCCCGCTATAATTAAATCGCCGGCGTTTAAATTTTTCATTATATCCAGATTTATCTGTACGCCTGTTCCTCCGAACTCACCCTCTCCAACAAACGCATCTACTAAGACATTAACGCCTGCTTCCCTGTATCGATAAATTATATCCAGGTCCGCCTCCTCTTTAACGTGTACCGCTTTTAAAATTATATTTTTATCTATACCCGATTCTTCTATATAGTTTAACGATTCGTTTCCCGATAACTGAATTATGTCGATATCGACGTCTCTTGCTATTTTTTTAATTTTTTCCGGATTCTCGTTTACAAAAACTCCGGTAATTATAATATTTCTTTTAAAGGATAAGAAATTTTTAAGATTTTTCCCTGCAGTTTCTCTAAGTTCTTTTATAATTATTTTTGCGGTTTCGGCAGGTATATACCTTTTTGATTTCTCGTAAAAAATAAAACCTATAGTATCCGCGCCTAGCTTTAAAGCATTATAGGCATCATCTATATTAGTTATACCGCATATTTTAATTTTAGGAATATAGGGCATCAAAATTTTATATTTGCCTTATTACACATAATTATTCATAGAATAAGGCGATAAAAAGTCTTTTAAAGTTTTTGAAACATCGCTTGAAGTAACAAGGGCTTCTCCTATAAGAAAAGAGTTTATGCCTCTTTTCATAAGCATTTCTATATCTCCTCTTCCGTTAATACCGCTTTCCGCCACAATCAATCTTCCCGGAGGTATTTTTTCGGCTAAAGCGGCGGTTTTGAACAAATCGGTTTTAAAAGTCCTTAAGTCCCTGCTGTTTATACCGATAATTTCGGCATTATATTTATAGGCCGTCTCAAGTTCCTTTTCATCGGATATTTCGGTAAGAACGTCTAAAGAAAGTTCTGCGGCAAGAGACAGAAGGTTTTTATATTGAACCTCCGACAATGCTTTGATAATTAAAAGAATCGCATCCGCCTCTATTATTTTGGATTCAAAAACCTGAATTTCGTCGATTATGAAATCTTTTCTTAAAACCGGAAGTTTTACCGATTTTCTTACTTTTGAAATATCTGCCGGACTGCCTATAAAAAATTTCTTATCTGTAAGAACGGAAATAGCGCTCGCCCCGCCTTTTTCATAAATAACAGCAAGTTCGTCTGGCTTATAATCTGACGATAGAAGACCCTTGGATGGGGAAGCTTTCTTGACTTCGGCAATTATACTGCAAATTCTGTATGAAACCGCTTCGCCGTTAGATCTCGGTTTTAAGGCATTTTTTAAGCTTCTTAATCCGTTAAAAGCGGAAAATGCTCTATTTCTGTAATCCTCTTCATCGATAGACGCTTTGAATTTTTTTATTTCTTTTCTTTTTTCTTTTAAAATGTCGTCTAATATCATATTTATATTTTAATACTTATTTATTGGATATTTCAATAAGGTTTCGTAAAGATTTTAAAGCATTGCCCGATTCAATCGAACTCCTTGCTTCATCAAAAGCAACGTATAAATTATCCGCTTTGCCAGAGGCTAAAATCGCAAACCCGGCGTTTAAAACTGCAAGGTCTGCCTTGGGACTTTTATTTCCGGTTATAATATCATATATAATTTTTGCATTTTCGGCAACCGATAAAGATTTAAATTCATTCTCGTGGTAAAAGCTGAATCCGTATTCTTCAGGATTGAATTCGAAACATTTACAGTTGCCCGCCTCATCTAATTCGTAAATATCCGTTAACGCCGAAAGGCTGATTTCGTCTATCCCATCCCTGCCGTGAACTATGAACGCTTTCCCTGAGTTCAATATCTTCAGCGCTTCGACTATTTTTTTAGATAAATCGCCGGAATAGACTCCTATTATATGTTTTTTAACGCCTAACGGATTTGTTAAAGGACCCAGTATATTAAAAATAGTCTTAAATCCCAACTCTTTTCTTACCGGAGCGGCATATTTCATTGCGGTATGAAATTTGGGAGCGAATAAAAAACCTATATTTGCATACTCTATCGACCTGAGCACTCCTTCGGAATCTAGGTCTATATTTACGCCCAATTCTTTCAGTACGTCCGCACTTCCGGATTTTGAAGAAACTGCGTAATTTCCGTGTTTTGCTATTTTAACTCCGGCTCCTGCTGCGATTAAAGCGGAACAGGTGGAGATATTAAAGGTATTTTTACAATCGCCTCCGGTTCCGACGATATCCACCAACGCAGCTCTATATTCATCTTTAATATTTACGGCAACGGCATTTTCTCTCATAGCAAGAGCGGCGCCTGCAATCTCTTCAACTGTTTCGCCTTTAATTTTTAAAGACGTAAGTAGGGACGCTATTTGTCCGTTAGTAAGCTCCCCTTTTAAAATCGCATTAAAAATCCGATATGATTCGTCCGTTGTAAAATTGTTATTATTAACAACCCGGTCTAATAATTCTTTAATAAAACTTTCTTCCATATATTTTAAACCGACAAAAAATTATTAATTATTTGCTTTCCGTATGACGTAAGTACAGATTCGGGATGGAATTGCACGCCGTAAACTTTAGAGCCTTTCACCTCAATCCCCATAATTTCGTTGTCGTCCAAGCTTGTCGCCGTTACTTTTATGATTTCCGGCAGGTTTTTTTTATTAATAATAAGGGAATGGTACCTCGTGGCTTCAAAAGGATCCGGTACGTCTTTATATATTAAAGACGAATCATGTTTTATGGATGAAACTTTTCCGTGCATAACATTTTTTGCGCGTATTATTTCGGCGCCGAATGCGTAGCCAATTGCCTGATGTCCAAGACAAACTCCCAGTATGGGAATTGTCGAATAAAAATTTTTAATGGCTTCAACGGTAATTCCCGCTTCTAACGGCGATTTTGGACCGGGAGAGATAACAATTTTTTCAGGATTCATTTTGATAATATCAGAAACGCCTAATGCATCGTTCCTGAATACAACTGTATCAAACCCCATTTCTCCGATATATTGAACGATGTTGTAAGTAAAAGAATCGTAATTATCTATAACTAAGACCATAATTTTAGTTGAATCTTTCTATCATATTAAAAGCGGTTATAAGATGCCTTAATTTATTTTCGGTCTCGGCAAATTCATTTTCGGGCGTAGAATCATGGACTATTCCGCCGGCCGCCTGAATATAAGCCGCATTTTTTTTAAACAGCGCAGTCCTTATAGTTATGCAAAATTCCATTTTATTACACATGCCGTCTTCTAAAAAACCGAAATAACCGATGCCCCCTGCATAAACTCCTCTTTTTGATTTCTCAAGTTCGTTTATTATTTCCATTGCCCTCACTTTAGGCGCACCGGTAACAGTACCGGCCGGATAAGAAGCCCTGACAAGATCGAATGCGTCGTCTCCTTCTTTAATTTCGGAAAGAACGCTTGTAACTATATGCTGTACATGTGAATATTTTTCTATATACATAAGTTTATCTATCTTAACAGAGCCCCTTTTTGATACCCTTCCTATATCGTTTCTGCTTAAATCTACAAGCATGATGTGCTCCGCCCTTTCTTTCGGGTCGTCAAGCAGTTTGCAGGCAAGATATTCGTCTTCTACAGGATTTTCGCCTCTTTTAATAGTGCCGGCTATCGGCCTCGTTTCAATAATTCCGCCGGATAGTTTCACTAAATTCTCAGGGGAAGAGCCGGTAATTACGAAATCGTTAATTTTAAGATAAAACATGTAAGGAGAAGGATTAACAAGCCTAAGCGCCCTATAAAAAAGAAAAGGGTCCGGAGGATTAATAATTTTTTTTCTGCGGGAAATCTGTACCTGAAATATATCTCCACGTAGTATATATTCTTTTGCGGTTAAAACATTTTGCTTAAATTCGTCAAAACCAGTCTCGTCAATAATTTCTATATCGGATTTTTTAAGTTTTTTAGCTTCTTTTAATAATACTGAGTCTCTTTTTTCTATGATCTCTGTTATCTTATTTATTCTTTTAAGGGCCGAATCATACTCCTGTTTTAGTTTTACTTCACCTGAATTGTCCCTGAATATATAGGATACTACCTTAATAACCTGATTTAATCCGTCGTAAACTATAACATCTCTAGGAAGCATAAAAAAAAGATCATAAACATCGGTAACGTCTTTTTTAACAGGAGGCAATTTTTCAATAAGTCCGCTGACTTCATATCCTAAATAGCCGAATAGCCCGCCTATAAACTCTTCCGAAAGGTTTTCTTTGTAGATATTGAATTCGGAGAGAATTTTCTTTATATAAGCAAAAATATCTTCATTTAAATCTTTAAGGCTAATATTTTCCTTAAACTCAAACTTACAGCCCGTAAAATTATTAACGTCAATCTCATCTTTATAAAGACGGACAGTCAATAAAGGATTTAAACATATAAAAGAATATCTTCCCCATTTCCCTACGCCTTCTGTGCTTTCAAAAAAAAATGCGCACTTTTCTTGGTGGAAAGAAGAAAATATGGATATAGGCGTATCCATATCTCCGCTTATTTCATAA
>JAKAKF010000124.1 GCA_021813595.1 bacterium
GCAAAATTAGAATTTTCCGATAAAAAACCGTATCCGGGATGTATGGCTTCGCTGTCCGTTATTTCGGCCGCCGATATTATGGAAGATATATTTAGATAACTTTTAGACGAAGGCGGAGGTCCGATGCATATACTCTGGTCGGCATATCTTACATGAAGGCTGTCCCTGTCGGCGGTCGAATATACCGCAACCGTCTTTATACCCATCTCTTTGCAAGCCCTGATGATTCTGACCGCAATCTCGCCTCTATTGGCTATTAAAATCTTTCTGAACATATTAATATCGTATTATTTTTTATTATTAAGACTTTATTATTAAGGCGGCGGGTATTCAAGCCCGTCCTTTTATATAACAGCTCACTATGTATCCGTTAAAGGGGTTCTACGAGAAACAACGGCTGTCCGAACTCTACCAATTGACCGTTTTCGACAAGGATAGATACTATTTTGCACTTGATATCGACCTCTATTTCATTCATTATCTTCATCGCTTCGACGATGCAAACGGGACTTCCTTTCTCTACTATGGATTCAACCTCCACGAAAGGCGGCTTATCCGGAGAAGCCGACCTGTAAAACGAACCTACGAACGGCGATACTATCTCCTTAAGATGTTCGTTTTTAACGGCGGGCGTTATTTCCGTTTCTATAGACTTAGCCCTGTATGCGGCAAATTTTGCAAGTTCGGCCTGTTCGCCGCCGGAAATCTGAGCGGAATATTCTTTCTTATCGGAAATTACGCTTTTTAAGCCGCGTTTATAAATCTCGTCAGAGCTTAACGTAATTTTAACTTCTTCATCGCCTTTTTTATAATAAAACTCTTTAAGCTTATTTGATTTAATAAACTTTACCAGGTCTTTTATGTCTTTAATGTTCATAATATTTTCCTCTTTTCTTCTTTCGCCGCGCTCACCGTTATTATTCTTATCATTAATTACAGTTGCCGCCGCCGGCCGTCATTTAGAACTTACTCTTTCTATATACGTTTTTGTTCTCGTATCGACTTTTATAATATCGCCTTCGTTTAAGAACAGCGGAACGCTTATTACAAGCCCGGTTTCAAGAGTGGCGGGCTTAGTAGCCCCAGAAACCGTATCGCCTCTGAGTCCCGGTTCCGTCTGGGCTATTTTTAAATCTATAAAATTGGGAACTTCGATGTTTATAGGCTTGCCGTTATAATACAAAATTTTTACGTGGATATTTTCAAGCAAAAAACCTGCGCTTTCTAAAGATGCCTCTTTGTCTATATGCACCTGGTCGTACGTTTCGTTGTCCATAAAAACAAAACTGCTTCCTTCATCATAAAGATACTGCATATTTTTTTCTTCTATATTAGGCGTTTCGACCTTTTCGCCAGCCCTTAAAGTTCTGTCTATTACCTTTCCGGAAATCAGGCTTTTCAATTTTGTCCTGACGAAAGCCCCGCCTTTTCCGGGCTTTACGTGTTGAAAATCGATAATTTCGTAAGGCTCTTTTTCCATTTCTATTCTAAGCCCTTTTTTAAAGTCGGTAGTGGAATACACTTAATTAAACCTCCGTTTCTCTGTTTTTCATATTTATTTATCTTCTATTTCCAATGCCTATTAATTTAAAACAATGCGAAATAAAAATCAACTATTAATTTTATGCCGTTAATTTTTATAAAAATTAAATTAAACCTTCAATGCCGCATTTATTTTTTTTAATATTGGTAATAACCCTCGCTCCGTCTTTTTCCACATAACACATATCTTCGATTCTAACGCCGAACTCGCCTTCAATATAAACTCCTGGCTCCACAGTAAATACCATGCCTTCTTTAACTGTATCGCCGTTTTTTTTGCTTATATACGGATATTCATGTATATCCAACCCCACTCCGTGGCCTAAAGAATGCGTGAAGTATTTTCCGTAGCCTCTTTTTTCTATATAATCTCTTGCTATTTTATCTAAACAGCTGAATTTAACGCCAGGCTTTATTTTAGAAATAGCCTTCTGCTGTGCGGAATAAACAGTGTCGTAAACGTCTAAAAACCTGCCGTCCGGATTTCCGAGATGTACGGTAAAAGTTTCGTCGCTTTTGTAACCGTTTAGTTCCGCTCCGAAATCGCACAATAAAACGTTTTTCTCATCTATTTTTTTATCCGAAGGCATACCGTGCGGCAGGCTTGAATTTCTGCCGGAAAGCGCTATTGTTTCGAAAGATTCTTTAGAAAAGCGCTCCATTAAGTTTTTTTTATAAGTAAGCGCCAAATCTTTTTCCGTGCAAACTTTTTCTTTTAAATTAGCCAAAGCGTCTAGCATTGATTTTTCGGCTATGGAAACAGCTTCTAAAATATAATTCAGCTCTATTTCGTCTTTTATAGACCTTATTTTTGACAAAGCATTGCGGGCAGGAATCATTTTAATTTTACTTTTAAATTCCTCTTTAAACGAGGCATACTCGTCGCAGGTAATATAATCAGACTCGAACATTACGGTATCGGCAGGGGCATTTCCGCGTTTGACATCCGCAACGCCGGCGCAGGCGTTTCTTTTTAGTATGTCGACGGCTATATCTTTATAAATTTCTTTTATTCCGACGATTTTTACGCGGGCAAAACATTCTTTAGACGCCCTTTCGGAATATCTGCCGTCCGCGTAAAGAATTATTTCGCCTTTGCGCGTAAAATAGGCATAGCCTTCGCCTGAGAAACCGGTTATATAAAAAATATTGGAAGGCTTTTTTATCAGAATACCGCAGGCTTGTCTTTCAGCCAGCCGCGATATCATATCGGAAATATTAAACATAAAGGCGGTTTAATGTCCTTTTAAGCATTTTTTTCTCTGTAGGCGTATGCTTTTTGCAAAAAAGTTTCCAGAGCGGATATTTGAGTTTCGGCCGCTCTTTTCTTCCCGTCTTTTGCTTCTTTAATTAACGATTGCAGTCTCTTGACGTTATCCGCGGATTCTTCGTCTAACGGGTTTTCTTTCAGCAGGTCTATATAAATATTTAACGCTTCGCCGTAATGACCCTGAGATTCATAAATTTCCGCAAAAGTTTTTGTCTTAGCTTCTAATGCCATGATATATTATTTTTATCACACCGGCTTATGTTTAGTCAAGCCAATTAAATTCCGTCTATAACCGCCTGTTTGATTTTCCTTATATAAAGCAGATTTCTGATTTTGCCGCCCTGGCCGTTTTTTACGTAAAACGTGTCAAACGCTTTATTGCCCTGGGTCGTTATCTTAGAAGCGAATATGCTTATGTCGAAAACGTTAAAAATTCTTCCTATATCGTATAAAAGCCCTTTCCTGTCTAAAGCCTGAATTTCAATTACCGTAAATTCGCCGCTTATATTATTATAAATTTCCACCGAATTTGAAACGCGCGGTCCGGCTTTTTTATATAAACTTTCGCTTTTTCTCTTGTTTTTAAGCATATCTTCGAGCGATATATTGCCGTTGAACACGTTAAAAAAGGTATTCCGCAGTTTATGCCAGTCGATACTGCCGTCAACTTTTTTATATATATGGTTTACGAAGAACGTATCGATAAACCTTCCGTCTTTTCTTGTATTAATATCCGCGCTCATTATATTAAAATCGAAATAGGAAAGTACTCCCGTTATGTCGGAAAACATAGTCTTTTTATCCTCGCCGCAGATAATTATCTCGTAATAATCTTCGCCGATATGAGGTTTTGCGACAAAATTAAATCTGTGGCGGGGCGAAATTTTTGAAAATAATTTTAAATGCAGTAAAATATTTTCAGCGCTTTCTCTGGTTAAATATTTATTTGGAGAATAAAACCGGTTTACGAAATCCGTTATGAAACCTTTTAAATCGTCGATGCCGTTAAGAAAATTATAACCCCTTTTGCCTTTCAGATTTTTTGCGGTTTCGCTTGTATTATCTATGTAATACATATCGCTTTTGAAATATTCTTCCGTATTTTTGAAATACGACAGCGTCCTATCGAAAAGCTCCGTCAGAAGCATTTTTCGCCACGAGTTAAATCTCGTTTTAGAAACCGCCATGGAATCGCAGATACTCACGATAAAAAGCAGTTTTAATCTTCTTGCGTCCTTAACGGTGCCCGCAACGGATTTGATAGTCGCGGGGTCGTGGATATCCCTCCTTTCTGAAGTAAGGGGAAGAAGAAAATGATTTAATATCAAAAAACCTATGCAGTTTTGGACGCTCTCACTCAGACCTAGCCTTTTTGCAACCTTTACGGCTATCTTAGACCCTATGGCTTCGTGATGCGCCGAATACCCTTTGCCGATATCGTGAAGTAGAAGCGAAAAATTTAAAATAAGCATATCTTCGGCGCTCAAATCTTCGAATGTCTCCTTAAGTTCTCCGTTGATTTTGAAATTAGCCGTATTTTCGAAATAATATATGCCGTTAAGCGAATGTGCATCGACCGTATAAATATGATACACGTCATTGGTGGAAAGAGAATCTATTTTTTCGAATTCCGGAATTAACGCGCTTAATATTTTTGTTTCGTGCATTAGAAGCAGCGTCTGATAAACTCTTTTTTTGTTTTTTAAAAGGGTTACAAAAAAATCCTTTGCAAAATCGCTGTTCTTAATGATTTTTCGGTATTTTTCTCCGCTTATTTTTAAAAGGTTGACGGATTCCGCGCTGAGCATGTAGCCCGCCGATTGATACAAATTAAGCAGATTAAAAATATTTTTAACGCCGGACAAAAAAAGCTCTTTGTCCCGCACGGCAATAAAGCCGTTTTCTAAATAAAGGTTATTTTCTAAAATAACGCAGGTTTTTTCGTTTCCTTTATGCCTGCTTATAAGTATTCTAGGCTTTATAAGAAGGTTGATGACTAATTTAGATATATTGTGTATATTCTTGGCATTCAAATAATAGTCGTGCATAAAATACTCTATTTTGTTTAAAAACTTTCCGTCTTTGTAGTAAAAAGCGTTAGCGACGTTTTCCTGAATATCGAAAGTAAGCTTATCGACCTTTTTCTGCGCAAGCAGATGCATCATTATTCTCGTTTTTAATATGAATTTCTTCCCGCCGTAAAAATCGGCGATATCCTCTTTGTTTAGAGAACTGTCCATTTTTTTAACCTTTAACGTTTCCATTATCCTCATTTCGGCAGCAGCGTCTCCTTCCTCTCCTGCGGAAGGAGACGGCAGGGATTCGCCGGTTGCCAGATAATAGACCCATTCGCAGTAAGAATAATCCCTTAAGCCTCCTATGCCTTCCTTAACGTCCGGTTCGAGAAGAAACAGGCCGTTATCGGACATAACGTTAATAAGGCGCCTTCTTCTTAAGTTTTTCATAAGTTCTACTAAAAAAACTGATTTTGCGTCTATGTTTTTAAAACCCGTTTTAAACCCTTCGTATAAATCCTTATTTCCGGCGATATATCTCGTATTTATGAAAGAAGTGTAGGTGTTTAAATCTTTTTTCATCAGCTCGGCGGCTTCCGAAATAGTCATTACGCTCTGGGAAAGA
>JAKAKF010000041.1 GCA_021813595.1 bacterium
AGAAAAAGAAATATCCGAAGTATGACCCTTAAAAATATCCCGAACCATCTCGCCGTTATTATGGACGGAAACGGCAGATGGGCAAATAAAAGGAATTTAGACAGGATATACGGACATATAGAAGGAATAAAATCTTTAAAATCCGTTATAAAAGGCGTTATAGAGCATAAAATCAAATATCTTACCGTTTACGCCTTTTCTTCGGAAAACTGGCAGAGACCCGCTGACGAAGTCGATTCTTTAATGCGGCTTCTCGACGAATATATCAGGCTCGAACTTCCTTATCTCATTAAAAATAAGATCAGGCTTAATTGTATAGGCAATATAGGCAGGATTCCCGAACAGTCAAAATCTGCGCTGTTAGAAGCGGTAAAAAAAACAAAAAATTTCGGCGCGTTAAACCTGACGCTTGCTCTAAGTTACGGTTCTAAAGAAGAAATATTAAACGCCGTTTCCAAAATTGCCGAAGATTTCAAAGAAGGCAGAATTAATATCGAAGATATAAACGACGGACTTTTTTCGTCTTATCTTTACACGGCGGGGATTCCCGACCCAGATCTTCTTATAAGAACAAGCGGAGAATACAGGCTTTCCAATTTTATGCTTTATCAGACCGCCTATACTGAACTTTATTTTACTAAAACGTTATGGCCGGATTTCAGAAAGAAAAATCTAGCCGCCGCATTAAAAAATTATGAAAAAAGGGTAAGAAAATTTGGAAAAACCTAGGTTTGACCCTAAAAGATTTATATTCGGCATTATATTCGGAATAGTAATAATTTTATCTGTCTTTCTGCTCGATATATACGAGTTTTTTTTGGTATCGGCCGTTCTGACAGCGCTTTCCGTATATGAAATATACGGCATCTTCGACTTGACTGGATATAAATATTTTATCCTTCCCGAAATACTTGCTATATTAACGGCTTTTTCATTTGCGTTTTTAAAACCGGACGCTTTCATATTTATCTTTTTTTTATCCGGTTTTTTGATTTTCTTAAAAAACGTGCTTTTCTTTAAAACGGATTTCGGCAAAAGCATATTTATAGATATATTTTCGGTATTTTACGCAGGCTTCCTCGTATCGTTCCTGCTGAAAATTTTTCAACTTTCAGGCGGCAGACTTCTTCTCTTATTATTATTTATACTGGTATGGGCATCCGATATTTTTGCATATTACGGCGGAAGGCATTTCGGAAGGCATAGGCTGATTTTCCCGCTAAGCCCTAAAAAAACGACGGAAGGAGCATTTATAGGTTTTTTATCGGCTGTTCTCGCCGCACTGGTTTTTAGAATGTTCGTAGGCGATTATAAAAGATTCGAGTTAGTTTCTTTTATAATTTTGTCGTCAGTAACCGTTATTGCCGGAATGTTGGGGGATTTAACGGAATCGTTAATCAAAAGAATAGGGGACAAAAAGGATTCCGGAAATTTAATTCCGGGTCACGGCGGCATCCTGGACAGGATAGACAGCCTAATACTTGCGGCGCCTTTTTTTTATTATATAGCGGCCTATTATTTAAGGAGTTGAAATACTGGATGAGCTTGGCTGTACTTCGTTTCCCGCTTTCGCGGGAATGACAATACAGACATTGAACTTTTAATCTAACTGCCGTCATTCCCGCGAAAGCGGGAATCCATAAAAAATAATTTCGAAACGGACGGGTTAAATTAATTTAATATGCGTAATATATTTCTTGCGGGTTCTACGGGGTCTATAGGCAAAAATGCTTTAGAGGTTGCGCTTGCGTACCCTGACAGGCTTGCCGTGAAAGGTATAGCCGCCGGACATTTTACGGCGGAACTAAAAGAGCAGATTGTGCGGTTTAACCCTTTATACTGCGTTCTTCCTTCGAGAGCAGAATCGAATAAGGCAAAAACCGCGCTGAAAAATTTTAAGGGTATAGAGACTAAATTTACTTTCGGCGACGAAGGTATGCACGAGGCCGTATTAGACGACGCTTTCGATATAGTTTTAAACGCCATAAGCGGTTCTTCCGGTCTTATGCTTTCTTACCGGAGTCTTGCCGCCGGGAAAGACCTGGCTCTAGCAAATAAAGAATCCATGGTAATGGCTGGAGACATCCTTAACGCCGCCGCCAAGACTTCTAATGCCGAAATAATTCCGGTAGATTCTGAACATTCGGCCATATTTCAGTGTTTAAGATGCGGCGCAAAATCGGACGTAAATAAATTAATCCTGACGGCTTCCGGCGGCCCTTTTTATAAGACGAACAAAGCCGATTTTAAAAAAATTACCGTGGATATGGCATTAAATCATCCTAAGTGGAAAATGGGAAAAAAAATAACCATAGATTCATCCACTCTTGCTAACAAGGGGCTTGAAATAATAGAAGCCTGTTTTTTATTTAATATCGACGAAAAACAGGTCGATGTTTTAATACATCCTCAGGCGGCGGTTCATTCTATGGTAGAATTTAAAGACGGCTCCGTTATCGCCCAGATGGGCGAAGCGGATATGAAGGGACCTATAGGCTATGCCCTGTCCTATCCGCGCAGGTTTAACGGCCTGATGAAGCCGCTTAATCTTGCGGAGATAGGAAGCCTGGAATTTTTTGCGCCCGATAACGAAAAATTTCCGTTTTTGAATCTCGCAAGATATGCTTTGAGGGCGGGGAAAAGCATGCCCGCCGTTTTTTGCGAGGCAAACGAATTTTTTGTAAATTCGTTTCTTGGCGGAAAGATACCATTTAATAAAATAGCCCGAAACGTGGAAAAGGTCATGCAGGCACACAGGCCGTTTAAATTAAACGGCATAGAAGACGTAATAGAGGCAAGAAGGCAAGCAGAGTCGCTTTCTAAAATACTTATTAAAAAAGAGAGTTAAAAAAGTCGCCGGGGTTTTATATATCGATTTGCGTTATAATTATTATATAATATTTATTTAAATCGATTAAAGTGCATGGGAGGATTTGCATCGGCTTATGATAATAGAATCTTATCTGGGAAAATATCCGAAAATCGACGAAACGGTATATCTTTGCAAAAATATCGTTATCATAGGAGATGTCGAAATCGGTAAAGGTTCGAGCATATGGTTCGGTTCGGTGGTGAGGGGAGACGTCAACTACATAAGAATAGGAACCGATACGAACGTTCAGGATAACAGCGTTCTCCATGTACAGCACGATACCGGGCCGCTTATAATAGGAAACGGCGTTACTATAGGACACAGCGTTAATCTTCACGGATGCGAAATAGGCGACAACTGTCTTATAGGCATCGGAGCCATAGTTTTGACCGGAGCGCGCGTCGGTAAAAACTGCATCATAGCGGCTGGAGCTTTGGTTAAGGAAAACGAAGTTATTCCCGACGGTTCTCTCGTAGCAGGCATTCCGGGCGTTATAAAAAAGAATTTGAATGCAAAAGAAATAGAATCCATCAGGGAATCGGCGGATAATTACGTAAAATACGTGAAAAAATACAGAGGGGAATAGCCGGAATATATTAATACCTTAACTCACTATTAGAGACTATTAAAATTGTTTCAATATATAATGCAATCTGGATTCCCGCCTGCGCGGGAATGACAATATGGTGATTTAAGATTTAACCCAATTGGTGTCATTCCCGCGCAGGCGGGAATCCAGAATTAAAAATTTCTATCGGCAATTTTGGAACGAGGCTGAATCTTGAATAAACGCGATAAGACGGGGACGGAGGATAGAACGCCGACGGATGCGGATAAATTAAACCGTCCGCCTTTTAAGGCATCTATAGATATAGGGACTAATACGGTAAGGTGCTTGATAGCCGGTTCCGGCAATAATTTTTTAAGCCCGGAATACGTCGATATGAAAATTATCAGGCTGGGAGAAAATTTTAAAAAAGAAGGAATTATAACCTCAGGAGCCGTTAGGAGACTGACGGATGCTTTAAAAATATATACCGATAAGATTAAAGAATACGGAATCGAACCGGGCGGCGTAGTTATAACCGGCACCAGCGTCCTAAGAGATGCGCCTAACGCGCCGGACGTAAAAAATATTCTTTTTAACGAATTCGGGCTCAAACTTAATATTATAAGCGGAGAAAAGGAAGCGCTTATAACGCTTAAGGGAATTTCGTCCTGTTTCGATAATTTAAAAGAGTTTTATTCTATAGATATAGGCGGAGGTTCAACCGAATATGCGTGCGTTAAAAACGGAGCTCCGCTATGGAAATACAGCCTTAATATGGGAGTCGTTCATCTTACGGAAGAAATTATAAAATCGGACCCAGTTTCTAAGGAAGACTTGAGAAAATTAGAGCGGGAGATAGAAGGAAAATTATCTTCGCTGAAAGCGGAAATTCTTAAAATCGGATATTCGTTTGAGCCTCTGGCTCTTCTTGGCACCGCTGGAACCGCAACCACTCTTGCCATGGTGGATTTAAAAATCGTCGGGTACGACAGGCTTAAAGTAAACGGATATTACTTGAAGAAAGAAAGCGTCGCCGATATTTACAAAAAATTTATTAATGCAAAAATTGCGGACAGGTTGAAAATTAAAGGCGTAGAACCCGGAAGGGAAGACCTTGTTCTTGCGGGAGCGGCAATAATGTTAAAGAGTATGGATTTTTTCGGAGTTCCAGGCTTTAAGGTTTCGGAGTGCGGACTGCTTGAAGGGCTGATTAGTTAAAGTGGACAGATTTGAAATCTACCCCCTTTAACGATAAATAATAATTTTAAGAGAGGGAAATTGAAAATGAAGGAGATTATAACGGAATCATTAAGTTTTGACGATGTTCTTATAGTTCCGGACTATTCGGAGATACTTCCGAAAGACGTCGATTTAAAAACGAAATTCTCCCGCAATATCAGCTTAAACATACCGCTAGTCAGCGCCGCTATGGATACCGTAACGGAAGCCAAAACGGCAATTTCTTTAGCAAGAGAGGGCGGAATAGGCGTAATACATAAAAATTTAACTATCGAAGAGCAAAAGGCGGAAGTTGACAGGGTTAAGAAATCCGAAAGCGGAATGATTACGAATCCTATAAAAGTAAACCCCGACGATAAAATTTCGCATGCGCTGGACCTTATGAAAAAATTTATGATTTCGGGCGTTCCCGTAGTAAAAGGAGACAGGCTGGTCGGGATACTTACCAACAGGGATTTGAGATTTTCCGTTAATCTTAACGAGAAAGTAGAAAATGTTATGACCAAGGAAAATCTCGTTACCGTTCCGGTGGGAACTACTCTGGAAGAAGCGAAAAAAACCCTTCACGAAAAAAAAATAGAAAAACTTCTCGTCGTAGATAATAATTTTAATCTGAAAGGTTTAATTACCATTAAAGACATAGAAAAAATTAAAAAATATCCTAATTCGTGCAAAG
>JAKAKF010000118.1 GCA_021813595.1 bacterium
TCCGATCTAATTTTTTTAGGGTGATTAAAGGATGATTTTATGGTGATTTTTTGAGGCAAAAATCTTACTGTGCAAGGGATTTAAGGGTAACGCCGCTTTTTGAACTTTGCCCTTTTTTGAAAACGGTTATTTTTATCATATAAATGCCGGGGTAGGAGGTTTTGCTTATCGATTTTTTGACTATATAACCTTTTGCGCCGCGTATTTTTTCCTGTTTATTCATTATATATATTTCGTTTAGCAAGAAAACTTTGGACATTATGTTTTTGGCAAGAACGGTTTCGTAGGCGGTATTGTTAGCGTAACCGTAATCGCCTACCGCCCTTGCCTGAGCGGCGAGAAGAGGTATTAAGGCTATGCCGAGTATTACGAGGGCTATTAAGACTTCTATCAGGGTAAAACCGCTTTCCGAATAACCGATGGAAACGGATTTGAAATTGCCAAAAATAAGCTTTTTAAGTCGCCCTTTTATTAAGCTTTGATAAAAAGATATCATATTATTAAATATGAATTAAATAAAATAAATAAATTAATTAATTAAATAAATAAATAAATAAATAAATTAAATATTTAAACCTGGATTAAACGCAAATTGCATATTATTTTATTCGTTTTACTCTGTTCGTTTTATTCTATCCTGTAGTCCATGGTTATATTTTGAGCGCCTTGCGTTAAATCTATAGACACGTTGTTTTCGTTCATAAGTCCGGATAATAAATTTACGGCTTCCTGGGGGCTGGAAAGCGGAGTTCCGTTGACCGACTTTATTATATCGCCGGGCTGAAATCCCATGTATGCAAAAATGCCGGTCGGAACTACGGTTAAGACTTTGAATCCGATTATTTTGCCGTTTGCGATATCAGGAACCGCATGCATCTGCGTGAAAATAGAATTTAAATCCGACTTTTTAATCTTCGACCTGTCGATTAAATATGAATAACGTCCGGTTTTTTTTATTGCGGAACTTAAAGACGACATAGAGCCGGCTGGATGCGGAGTATTTATCGCCGACGGCCTTGACGAAAAAGCCGAAGCGTTTCCGTTTTTAATTTTTACCAAAGATATAGTAAACCTTCTGCCGAAGCCGGAAATTACGGCGCTTTTCAGTTTTACGGCGCTTAAATAATATCCGGGTTTAATTTCCGCTCCCTGCGGTATAAAAAGTTCTTTGCCGTCGGTTTTATTTATAAAAAAAGCATAACCGAAACTTCCGCTTATAGTTCCTATTAACGTTAAATTTAAAGACGGCGTAAAATCTTTTGCATTAAAGTTTAAAAGCGGGCCGTTTACGACGGCGTTTAGCGGATTGAACTTTAAAATATCGGAATAACGCTTTATAGTTGGTTTTTTTACGACGAAATTTGCGTTAAACGTTTTAGGGGTTATACCGGCCTTTTGCAAATCGTATTGGAATATTTTATATGTAATAAATTTTATAGCGGCGTTGCTTGCAAAAATAGATATTATAAAAATAACGGATAATTTTAATAAAATTTTATATATTCCGTCTTTATTTTTTAAAAAGCCGGATATATTAAGAGGTATATTTTTTAATACCCCGTTTTTAATTTTTATAATAAGGGATTTATTCATTTTAACGCAATATCAAATTTTATATTTCCGTTTGAATTTTTATAAGATTTTATAACGTTTACGGTAGAATATCTCTTTTTTAGATAAATTTCAAACTTATGCAGATTTTTATAGCCTGAAATGCTGCCTTTAAACTCGAATTTTTTAAACGAATAGTTTATCGAGTCTATTTTTAAGCTTTTTATATTGCCCTTTTCTTCGGAAGCATATTTTAAAAAACTTAAAAAAGCGTCGTTGCCGCCGCCGGAATTTTCTTTTATTTTATCGTAACAGGACTTAATTTCGTATCTCGGTTCGTAAAATACCTTCTGGCCGGGCATGTATTTTCCCAGAATTAAATTTATCTTTTTGCTTATAACCGTCTTTTCGGCGCTTTTATAATAGTTTTCTTCTATGAGTCCGACGCATATGAATATCAATACTAATACAGCCGCTAAAACGGCATATGACGCGCTATTATTAACATAAAAAGCCGAAACCGAACCGTCTCCAATTATATCGGAAATCTTAAAATATTCTAAAACGCTTGAATCTTTTGAATTATTTAACATTTTGATAAAAATGCCTAAAAAATTTCCCTGCTTACGTTCATCGTCCATTAAAAATATTAAATCGGAATAAAAATCTTTCATACCGGAAAATATTTCGCGTGCTTTATAATTCAGATCTATTATATTAGTTGTAGTTGCGGCTTTTATATCATTATTTTTAAATTCATCGTCATATTCGTTATTAAGTTTTAAATCTATTATCTCCGCGACTTTTCCGTTTTTATAAATAACGGCGTAAGATTTATCCAAAAAGTCGTATTTTAGCAGAAAATCGGCGCCGTCTTCCGAATAAAAACGTTTTCCCGTTTTACACAATACGGAAAAAGGGAAATATATCCGCAAGCCGTTTAAATCGCCGAGGTTATATTTATTTATTAAACCTGCTACGGTTTCTTTTTTTGCGTATTCAACCAATAAAGTATGGTCGGATAATTTATGCTTGGAAACTATAAGCTCTTTGACGTTTAAAGGGGTTAACTCTTCTATCGCCGTTTTGGCGAGCATTTCTATATTAGAGGCACCCTTTAATTTAAAGGGATAAGTCAATATTTTAAAAGATACCATTTCGGGTGGAAGTATAAAAAATATTTTTCTATAAACAGGCAAAGTCGTTTTTAAAACTTTCGCATTCTGCTCCGACATTTGCAATTCTTCAAAATAAACCCGTTTTCCGCTTTTACTTTTATCTGTAAGGCGTTCTACGCCGTAAACGGTTCCGTTTACTATTTTTATTCCTATATAGGTCTTATTTTTATTCATAATAATGACAATTGTTATATTTGCAATTATATTTTATTCCATCTGTTTTAAAAGAAGATTTTTATAAATTCCGTCCAATTTTATTAAATCCTCATGGCTTCCGCTTTCGGCTATTTCACCTTTTTCGAGGACATAAATCTTGTTTGCCTGTTTCACGGTAGATAGCCTGTGGGCTATTATAAGGACGATTTTATTCCGGCACAAACCGCCGGATAGTCCATCCGATAAGCCGCCTTGCAAATCTGTTTTGTCTGCATAGGCTCCCTCATTTTTACCTTCGCCGGCTTCGCCGGCGACATCTCCCATTGCGCCGAACAGCGCCCGCTGGATTTTCTTTTCCGATTCGCCGTCCAAAGAAGAAGTAGCTTCATCGAGTATAAGTATGGGCGCGTCTTTAAGAAATGCCCTGGCGATTAAAATTCTTTGCTTTTCTCCGCCGGAAAGCCTTAATCCCGCTTCATCTACTATCGTATCGTAACCCTGGGGAAGATTGTTAATAAATTCGTCCGCAAATGCCAACTTTGCGGCGTGGATTACATCTTCCATACTTTTGCCGCTCGTTCCGTATTCGATATTAAATTTTACGGTTTCGTTAAAAAGAACGACGTTCTGGGAAACGTAAGATATGGAATCCCTTAAATCTTTTAAATTAAACTCTTTTATGTTTATTCCGTTAATGTCGATTTCGCCGGAAGACGGTTCGTAAAAACGCGGAATAAGCATCGATATCGTACTTTTGCCGGCTCCCGAAAAACCCACTACGGCGGCTATCTCGCCTTTATTGATTTTTATGTTTATATTTTTAAGGTCGAAATGCTCGTCGCACGCTTTTCCTCTTTCTTCGTTTGAGCCGCCGGAAATATCGTTTTTTATATTATCTTTGGCATTATTTTTATCATTATCTACGTTATTGACTGTATCGCCTTGTCCGCCGCAAAAGTCGTAACCGAAATATAGATTTTTTATTTCAAGGATGTTTATATCTTTTGGAACTGGCTTATTTCCTCCGGTTTCCTCCTGCTTTTCGTCTAATATGCCGAATATTCTGGTGCCGGCGGCTATGCCTTCCTGAAGGCTGTTGTTAAGCCTCGACAAACTCTTTACCGGCTCGTAAAGAAGGAGGATAGCAGTTAAAAAAGAAAAGAAATTGCCCGGCGTATATCCGAATTTTATAACCTGAAGTCCGCCTATAAATATTATAACGGCAACCGAAATTCCGCCTATAAGTTCTACGAACGGCACTGTAAGCCCCCTTATTTTCGTCATCCTCATAAAAAATCTGTAAAGATTGTCGGAGAGCTTTTTAAATCTCTTTATTTCAAAATCTTCCATATTATAGGCTTTCACCATTCGCAAACCTGAAATGGTTTCGTCTAAAAACTTCGTTATGTTTCCCATTTCGTTCTGCGTATCGGTGCTTGTCCTGCGCGCTTTTTTTCCCAGAAGCGTTACCGGAAATATTACTAACGGAAACAAAATCAAAACGGCTATGGCAAGATAAAAATCCATATAGAATACGACGATTAAAAGAACTATCATAGTAAGAATATCTTTCATAACGGCGCTGACGGTGTCCGATACCGTTCTTTGAATGATATTTATATCGTAGGTTATTCTTGCGATAAGTACGCCCGTAGGTATTTTATTTAGCTTTGAAACCGGCAGTTTTACTATTACCGAATAAACTTCGTCCCTGAGCGACCTTATTATATTCTGCCCTACCGACCCCGTATAGTAAAACTCGGCATAGTAAAAAACATTTTTTACTAAAAAGATTAATATTACGAGCAAGGGTATAAGTATAAGTTCGGTATAGCTTTTAGTAATAAATATATTATTAATAAGCGGTTTTACTATATAAGCAAGCGCTCCGGTAAGAGCGGAAACTATAGCCATGCTTATTACCGCCATAATAAGCTTTTTCTTATACGGCAGAATATATGGGATAAGTCTTTTTAAGACAGACCAATCCTTTTTTATATTTTTCTTATTTAACATTTTAATTTTATCGGACATTATTGTATAATCGCTATTATTTTATCATAAATTATGCCTGCCGCGGCATCAAACGGGTCAATGCCGGCATCTAAAGTAGAAATTACGTCAGATATTTTTTTTAGCGCGTTTTCTCTGTACTCTTCGTCTTTTAAAAATTTATCGGCTTCGTTAAAAATGTTTTCAGGGTTAAACTTAAATTCTATCAGTTCGGGAGCAACCTCTTCTCCGGCAAGTATGTTTATGAGACCTGCATATTTTATTCTTACTAATATTTTAGCAAGAATATAAGTTAAATAGTTTAAATAATAAAATATTATTACCGGTTTGCCGTAAAAACAGGCTTCTAAGGAAGCGGTGCCGCTTGCAGTTATTATTAAATCGCTTGAAGACAGGGCAAAACCTATTGAATCGGTA
>JAKAKF010000200.1 GCA_021813595.1 bacterium
TAGGCGTAGCTTCTACTAAAGCATTTACGACTCAGATAATGTGCGGCTTGCTTTTGGCTTTGCGCATTAAAGAGATTAAAGATACTGCTTCCGTTGCAAGAAAAAATTTGAACGGAGTTAATTTTTTCGACGAAATCGTGAATATTCCAAAGAAAGCGGAGCAAATTTTATTTTTAAACGATTCGATAAAAGAGATAGCAAAAAAATATTATAAAAATACAAATTTTTTATATCTCGGTAGAGGAATATTATATCCGATAGCTCTTGAAGGCGCTTTAAAATTAAAAGAAATTTCATATATTCATGCAGAAGGCTATCCTGCCGGAGAAATGAAACACGGACCTATAGCTTTAGTCGATGAAAACATGCCGGTGCTGTTTCTTCTGTCGAACAATATGCTTGCCCCTAAAACAATATCAAATATAGAAGAAATAAAGGCCAGGGGCGGTAAAGTCATAGCGGTGGCCGATTACGAACCGGATATAGACGGGATATCGGATATTATTAAAATACCGGCATCTTCCGAAGTTCTAAGCCCTATACTTTATACTATCCCGCTGCAAATTCTGGCATATCATATAGCCGCACTTAAAGGCACCGACATAGACCAGCCGAGAAACCTTGCAAAAAGCGTGACCGTGGAGTAAAATATTAACCGTGAATAATATACAAGAAACGGATTATCTATCCGGATTAAACGAAGAACAGCTAAAGGCCGTAACTCACGCTGACGGTCCGCTTTTAATACTTGCAGGGGCGGGTTCCGGAAAAACCAGAGTCATAACTTTAAGGGCAGTCCATCTTATAAAAACTGGCAAAGCAAAACCTTATAATATACTCGGCGTGACGTTTACCAACAAAGCAGCCCGCGAAATGAAAGAAAGAATAAAAAAGGCGCTTAAATATAAAGAGCATGATGAATTTTTCGGTTACGACGGATATCCCGATGCCGATAATGTCGGTATACGCGATAGCGGCGCCCTTCAAGGACTGCCGGAATTTTCTACTTTCCATTCGTTTTGTTTAAAACTTTTAAGAAGACACGCCGATTTAGTCGGCTATGAAAGGTCTTTTGTCGTTTTCGACGAAGACGATTCAGGAAAAGTGATTTCTAAGATCATTAAGTCGTTAAATTTAAACGAAAAAATAGTAACGCCGTCCAAAGTAAAATATTTTATAGAAAAAAATAAAAATTCTTTTATTACTCCGGATGAATCTTTCGGCGGCGTAAGAGCCTGGGAAAAAGATTACGCCGTAATATATTCCGAATATGCAAAAAAGCTCAAAGAAAGCAATGCAATGGATTTTAACGACCTTTTGTTTAACGCCGTAAAACTACTGCGCGATAATCCCGCTATTCTTGAACGTTATTCCAATCTTTACAAATATATTATGGTCGACGAATTTCAAGATACTAATTATATACAGGATAAACTTATTAAGCTTCTTGCGCAGAAACATCAAAATATATGCGTAGTAGGAGACGACGATCAGTCTATATACAGTTTCAGGGGCGCTACCATAGATAATATTTTGAGTTTTGAAAAAACCTATGCAGGCTGTTCGGTAATAAAACTTGAAAAAAATTACCGCTCTACCAAAAACATACTGAATGCCGCATCCGCTTTGGTAAAAGGAAATAAACTGAGAAAAGATAAAACTTTAAAGACCGATAAAAAATGCGGCGGCAGTATAATTACTATCTACCAGGCAAATAACGATTATTCGGAAAGCTATTATATAGCAAAAGAGATAAGACGGCTTATTAGGGAGGACGGATACTCGAATAAAGACATAGCTATATTATACAGGGCAAATTCGCAGTCGAGAGTTATAGAAGACAGGCTGTTAAAAGAAAGCATAAGGTATAATATTTACGGCGGATTAAAGTTTTATCAGAGAAAAGAGATAAAAGATATTTTGTCTTTTATAAGGTTTGCAGTTAATCCGCGAGACGCCGTGAGCTTTGAAAGAAGTATCCAGTGCGTTCCGACAGGGGCCGGCGAAAAAACTATTAAAAATATGCAGGATATTGCCGCTAAAAACGGCTCCGATATTTTAAAAACCTTAAAAAACGGACTATTTTCATCGATAAGGGGACTGGGCAATATGCCGATTCAAAGCATTTTAAGCACAGATTTCAATGAAGAGATTTCAGCCTCTAATTCTAATTCTTCAGGCATCGCAAACTATTTTGACGTTATATTGAGAATAAGGCATATGATAGAATCTGCAGTTTCTTATTCTAAAGAAAACGTCGATTCGGAGGAAATAAAAACAGGGGATAAACTGGCGGATATAATCAATTTTACGTATAAAAAATCGGGTTACGAGAGTATGCTTAAGGCGGGAGTCGCAAAGTCCAACGAACTTGACGGAAACAGAATAGAAAATATAGAAGAATTAATTAACGCGGCGCACGATTTTGACGATATAACCGAATTTTTAGACCAGAGCGCAATAAACGATACTAAAGAAGAGCCTAATTCAGAATACGGTTCCGATATAACGAAAGTATCTCTAATGACTCTGCACAGCGCAAAAGGACTTGAATTTCCAGTAGTTTTTATAGCCGGACTCGAGGAACATCTTTTCCCTCATATAAGGTCTTTGGACAACGAAATGTCCTTAGAGGAAGAAAGACGACTGTGTTATGTCGGGATTACCCGCGCCAAAGAAAAACTTTATCTTACATGGGCAAAAAGGCGGCGGTCGGGGAAAGATTATAAATATAATATGCCTTCAAGGTTTTTAAGGGAAATACCGGAAGAACTGATAGAAGAAATAGTAGATACTTACGAATATTACTAAATTATTTTTGGATTTAAAATTTAAAGGAGATTTATATAATGGATATAAATCACGTTATGAAACTGGCAAAATTAGATTTAAACGAAGAAGAATCGGCGCATTTTGCATCCGAACTTAATAAAATTATCGGATATATAGACATGATACAGTCTGCCGACGTTTCAAAAATAGAAGACATTCTTGAAGAACTTGATTACGACAGGTTAATTTCAAACGAAAGTTTGAACGAAAGATTTTATAAAGACTGCCGTATCGACGAGTGCAAAACTGACGATACGTTCGATTTTGAAATAGTAAAATCTAATGCGCCGAGCTTTGAAGCGCAAACTGCCGGCTTAGGTTTGGAAGATACTGCAACCGAATCCGGTTTTTTTGTAGTGCCGCAGGTTATAGAATAAAAAATAAAATATAAAGACAATTAAGAGGACAGCAAAACATGGACGATTTATACAGGTTGACTATAAGCGAACTTGCCGGTCTTTTAAAGAAAAGGGAAGTTAAAAGCACGGATATTCTTAATTCCTACGTAAAAAGAATAGAAGCCGTAGAGCCGGAAATTTCCGCTTATCTTTACAACGACCTTGAAGAAGCCGAAAGAAATGCCGAAGCCGCAGATAAAATTATATCTTCCGGTTCAGATTATCCGGTACTTACCGGAATACCTCTTTCCATAAAAGATATTTTTTTGATAAAAGGTAAAAAAACCACATGCGCGTCAAAAATATTGGATAATTTTATTAGCCCTTATGATTCTACCGTAGTAAGGAAACTTAAAGAAAATAATTATGTTTTTTTGGGCAAAACGAATCTTGACGAATTTGCAATGGGTTCTTCGACCGAAAACAGCGCATATAAAATAACAAAAAATCCTTACGATTTTAACAGGGTTCCAGGCGGTTCAAGCGGCGGTTCAGCCGCTTCTGTTGCGGCCGATTTATGCGCGGGTTCTTTCGGAACTGATACCGGAGGTTCGGTAAGGCAGCCTGCCGCCCTTTGCGGAGTAGTCGGATTAAAGCCCACGTACGGCTTGATTTCAAGATACGGCATAATTGCTTTTAGTTCCTCTTTAGACCAGGCAGGCATTCTCTCCAAAGACGTCGCTGACGCCGCTGTTATGCTTGAAGCCGTTGCGGGTTTCGACGAAAAAGACCAGACTACGAGAAAATTTAACGTACAAAAATATGCCGAAATAGTTAAAAAAGCCGATAAATCCATATTAAAAGGATTGAAAGTCGGAATTCCGGCAGAATTTTTTTCCGACGGTTTAGACCCCGAAATAAATTCAAAAGTTTCTGAAATAAAGGTTTTACTGAAAGACTTGGGCGCAAACATAGTCGATATATCTCTTCCCGATACCAAATATTCCGTATCGGCATATTACATAACCGCCACTAGCGAGGCAAGCTCTAATCTCGAAAGATACGACGGCATAAGATACGGTTACAGATATAACAGAAAAGACGGAGAGACTATACAAAGTTTAGACGATCTCTACAGAAAATCTCGTGAAGCCGGGTTTGGAAACGAGGTTAAAAGACGCATAATACTGGGAACTTTTGCGCTTTCGGCGGGTTATTACGACGCTTATTATAAAAAAGCTTCCTTAGTCAGAAAACTTATTATAAAAAATTATAAAGATGCGTTTGCAAAAGCAGATATCATAATCGGCCCGACTTCACCGACGCCTGCGTTTTTAATCGGAGAAAAAACGGCCGACCCTCTAAGTATGTACCTGTCCGATATTTACACTATTTCCGTTAATCTTGCATATCTTCCTGGTTTAAGCATACCTATCGGAGTCGTAAAAAATCCTACGAAACCGGACGGCGTTCTTCCGGTAGGACTGCAGATTATATCGCCGTGGGCTACTGAAGACAGGCTTCTTTCCGTTGCAAAAATTATAGAGGACGAAGTTAAGTTTAGGGAAAAAATAAAAAAAAATAAAGGTGTCAAATAAAGGTGTCAGATTTATTTATTTTTGAATGATTATATTTTAAAGAGGATAAAATATGCACGGTAATAACGATTCATTCGAGGCGGTTATAGGGCTTGAGGTTCATTCCCAACTGCTCACCAAAACAAAAATGTTTTGTTCTTGTCCGAATATTTTCGGTATGGAACCGAATACTGCGGTATGTCCCGTCTGTCTTGCTCTGCCAGGCGCCCTTCCGGTAATAAATATCGAGGCTGTAAGACTTGCTGTGAAAGCGGCTCTTGCTTTGAATATTAATATTAATAAAAAAAGCTTGTTTGCCAGGAAAAATTATTTTTATCCCGACCTGCCTAAAGGCTATCAAATATCGCAATATTTGGATCCAGTGTCTTCCAACGGCTATTTAGATATAGAAACCGAAGACGCTTCTAAAAAAAATAAAATTAATAAAAGAATAAGGATAAATCGCCTTCACATAGAAGAAGACGCGGGAAAATTAATTCATATAGGAAACAGGTCATATGTCGATTTAAATAGGGCAGGCACGCCTCTCGTGGAAATAGTTTCCGAACCGGATATAAGTTCAGCGGCCGAAGCTTCCGCTTATTTAAAATCGCTCAGAGAAATACTGGTATATCTTGGAGTTTCAGACGGAAATATGGAAGAGGGCAGCTTCAGGTGCGATGCCAATGTTTCGGTCAAAAGGAAAGGCGATGCGGAACTTGGTACAAGGGCGGAAATTAAAAACGTAAATTCTTTTAAATTCGTGGAGAAAGCCATCGAGTATGAAATAGAAAGACAGATAGACCTGATATCAAGCGGCGGGAAAGTAATTCAGGAAACAAGATTGTACGATTCCAAGGAAAATATTACAAGGTCCATGAGAGGCAAAGAAGAAGCACATGATTACAGATATTTTGAAGAGCCTGATCTGCCGCCGTTAATTCTTTCCGAAGAATTTATTAACGAAATAAAAAATTCTATTAAGGAACTTCCTGCAGAAAAAAGACGCAGATATGTTTCGGAGTATAAACTTACAGAATATGATGCGGAAGTTTTAACAAAATATAAGGTGGTTGCAAATGATTTTGAAGGATTAATTGAAATAAATAAAATAAATAATGATAAAATTGAAATAAAAAAAATTGCCAACTGGTTTATAAATGAATGGATGTTAGAATTGAAGGGGCAATGGGTGTCAGACAATATAGGACGTGTGAAAGACGATGCAGAGCAATATCATGAAAATTCTATGCCTATTGAAAATAGTATAGGTGAAAAATTGATTGAATATGAAATGGAAAAATTAATAGGAAATAAAAAATATTTTTTTGAAATAATAAGTAAGGTTGAAAATGGCGAAATTAATAGAAATGGCGGCAGGTTGGTATTATATAGACTTATTGTAAATTCAAAAAATGGTAAAAAACAGAATGTTGATGAAATAATACAAGAAGAGAGCTTAGCTCAAGTTTCGGACGATAAAGGCATAGAAGATATAGTAAAGCAGGTAGTCGCCGAAAATCAGAAAGAATTTATCGACCTTGCAGGCGGGAAAGACAAACTGTTCGGTTTTTTCGTGGGCGAAATTATGAAAAAAACTAAAGGTAAAGCAAATCCTAAAAAAGCTAACGAGATATTGCGAAAATATATAGACGAAAATAAATAGGACATTTAAGTTTTATTCGGAGGCTAAAAAATGGCTTTTTATACGCTAAGATTAAGAAACGACGACATAGTCGAAATGATAGACCAAAGAAAACTCCCTCTCGAAGTAACTTACGTTGAATTAAAAACTTATAAAGAAGTTTACGATGCAATAAAAGATATGATAGTTAGAGGCGCTCCTGCAATAGGAGTTTCCGCCGCTTTCGGTTTATATCTCGGCGCTAAATCTTTGCTTGAATCGACTGAAGTAAAAGATTATGAATCATTCAAAAAAAAGTTTTTCGATATAGCCGATTTTATGTTTTCTGCAAGACCTACCGCCGTAAATCTCGGATGGGCCGTCGATAGGATTAAAAAACTTGTTTTAGACGAAGAACATAATAATTCAAATTCAGATTTAAAAACATTGGTTGACCGCATAAGAAAAGAATCCGTTAAAATTTACGATGAAGATATAGAAATTAACAAAAATATGGGAAAGTACGGAGCAGCCCTTTTAAAAGACGGATATAACGTTCTTACCCATTGTAACGCAGGAGCGTTGGCTACCGCCGGTTACGGAACCGCTCTAGGCGTTATCAGAGCCGCAGTTTCGGAAAACAAAAAAATATCGGTGATTTCCGACGAAACGAGGCCTTTTCTTCAAGGCGCAAGACTTACTACTTGGGAATTAATGGAAGACGGAATACCGGTAACCCTTATAGCCGATAATTCCGCAGGTCTTTTAATGAGAAAAGGAAGAGTAAACGCCGTTATAGTCGGTGCGGACAGAATAGCTTCCAACGGCGACGTTGCCAATAAAATAGGTACTTATCAGGTTGCAGTCCTCGCTAAAGAAAACAATATTCCTTTCTATGTCGCGGCGCCGCTTTCAACTATAGATATCAATATTAAATCGGGCGACGAAATTCCGATAGAAGAGCGCGACGTTAACGAAGTAGTTTCCGTATTTGGCAAAAGAATAGCTCCGGAAAACGTAAAAGCGGCTAACTATGCTTTTGACGTTACTCCAAATAAATACGTTTCAGCCATAATAACCGAAAAAGGAGTATTATATCCGGATTATAAAAAATCTATTGCGGACGTTTTCCGTAAATGATAATATAATAAAGCACTTATAATTCTAACAGCCGTTATGCGTATACCGTTAATGATAACGATAGTATATTAATCATAATATAAATAAAAAAATAAATAGAATTAATTTTATTAACTAACCCCAATAAAATATAAATATAAATAAAAATTAAAAGAGCGAAAAATCATGAAAGACAAAAAAACGGCAGGTAAAAAAAACGGCAGTCCATTTGAAGGTTCAAAAGTATGGATGGACGGAAAATTCTTAGATTATAAAGATGCAAAAGTTTCCGTAAACAGCCATTCCCTTCATTACGGATTAGGCGCTTTTGAAGGCATAAGATGCTATGAAACAAAAAAGAAAGGTTCCGCAATATTCAGGTTGGACGAACATATAGACAGACTTTACGACTCCTGCCATATTCTTCAACTGCCTATTCCATATGAAAAGAAGGAAATTAAAAAGGCTGTTATAGAAACCGTAAAGGTAAATAAATTCAAAGAATGTTATATCAGGCCGATAGCGTTTATCGGCGACGGCGGAGGATTAGGCATATTCCTGAAAAATTACGATACTAAGGTAGCGGTTTCGGCATGGTACTGGGGGGCATATCTTGGAGAGGAATCCCTAAAAAACGGCATTAAAGCTAAGGTTTCTTCATATGCAAGATTTCACGTCAATACTTTTATGGGTATGTCTAAATCGACAGGGCAGTATATAAATTCAATTCTTGCCAAAAAAGAAGCCGTAAGCGCGGGATGCGACGAAGCTATAATGCTAGATACTTCAGGATTTGTCTGCGAAGCAAGCGGAGAAAATATCTTTATTTATTCCGGCGGTTATATTAAAACTCCTCCGCTGTCTTCAGTTTTGCCCGGTATTACTCGAAACAGCGTTATAGAGGTTATGAGCAAAGAAATGGGTTTGACTATTAAGGAAGAAAGAGTGACGAGGGACGAACTTTATATCGCCGACGAGGTATTTTTAACTGGAACCGCCGCCGAAGTTACTCCGGTAAGAGAGATAGACGACAGGAGTATAGGAATAGGAAAAGCCGGTAAAATTGCATTAGAGCTCCAAAAAATATTTTTTGATATAGTCAAGGGCGGAAATAAAAAATATGAAAAATGGCTGACTTACGTTTAATTAAAGTCCCTATCTGCTTGCCCATCCATTATCTTTTATTTTAAATCTGTAAGGCAATTTTGCATGTTCGGCGGCGTAATCCACCCCTATTCTTGGCGTCGAAATTATTAAATCTTCGCCGATATTTATATTTCTGTCTTCAAGCCATATTTCTAAACTGCCGTCCTTTTCGCCTTTATTTTTTAAAATATTCTGTTCGCAAATCGGAATGCCGTTATGTTTTAAATTTATTCCAAGCGCTACGGTTAAAAGACCAGGGCCGGAAGTAATTCTTTTTGTGTTTTCTTTATTCTTTATTTTCAAATTTTTATTTCTTCGCTCCAGCATAATATCTATGCCTATTTCAGGTTCTATTGCCCTTATAAGAACCGCATCGGCAAAATTTTCTTTTCCGGTGACTACGTTAAAAAGGTAATACATTCCGTATATAAAGTAAACGTATGAGTAGCCGCCTTCTTTGTACAAATTTTTATTTCTTTCCGTTTTTTTGTTTCCGTAACCGTGCGACGCTTTGTCTATAGCTCCGAGATAGGCTTCAGTTTCGACTATTTTTCCTCCGGTTAAGCCTTTGCCGTCTATATCGGTCATTAAATATTTTCCGAGCAGTTCCCTTGCTATTTTAACGGTATCGCCGCGAACGTAAAAGGATTTGTCTAATTTTTTAAAAATCATCGTAGAGGCGGGCTGACTGTCTATTGTTTAATTATATCTTAAGACGGACATTCTAATTATAAAAAATATTTGTTTTTATTTATAAATATTTGAAAAAGCTCTATAAGCATAGGCATGGAATCGGCGATTAAATTAACGTGTCCTCCGGGTTTATGCCGCCAGTTTACGCTGGCTTCTTTAACTTTTATATTATTTAATAAAGCTATATATAGTATTTCCACATCGAAAGAAAAACCTTTAATTTCCGATTTTGCAAAAATCTTTTTTGCCGTCCGCATTCTGAAAGCTTTAAATCCGCATTGTGAATCGAAAAAATTAATTCCAAGCAATTTGGATTTAATAAAACTGAATGTTCTGCCGACTAAATTTCTGAAAGGCGGCTGTATTATGACTGCTCCTTCGGGAAGATACCGTGAACCGATTATCACGTCTGTTTCAGGTTCATTTTTAAAAATATCTATAAAATTTCCGATCTCATCCGTTCCCGTGGAAAGATCCGCGTCCATAAAAAAAACGTATTCGTTTTCGTCGTTTGCGGAAAGTATTCCTTCTTTAACGGCTGCGCCTTTGCCGCTTTTAGTGATAGTTATTACCCTTAAATCGGTCGATAAAGAATCTTTAAGCACGTTTAAAGTTCCGTCGCTGCTTCCGTCATCTACTACAATTATTTCGTACGAGTATTTTTTCGATTTCAGGTAAGACCTTAATGCGATTATGGTCTGCTTTATTCTATTTTCTTCGTTATAAGCAGGAATTATAATAGATAAAGTAATCCTTGAGCTTTTGAAATTATAATTTTTATAATCTATGTTTTCAGTCATATTTAAATATTCATGTCCCTTATAAATATCTTATAATGTTTTTAAATAATTTACAATTTGAATTTAAAAAATTTATAATTATAGTATAATATAAAATAATATAAACAAGATATGATTAAAAACCCAAAATTTATAATTCTTTTATATCATAAGATAGGAAGGTACCCCGAAAACGCCAAATTTCCGGGTTTATACGTTACCGAAGAAAATTTCGACAGGCAGATTAAATATTTGAAAAATGCTGGTTATTCTTTTTTAACGTTGTCTGAATTAAAAAAGACGTATGATTATTATTACGCAGGTGAAAATAAAAAAGACGGACGACTTAATGATTTAGGGGAACAGTTAAAAATAAATAATAATAAAAAATATGTCTCAATAACTTTTGACGACGGCTCTAAATCCGTTTATTCAGGTGGATTTAAAATAATTCGCGATAATGGGGTAAATGCTACGGTTTTTATGGTTTCCGGACTTACAGGAGGACTAAACGAGTGGGATATTAAAAACGGAGAAAATAAAGACGAAATGTTAAGCGTATCGGAGCTTAAGGAGCTGACGGAATACGGTATCGAAATAGGCGCACATACTGTAACGCATCCCCATCTTACCCAAATTTATCCGGAAAAAGCTTTCGATGAAATATCGGACTCTAAAAAAAAATTAGAGGAACTCTTAAATATTAAAATAAATTTTTTTGCATATCCATACGGCGATTATAACGAGGACGTTAAATCGCTTGTTATAAAAGCCGGTTTTGACGGAGCCTGTATAACTAAAACCGGTATAGTGAAAAAAAAGGCCGATTTTTTTGCATTAAAAAGAGTGGCTATAAGACATAATACCGATTTTTTTAAATTTAAAAAAAAGATTTTTAAGGTCAGACTTTTTTATTAATTTATCTTTATCTTTATTTTTATATGAACATAAAGATAAATTATTGTGTTCATTATAAAAATATAATGAAGTATGAAGGTTAATGAATATACTTATTATAAAATTAAGTTCAATAGGAGACTGCCTTCTTGCGACCCCTGCGGTAGAGTCTATCAGAAAAGGCTATCCAAACAGTTTTATAACTTGGCTTATCGAAGATAAATCTAAAGACATAGCCTTATTAAATCCAAACGTAGACGAGGTTCTTGTTGTAGATAAAAAAAAATTTAAATTTAGGGATTATTTGTCTTTAATAAAAAAAATCAGAAATTTTCGCTACGATATAGTTATCGATTTGCAGGGTGTTGATAGAACGTCTATTTTCTCTTTTTTAAGCGGCGCTCCGGTCAGATATTACGAAGAATATGCAAAGTTAGGTTTTTTATGTAATAGAAAAATTGTAAGACAGGGAAGACCCTTAGAGCATGCGGTAAATTTTTATCTTTTTTTGGCGGAAAACAGCGGCGGAGCAAAAATTGAGAAGCCTCAGCCCGTTCTTATTACCTCGCCGGAGGATAAAAAATTTGCCGAAGATTTCTTAAAAAATAGTTTTGAAAATATTGAAAACAAAATATTTATAGGCATAAATCCTACCGGAACTTGGAAAACTAAAAGATGGCCTACAAAATATTTTATAGAAATTTCAAGGCGGCTATTGGATTTTTTTGGCGATAATATACATATAATAATTTTTGGCGGCAAAGGGGAAGAATATCTATCCGATGAAATATTGCAGGCATTAAACGGCAAAAACGTAGTCAGCGCAATCGGAAAAACGACGCTCAAGCAGGCTAAAGAACTGTTATCTAAAATGGATTATTTTATAACGCCCGATTCTGGACTAATGCACGTAGCGGCTTCAATAGACAGCCTTAAAACAATAGCTTTATTTGGGCCGACGGATCCTAATCTTACAGGACCGGTAGGAAAAAATTTTACGGTATTAAGGGACAACCTTATATGTATTCCCTGCTTTAAAAAAGAATGCCCTCTTAATAAAATAGACGATAAAAATTTAACGGAATGCGTATTATGCATGAAAAGAATTACTCCAGACTCTGTATTAGATATAATTAAAAAGGATTATTTAATAAAAAATGAAAGATATTTTAATATTCGGGCATAATTATATCGGTGACGTATTAACTATTACGCCGGCAATAAGGGCTTTGAAGCTTAAATTCCCTGAAAGCAGGATAGTAGTGGTCGTTTCTAAAAATGCTTCCGCTGTTTTGAGAAGAAACGAAGATATCTATAAAATAATAGAAACGGATAAATTTAACGGTATAAAAGGTATTGCGGCATTTTTTAAACTGTTTTTAACGCTTAGAAATATTAATAAAACAAACGGAAGTAAATTTTATATTTGCATTAATTTTCTTACTTCTTTAAAGTTTACTATGCTTGGATTTCTGCTTTCCAAGAAACAGGTTGGACAGGAAAAGTTTTTAAATAATTTTTTTTTACGCTACCCCATAAAATTTGACGGAGAAATAAATAATATCGATAAGTCTTTAAAACTTGTCGAACCGTTTTATATTAACGCAAGCAATAAATATTTTAGCAAAAATTATGTTTACGATATAGAAGATGGCGATATAAAAAATGCTAAAAATATTCTTCAAAATTCTTTTAACGGATACGGAACGGAAATAACAGACGAAAATTTTAAATTAGCTTTATTTTCTCCAGGTTCGACAAGGAAGTCTAAGGAATCGCCGCCTTACTTATTTTCGGTTTTTGCGGACTTTTTAAACAAAGAAGGATATTTCGTAATAATTACCGGAAGCAAAAAAAATACAGATATTTCCAAAGAGATATGCGATCAGATCGAAAATAAACATATGAGCTTTAATTTAACGGGTTTAACCGATATATTTACTCTCGGCGGATTAATTTATCTTTCAAAATTAGCGGTAACGGTAGATAACGGAACCATGCATTTAGCTTCGGCGCTTAAAGTTCCGACTATAGCGTTATTCGGCTCTACAGACCCTGCGATTTGCGCCCCTATGTCCGATAAATTATTTATAATAGACAAAAAAATTGGATGCTATCACTGCTTTAAAAATTTATGCGATACCGAAAACTATAAAATTAAAAGATATCCAGATTGTATGAATAATATTTTGTACGAAGACCTTATAGAAGGATACGATTTTTTGCTTAATTATCACATTAAAGTTTAAATTTAATTTTAAAAAAATTAAAAATAATCTAAACCATATATAATATATTTACTATTTAGCTTAATAAAAATAAAAAATGAAAATTTCTGGTTTTACTTTTATAAGAAACGGCATATTAATGGGTTATCCGTTTAAAGAATCTATTATGTCGGCGCTTCCTTTAGTCGATGAATTTATCGTAGTCGTGTGCGAAAGTGCAGACCAAACTAAAAACGAACTCGAAAAACTGAAAGATTTAAATCCTAAAATTAAATTAATAGAATCCGACTGGAAAATTACAAAAAAAAGCGGAACTATTTTATCCGAAAAAACCAATTTAGCGATACAAAATATTACCGGAGATTATGGGCTTTATGTGCAGTGCGACGAAGGCATCCATGAAAAAGATTATGAAAAGATTTTACGCGTTCTTGAAGAAAATATTAACGATAAAAACGTTAAAGGCTTTGTTTTTGACTATATACACTTCTTCGGAGGCTATTTTTCTTATGCCAAACGGTCGGAAAAAAGATTTTTTTACGATAGAGAAGTAAGAATTATTAGGAACGATGGAACTGTTTTATCATGGGGCGACGCTATGGGTTTTAAAGATTTAAACGGCGTCAAAATAAACATTGAAAATAAAAATGCTTTGCCATTGAACGTCAATATGTTTCATTATGGCAGGGCTAAAAATCCGGCAGATATGTATAAAAAAGACAAAGAAATGGAAAGGCTTTATAACTTTCAAATAATTAACAGGCTGAAAAATTGGGTTTCAAATTACGATCCGCGCATCGATAAGTATATATATTCCGACTTTGGATGGCTTGAAAGAATCGACAGGAAAAATTTAGATTTTCATCCGGCGCCGTTCAGAGAACTTGCTTCAAAACAAGACTGGAAAGTAGACGATTTTAAAACGTTTTTGAAAGAAAAAAAAGGAACTTCGCAATTTTTTAAGATGCTTATTTACAGAATAGTAAAAGATTCGATAAACGAAACTTCTAATGCATATAAAAAAATAAGAGCTTTTTTAAAAAATAAATAACTTATAATAACTAATAACGCAAATAACATACATTATATATTACAGTGAAAATTTTAGAATTTATTACTCCGTCAAATATTGGAGGAGCAGAGAATTACGTAGCCAACTTATCAAAAAAATTTATAGAAAAGGGACACGAGGTTTTTATACTTTCTGCAGCTACCGGTAACAATAAAAATCCGGATTTATCGGTAGAGCAGTTTTTTTCCAAAAGCGGATTGCCTTTCAAAATATTAAAAGTGGATTTTAAATATAATCCGTTTACGATATTAAAAATTGCATATTTTATAAAAAAGAATAAATTCGATATAGTTCATACGCATTTGTCTAAAGCAAATCTTATCGGGGCATTAGCTTCAAAAATAGCGAAAAAAAAATCTATTTCTACAGCACACGGATTAAACAAAAAAGCGCAGTATAAATACGGAGATTACGTTATTTGCGTATCTAATGCGGTAAGAGAAAATTTAATATCCCAAGGGATGAATGAAACAAAATTAGGCGTTATTTACAACGGAATAGATATTTTAAAGTTTAATCCCAAAGCGGAAGGTCTTCCGGCAAGAAAAGAATATTTTTTTTCGGAGGATATGGGCAATAATAATCATAATAGTGCCGATAATGCGGCAAGACAGTTTAGCGTTGGTATAATTGCAAGGCTTTCCCGCGAAAAAGGTGTAGATTTATTTATCGAAGCAGCAAAATTCGTTCTCATTAAAATACCTGAGGCTAAGTTTTTTATTGCCGGTGCAGGCAGCCTTAAGGATGCGCTGATTAAAAGAGCTAAAGATTTAAATATTTATAACTCCATATATTTTGTAGGATTTGTAGGCGATAATTTAGTTTCTTTTTTAAATGAATTAGACGTCGTCGTTTTTCCGTCTATGAAAGAAGGACTTCCGCTTGCACTTTTAGAAGCAATGTCTATGAAAAAGATAGTAATCGTTTCTGATGCCGGAGGCATGCCTGAAGTGGTAGAAGACGGTAAAAACGGTTTTGTGGTTAAAAAAGGAGATATAAATGCTATTTATCAAAAATTAATTTTCGTGTATAATAATATGTCGGGTTTAAACGAACTTGCCGATTCTGCCGCAAAAACCATTAAAGAAAGGTTTAATATCGAAAATTGTGCGGATAAAACTATAGATTTATTTATGAAATATTTATAAAAATATAAACAGATTAGATGCCTATCCCGTTTTCAAAAAATTTGATAGATATAGTAAAAAAATTTAGTCAGGCCAGAATACTTGTCGTGGGAGATATTATGGTCGACCATTTTGTTTACGGAACCGTTAACAGAATATCTCCCGAAGCTCCGGTGCCGGTCGTTAACGTTAAGTCGGAAAAGCTTATGCCTGGCGGAGCCGCAAACGTTGTCAGCAACGTGGCTAAACTCGGCGCAAAAGTTTATATAGCCGGAGTAGTAGGAAACGATTATAACGGCGATATATTAAAAAAATTAATCGGCAATGTCGATAGTTCATATATTTTAACTTTAAAAAATTTTCAAACGATTATTAAAACCAGAGTAATTGCCCATAATCAGCAAATCGTGAGATTCGACAGGGAAGATAACGGAAAATTTAATGCTTCGGTTTACAGGAGGCTTCTTGAAGGAATCAAAAATATTGCCGATGAAATAGATGCGGTAATAATTTCAGATTACGGCAAAGGATTAATAGAAAAAAATTTTTTTTCAAGTTTAGTTAATTTTTTAAGAGAAAAGAATAAATTTATAGCTCTTGATCCGAAGGTTGAAAATTTCAAATTCTATAAAAATGTTTCAGTCTTAACTCCAAATTTAAATGAAACTTCAGGCGGTTCAGGCATTAAAATAAAAGACGAAAAAACGCTTGAAAAAGCAGGCAGGGCGGTTATGAAAAAAGTCAAACCGGATTACCTGCTTATAACAAGGGGAGAGTCCGGCATGTCGCTTTATTATAACGACGAGAGGAGTCCTTTACATCTAAAAGCGCGCGCAAAAGAAGTTTATGACGTTACCGGTGCAGGAGATACGGTTATTTCGACGCTGGCTGTTGCAAAAAGCGTCGGAGCTTGTATTACCGATGCATGCTATATCGCAAACGCCGCGGCAAGCATTGCGGTTTCCCAGCTTGGAACATACGCGGTAGGCGTTAACGAGTTAGAGGAACTGTTACTTTCGGATTTTCGGCGAAATAAAGAAAAAGCTTTATAATATATAATTATATAAAATAATAAACAAGTTCTATAAAAATAATCTAATTTTTATTTAAATGCAAAAACTTATAAATATAGGGTTTGGAAACGTAGTTTTGCAGAACAGAGTCGTAGCAGTAGTTTCTCCTAGTTCTTCGCCGATGAAAAGACTTAGAGAAACGGCAAAGGATGGAAATAATTTAGTAGATGCTACCGAGGGAAGAAAAACCAGGTCTGTTATTATTACAGATTCGGGACATATCATACTTTCTGCGCTTAATACTTCAACGATTATTGCAAGATTAGAAGGGAAAGAGCATCAAACGTAATTAATAACATAATTTTAAAAATCAAAAATATAAAAATGAATAATGATAAGGAAAATATTGATTTTAAGAATGAATCGCTTCACGGCGACGGGAAGCCTAAGGGTTTAATTTTTGCAGTGTCCGCTCCTTCCGGCACCGGAAAAACTACTTTATGCAGTATGCTTTTGAAAGAATTTAAAGATATAAAGCCGAGTGTTTCCTTTACCACCAGGGCGAAAAGAGAGGGCGAGATAGACGGCGTCAGCTATCATTTTATAAGCGATACCGAATTCGATAAGATGATAGGGTCGGATAAATTTATAGAATGGGCAAATGTTTTCGGCAAAAAATACGGCACCGCATACAAATCGGTTTATAATCCGGATTCTTTATACGATATTTTATTGGAAATTGACGTTCAGGGCGTTGAAAAGCTAAATAAGATATATAAAAACAAAAAAGATACCGCTTTAAAAAGCAATAGTTTAATAACTATATTTATTGCTCCGCCTTCCTATGAAAAATTAAAGGAAAGATTAAAAAAAAGAGGCGGGTTAAACGACGACGAATTAAATAAAAGGCTATCTACTGCTTACGAAGAGATTAAGCGCAGTGAATTTTACGATTATATTATTACAAACGACGATTTAAAAGAGGCATATACAAAATTAAAATCTATCGTTATCGCCGAGAGATGTAAAAATTTAAATAAATTTAAAGCTTAAATCCAAAAACAATGATATAATAAATATATTACAGTGCCAGAATTCAATTCTGGCACTGTCACAAAATGGAAAGGACGGAATTCAATTCTGGCACCGTCACAAAATGGTAAGGTCTAAACGGAAAACTACAAAATTTTAAACGGAGGAATTTAAATGGCAAGAGTAACTATCGAAGATTGTTTAAGAAACGTGGAAAATAGATTTACGCTTGTAATAATAGCGGCAAAAAGGGCAAGACAGATTATGGAAGGAGCCGAACCGAAAGTCGTTTCAAAAAATAAGCCTATCGTCGTAGCGTTAAGGGAGATAGCGCAGGGATATGTCGGCGTTAAACAGCGGAAGTAAAATAAACCATCTATTTTTTTATGAGTATTTCAAACGAAAACCTTGTAACGGTTAATCCCTCCAACGATTTCAGCGCCTTAAACAATATAATAGAGCTTTTTAGGAATAATATAAATACTCTTGACGACGTAAGCATAGAAGAAATTCATACCGAAAAGTTCAAACTGCTCAAAAAGGCTTATACATTTTCCAAAAAAATGCATCAGGGGCAAAAAAGAGTGTCCGGCGAGCCTTACCTTACCCATCCGATCGAAGTTGCCGCTATAGTTGCGGGTTTAAGGATGGATTGTGCTTCCGTAGTTTCCGCTCTTTTGCACGATACCGTAGAAGATACTTTAACGACGATAGAAGATATCAAATCCGAATTCGGCGAAGAAGTCGCTTTTATAGTCGACGGATTGACTAAGTTGGGCAAACTGAACTTTAAAACCTCTGAAGAACTTGAAGCCGAAAATATCAGAAAAATGATAGTCGCAATGGCTAAGGATATAAGGGTTATAGTTATAAAATTAGCCGACAGGCTTCATAATTTGCGAACCCTGGAAGTTCTTTCGAGAGAAAAACAGATTAAAATAGCGCAGGAAACCTTAGATATTTATGCACCTTTAGCTAACAGACTTGGAATATTTTTTATAAAAAGCGAACTGGAAGACCTTTCTCTTAAATATTTAAATCCACAGGCATACAAAGATTTATCTTTCAAAATAAATAAAAAAAAGACGGAAAGAGAGAAGTATATAGAAAAAGTTACGGATATTCTTAAGGAATATTTAGAAAAACATAATTTAAAAGCTGAAATATACGGAAGGCCAAAGCATTTTTACAGCATTTACAAAAAGATGATGGAACAGCACGTCAGCTTTGAGGATATTTATGATTTACTGGCGCTTAGAATCATAGTGGATAACGAAACCGAGTGCTATGAATCGCTGGGCATAGTTCACTCAATCTGGAAACCTATTTCCGGAAGGATTAAGGATTATATCGCCATGCCTAAGGCAAATCTATACCGCTCATTACATACGACGGTAATAGGTCCGGAAGGTATGAGGGTGGAAATTCAAATCAGGACTAAAGAGATGCATTTTATAGACGAGTTCGGCATAGCTGCACACTGGAAATATAAAGAAAACATAAAAGAAGTTGAAAAAGAAGACATAGAGCAGTTTAACTGGTTAAGACAGCTTGTGGAATATCAAAGAGATATGAAAGATCCGCATGAATTTTTGGACAGCGTAAAAATAGATCTTTTTCAGGAAGAAGTTTATGTTTTTACGCCGAAAGGAAAAGTTATAGCGTTGCCGAAAGATTCTACGCCCATAGATTTTGCTTACTACATACATACCGAAATAGGCGACAAAACTACCGGAGCTATAGTAAACGGCGTTATGGTGCCTCTTAAATATAAACTTTCAAACGGCGATATAGTAGAAATTTTAACGAAAGAAGGACATCATCCTTCAAGCGACTGGTTAAAATATGCAAAGTCTTCAAAAGCCATATCTAAAATAAGAAATTACGTCAGGCAGGAGGATAGAGAATTAAGTATTGCCGCCGGCAAAGAAAATTTAGAAAAGGAATTTAAAAAATTAGAAAATAAATCCTTAGACTTTAAGGAATTATTATTTTTAACGATGCAGAAACTTTCGTTAAAAACTGAAGAAGAACTGTTTGCAGCCATAGGTTATGGCAAATATTCCCCTCAATATATATTTTCTTTAGCCATACCAAATTATAAAAAGACGGACAAATTATCTTTAATTACAAAAACGACCGGAAACGTAATTAATAAAATTATTCAAAAAATTAAGCCAAGTTCGACTAGCAACGATGCTGTAGTTTCTTCGCTGGGAGACGGCCTTCTTTATAAGCTTGCCGGATGCTGCCGTCCTATACCGGGGGATGATATAGTAGGATTTATTTCAAGGGGCAGGGGAGTTATAGTTCATAAAACAGACTGCAGAAATATAATAGGAATAGACGAAAGCAGGCTTATAAGCGTTAATTGGAAAGAAACTTCCAAAAATAAATCAAATTTATCCAAAGCAGAGTTGTTTGAAACAAAAATAAGGATTATAACCGACGATAAAAAAGGCGTTTTAGCCAATATAGCATCTTTGATATCTGCCAGAGAGGCTAATATATCAAAAGCGCAGGTCAGAACTCTTATAGACGGAAGAGCGGTTCATTTGTTTGATATCGAAGTGAGAGACAACAAACAGGCGGAATCTATTATTGACGGTATTAAATCTATTAAAGGAGTAATAAAGGTCAACAGGGTAACTTAAAAATTATAAAGCATTAAATAACGGTAGCGTTATTATTCTTTATTTTCTAAAAATAAATACATGTATAAATGAAAGCGAAAGACTGCTAAGCGGGAGAGATATTAACCCAGGCTAAAAAAAAATATATTCTCTCCCGTTTGCGCGTAATTATTTTACTTTTGGCAATTTTTACACGTGTTTATTCCAAGCAGCGTATATAATGCGCAAAATCCGGTAATTCCAGTAATTAAAGCTATTAAACCGACTATTATAAGTATAATTCCCAATACTTCTGCGCCCTTAAGCGCTAATGCGCCGACGACTATTAAAACTATTCCTATAATAACTCTTATTATCCTGTCGGTGCCGCTTTCATTCGTTTTCATTGATAAACCCCCCTCATTGATTTAAAAAAAATTAATTTAATTTAAAAATTAAATATAAATATATGAATAATCATATCTATTAATTAGTGTATCATATTTTTTAAAAAAAGCAATTAGTTATAAAGCGTTATTTATAAGGCGGTTAGTTTAGCGGCATGCCTATAATGAATTTTAAGATATACAATCAATGTAATAACCGCAATATTAATAAGGATTTTTTAGAGTTTATTATTGACTAAAGGCATTAAAAGTTATAGTATATCAGCTGATTAGTCCGTTTGTTAATTAAAATAATCGTTAAATAATAAAAAAATTAAATGACGAAAAAGATAAAAAATAAAATTGCTTTTTATGTAGATTATGAAAGTTTTAATTCCAAAGAAGCCCCGCCTATACTCTTTTTTATTTCTTTTTTGAGAAATAAAGGTTACAAAGTAGATTTTTTTGCGTCGGAAAAAATGCTTCTTGAAGCATTTAAAAATACCGCAAACAAAAATAATCCAATAACGCAACAATCAGCTATGCATTATGATGTGTGCCTTCTTTCTTTAATGAGTTCCGATAAATTAAGAAAAATACTCCAGACGGCTATTAAAGTTAAAGAATACAGTCCTTTTACCGTTAACGTTCTCGGAGGAACCGGAGTTTACGGCTATTATAAAGATATTATAGAAGCAGAAGGCATAGATGTTACAATAGAAGGCGACGCCGAAAAAATTCTTCCCGCAGTGCTAGAAGGTATTGCCAATGTATTGAATCAAAATAACGTTTTGGTTTTAAATAACAACGGAGATTATAAGGCGGAAGACCTTAATTCGTTAATTTTCCAAAATTATCCGGAAAAATTAACATCCGGAATAACACAGCAGGAAGCATATTATTGCACTCCCGAACATATGGGACTGTTGTTTAAACGAAAGGGACGCTATCTTTCTCCTATAGCAAAAATACCGGAAAATATTTTTTTCGAAAGAATACTTTCGGGATATACGATAAAGTGTCCTATTTCAAATACCGCAATAAAATTAAACAATGGGAAAATCAGATTTTTTGAAAAAATAGATGCTTCACATGAAGACTTTGATATATTTTATTCAAATTATAAAAATATAATGACTAAGGAAGAATTTACGAATACCATACCGCCTTTTCCTACGGAAACCGAAATCAATGCTGAATATACGGATTATCCTTGGGATATATACGACGATTTTAAGTTTGAATCCGTAGGTTTATATGCCCAAAGAGGCTGCAACTGGGGAAAATGCACCTACTGTTCTATAGTTAATTATAAATACAGAAAATTAAGCACGAAGTTCCTTTTAAAAATTATAAAAGAAGCGAGCAGTCATAATGTTTACGGTTTTAGTTTCGACGACGATCTTTTTGTTCAGAATAAAATATGGCTTAATGAATTTTTAGACGGTATTATCGCCGGAAAGTTCAATGAAAAATTCAGTTTTACGGCTATGTTTAAAGTAGAGCATATTACGGACGAAGACATTTTAAATAAGCTAAAACAGGCTAATTTTACCAAAATTCAAATAGGCGTAGAAAGTTTTTTGCCAGAAAAGATTTCATATTTTTCAAAAACAAAAAAAGACAAAGAACGGTCATATATCGATAAAGCTAAAAAAATTATAGATTATTGCGCATCTATAAAAATTATTCCTTCGTCCTTTATTATTTTGACGCTACCGGATAAAAATTTTAGTTTATTTGATATAGTTTCCGAAATGGGAGAAATTATAGACATTATAATAAATGTTTACGACAGGCATGAAGTCGTTCCCATTTTCTTGTTTAACGACTTTATAAACGCATATCCGAATGCTCCTTTATTAAATCGAAACGCTTATTCTAAATTTATAATTCCTCTTTGCGGCGAAATAAAAAGAGTTAAAAACGAAGAAGGCGTTAATGCAGATATGCTGAATTTAAAAACTATAGAAGTACCTTATCTTTATAAATTTGAAAATTTAAAAATTGCTCATTTTATTGATTTACTTATAAAAAATAAAAATATAAACGGCAATCTGAATAATGAAAAAGAAAAATATAGTAAATCTAGCAAACCTAGCAAAATAAAAACTGGTGACGAAACGGGCGAAAAAGAGATGTTTGCAAATATAGACAATATTCTTAATTCTCTGAGCGCCGCTTTCGATTTATACGGAACACCCGAATTTTTGTTATACGATATTATAGACGGTTTAATTGCGGCGTACGACGGCAACGACGATATCGTAAAAAAAATTATAACGGAATATTTTAACGTAAACGATATAAATAAATTTAAAAATTATGTAGCTTCCGGTAAAATAGACCGCAATAAGGCTATAGATATTTTCAGCTCTATAATAACCGGCTTTGACGAACTAAAAGCACGGCAAGAAGAAAAAAAGCTTAAAGGTAAATCTATAACAGGCGTTTTAAATGAAAGGATAAGCGCATTTATAAAGCAATATTATAATAATTTGCAATTATAATATTGCTTTAATCCGCCGCAATAAATTTTTATCTGCATAAAAACTGCATACGTTTGTAATGCGAAAGCCGAAATATGAAATATAAATTTTTAAATCAGTTTTATAGCATCCAGCCGTGATTTAAAGTAATATATTGTGCTATTGCCGCTTTATTTATCCTTATTTTTATTCGCAAGCATTTGCAGAGCTTTAAGATAGCTTGCTTTAAGCCTGTTGAACGATTTAGCCAGCAAACCTATTTCGTCGTTCCCTTTTACTTCAAAATTTTCGTTAGACTTTCCCATTGAAATATCCTCGGCTAATTTAGTCATTTCATGAATAGGTTTAATTATAGCTTTATTGATAAAAAACAGCGCTACGATGAATGCCAAGAATGGAAGAATAAATATTGCCAATACTATTATCAAAGAACTTCTAAAAGCTACTTTATCCATATATTTTGTAGGAACTAATACGCTTAACGAACCGACGATTTGCCCCGGTTTCCAATGCCAGCCGTGCGTACCGCCGTATTTTTTAACAATAGCTTGGGTAATAGGGGATTTGTTTTCGGGATTGCCGTGACAGATCATGCATCCATTTTTTGCGACTACAGGTTTCATAACGTAAAAATATGAACGTCCGTTAAAAATATGATAGCCGCTTAATGATTTAATATCGGGATTGTTTTTAAATTTTTGTATAATTTTTTGTTGAAACGGGTTTGCTTTATTGTTTAAATTTAACGGGTTTAAAGTAGGTTCGGAATATATGTAATGAGGAAGAAATTTTTTAATAAGTTTTGCAACGCCAAGCGCTACAAATGTAGCAGATTCGGCCTGCATAACAAATTTGGGGGTGGCTTTCATGACGGCAGGCCTTAATTCGTTAGAAGTATAATCTCTTGTCGATTTTTCGGCATACAGAACCATAGCCGCTTCATGCGTGAGTTCGTTTTTTTTGAATTTTTGAATATAATAAAAAGAAACGGCGGCAACTAAAAGGTTAGCGCCGAAACCGATAATTATCATAATTACCGCAAATTTCGTTTTTAAAGACGCATTTTTGAACATTTCTACCCCCTTATTTAAGCAATATTTACATTATATTTCAATTTCGCTAAAATATATATTATATTATAAATTTTATCATAAAAATATATTACTAAAGTTAATTTGATTTTATAATATATTAAATTTTATTTCAATAAAAAAAAGATATAATTAATCGGTTTATATTTTTATGCAATAACTTTAATATATTAATATAAAGATATTTATTAAATTCGATAAAAAAATATTATAATTATATAATCGTCTATTATTATATATAAAGCTACGCCGAATAAATTTTTGAAGTAAATTGATAAAATAATATTCAAAAATAAATCATAAACAATATTAACGGGAGGCCTATTAATGGAAGTAGCTAAATTGTTTTTTGAGTGCGAAAAATGCGGACAGCCGTTTGATTTAGCAATAAACAAGAGGGATTTTAAGCGTATAATAACGGAAAACATAGAATCGTCCAAGGAATATACGCATGAATTTAAAAGAAAGTTTTATTGTTGCGGTAAAAGTATAGAGATAAGAATAAGTATAAGGCGTAATAATTTTAACGAATACGAAACGCACGAGGTGTATCATAAGGGTTTGAGAAATTTTAGAGTCGGCGATAATTTTGACTCGATAATAAAAGAGGTAGGTTCCAACTAAATTTTCGCGGCAATATATATAAAAAATAATTTAAAAAAGGGACGGTCAATAAATGGAAAATGACATGATTAAAGAAAAAATAGAATTAGAAAAAGAAAAAAACGATTTAGAAAAACAAGTCGCAGCAATTATCGATAAAAAAGGAAATGGATTTTTCGATAAATACAAGAAAGAAATCGAACTTGATATCGAGCTTGCAATCAAAAAATTTGCTTACGAAAAAATAGAGAAAAAGGAAAAAGAAAACGATTTGGACAACATTAAAACCGATATTTTATCATTGAAAGTATTATTAGATTATACCGGCAGGGATGACTCATAAATACCGGTTTTATGTTTATGCTAACCGGCTGACGTCCAAGGTAAATATTTTACGAGTTAATTATTTTTATTTAAAAATCAACTTGTATAGAAATGGTTAAAAATCTTTATTGACAAAATAAAAGGATTAATAGTAATATATATTAGTTTTATTTCCAAATTTTTAGGCGCGTAGCTCAGGGGTTAGAGCACTACCTTGACACGGTAGGGGTCGGCGGTTCGAGACCGCCCGTGCCTACCAGTAAAAACCGCAGTAAATATGGCATTTAAGCGATATACTAAATTGACATATTTTCTTGATTTAAATAAAATTTACGTAAATTTATCGAATTTTGGATACAAAAACGCATACAGTTTTTAGGTAAAATAATATGAAAATATACCAGCGCGGACAGACAGGCTTACTGGTGCTAGTTTAGGCTTGACAATAAGCATTATCAATACTCCTACTCCTGTAAAACCAAAGATAAAGAAGGTGTCCGAGAGATAGCTTAGGCTGTTCATTAGATATAGTCCGAAACAGATTTAATTTGCCGATTAAAAACAAAAATCAGCGATTATTCGCAGAAACCTTTCAAGAGTATTTAAAGAGCCTTAATAATTCAAATGGGACTATAGCGATTAGATTTTTAAATCCTTTATCTTGGGTTCTTCAATAGGTTTTAAAAGTATATTGCTCCCGTCCTGAAGTATAATCAGTTTGGAATTCGGCTTTAAGTTTAGGGCTTTCCGATTTTATTCAGTATGACCACCTGTCCTTTAACGGACAAGCTTGTAGTTTCCATAATAATAAACCTCCAAAATAAGTAAGTATTTCTTACTTTTATTATAAAGGTAATTAATTAAAAAAATAAGTTAGATTTTTGTAAAATTAAAAAATCTGGAAAAAATCCGGAATTTAAAACCCGTCCGATAGGAATATAATAATAAATCCTTAAATGCTGATACATTAAAGAAGGTTCGCTTTGTCCGAACAAAGATACCACTTTAAAAGCCCTCAGCAAAATCGGGAATGTTATAGAAACCGGTTAAGCTTTACCTGCGGTCAGTGCTCTCGCTGGTCGCATATTTCTTTTTTTCTCCGCGGTCATATGATATACTTATATTATCAATTAATATTATATGATTGCTGGATTGAAAAATATTAAGCTTTTTTATTTTATATTATAAAATTTTATTTTATCTTTACCGGATATAACCGGATGCCTTAAGGTTCTTTATGAGTAGAAAATATTTTTACAACAAGAAACCGGCAATAGTTTCAATACTATTAATACTATTATTAGTTATTGCGGTGATTTATCTGATTGCGGGCATGATGACGGGCGGGGGATTTGTCGGCGGAGGCATGATGGGAAACGGTATGATGGGCGGAGGATTTAGCGGCAGAAGCGGAGCGTATTACGGTTCAGGTCCAAAAGGATATAAATTATTTAGAGCCGACGGATGTATCAGGTGTCATACAATTAACGGCTACGGCGGTACCATAGGGCCGGATCTTTCCCATATAGGTTCAAAAAGAAGTTTTTCGTGGATTGCTGCCCAGATAGCTTATCCGTCTGCGCATTTTAAACGCGGCTCCATGGTTACGATTAGCGGTAAAACTTATCCGGCAATAATGCCAAATTACGAACATATGCCCAAATCGCAGGTCATAACCATTTCAAAATATCTCGAATCGCTTAAATAATTAAAATTTATGTTCACGCTCAAAAAGTTATCACCTGACCGCCAGTTTTTAGAAGACAAAATCGTTATCGTTAAGCTTATTATTTAAGCGATGGCTTAATATTAAGCCATAAGCTTACCTGATATCTTGAAATGCCTATATATCTTATTCTTTTTTCTTTGTTTCAATGTTAAAACTTTTTTTTGTATTGAGTTTTCGACGTCCGAAAATTTTAGCTCCGTTATTTCAAGAACTTGACAAACTTTTTTTTATATATTAAAATACAGACCAGTCGGTATCTTAAATATTGAATTTAAAATTTCAATATTTTTGATTAATTGAAATTTATAAAAAATATGATAATGAAATTATTTTTTTATAAATTTATATTTATATTAAAATTTATTTGGGTTAAAACCTCAATCCCCGCATAGTCATTCCTGTGAAAGTGGCAATTCAGATAAAAAATTTCTGACGGTGAGTTAAGGCATATTAAAAGTATGCTTATAGCTAACTAAAATTTTTATGAATAAATCAAATAAATTAAAATATATATGGATTGCTTTACTGACCTTTTTCACAATTTTTGGATTTGCGGTAAACTCTTTACTTGCAAGAGTTAGATC
>JAKAKF010000127.1 GCA_021813595.1 bacterium
TTTTCTTGCCGGAATCAAAAAAAGTTCTATGGCCGTTCTTGCCGGAATTGCGCTGGTCGTCGGTCCGCTTTTGTGGTTCAGGTTAAAACCCTATCAAAAAAGCAGAATACTTATATTTTTACATCCCGCCAAAGATTATCTGGGAGCCGGATATAACATTATCCAGTCGGAAATCGCGGTCGGGGCGGGGAGGTTTTTTGGAGACGGGTTCGGTAACGGTTCTCAGAGCACTTTAGATTTTTTGCCGGCGAAACACACCGATTTTATATTTTCTACGTTTATGCAGCAGTTTGGTTTTTTAGGCGGGCTGGTTCTTATAGCGCTATATTTTATTGTAATAATAAGGGGCTTTAAAATAGTTTACAGGGCAAAAAAGCTGCAGGGATTTCTTCTAGGCGGAGGCGCCCTAGGCATTATTACGTTTCATGCTATAATAAATATGTATATGACGGTAGGGCTTTTGCCGGTCGTGGGCGTTCCGCTTCCTTTTTTCAGCTACGGAGGGACGTCGCTAGTGGTCGATATGTCGGCGGCGGCTATACTTTTAAATATATCTATGAGAAGATACAAATTTCAGTCTTAAAAAATGAAAAAATATAAAAATTTAGATATCCGAAACATTTCTATTTTAATATCTTCCTTTTTTTATGCCGGGTTTTTTCCATACGGCCCTGGTACTGCCGGTTCCGTTGCGGCATTTTTATTATATATACTGCTGTTAAGGTTTTTAAATCCTTTTTATTATTTAGCGCTCTGCCTTTTTATATTTATTTCGGGGGTTTATTTCTCGTCCAAGGCGGAAAAAATATCGGGCATCGCCGACCCGCCTTTTGTCGTAATAGACGAAGTGCTGGGATATCTTTCGGTTGCGGCGGGGCTGTTATGGATGCGTTTTTCTTTTTTTCACCTTTTTATATATGCGTTATGCGGGCTGGCGTTATTCCGTTTCTTCGATATATTGAAACCTTTTCCTATCGGAATAATCGACAAAAAAGTCAAGGGCGGATTAGGCATTATGCTCGACGACCTTGCCGCCGCCGTTTTCTCCTTGATAGTTTTGCGTTTTATAATAATAGTTATAGCAGGATTTTGAGCGTAGATTTTACCTTTTTATAGAAAAAATGTTAAAATAATATCCTGAATCGTATAAAGAACAGTATAGACTAAATCTTGAACATGGAAAATAAAGACAAAGAGCATAAAGATATTAAAATCCTTGTTATATCAGATAACCATAATTTTGCTGGAGCGGGAGAGATTATAAAAGACCTTTCCGACGTGCTTTCAAATTACGGTTTGGGGTTTAAAGAAGCCGTTATAATGCCTGAAAGCCAGAGAGACGGCATATATAAAGTAATGTCTTATATGGCGTCCGGAGATTCTTTCGTTATAGTATGCGGGGGAATGAAAGAGGGTGTTTCTTTAACCCGCGATACCGTTTCCGCGGTTTTTAAGAGAGAACTTGTCAGAAGCAAAGATGCCGCAGATTTAATGGCCCTTGTTTATGAATCCGAAAAGAAAGTTTTCGGCAATTCCGATGAAAAAGCCTGTTATTTTCCAGAACATTCTTTTATTGTACCTAACCAGAATTCCGGAATTTCCGGTTTTTATCTGACCGAGCCTATATTTTTTGCGGCTATGCCGCTTGAAACTAAAAATGCCGTAAATATGTTTAAGAATCATATACTCGGAAAAATGCTCGGTAAGCTCGGCATTAATTATTTTGTCAGATTAAGGAAATATAAGCTTTTTGGCTTAAAGGAAAAAGAATTCGAAATTCTTTTCGAAAAATTAAAAAAAACTGCCGAGTGTGGCCTTGATTATGAATTTTCATACGGCGAATTCATCGTGTCCGCCGCCGTCAACGGCGTTTCTACCCAGAAACTTAACGAAAACGTAAAGTCGCTGGACAATAAAGTCGGCGAAATTTTTAAAGACTATCTTTACGGTTTCGACGATGACGAACTTAATATAGTATGCTCGTATCTTCTAAAAGAAAACGGTATAAAGATTGCAGTTGCGGAATCGCTTACCGGCGGTTATATTTCGGATAAGCTTACGGATTTGCCGGGGGCTTCGGCTTATTTCGTTTACGGCGGCGTGGTGTATTCCGATTACGCAAAAACCGCTCTTCTTGGAGTAGATAAAGCGGTTATAGAAAAAGAGGGCGCGGTATCGGATAAATGTGCTATAGAAATGGCGGAAAAAGCGAGAGAAAATGCAAAGGCCGACATAGGTATTGCGGTAACCGGATTTGCCGGACCCAAAACGGAATACGATAATTATCCCGTAGGGACGGTTTTCATAGCACTTTCCAGTTCCAAAGTAAAAGAAGTAAGAAAATATTCGTTTTCCGGTTCCCGCTTAGACGTTAAAGCATATACGGCAAAAATGGCGTTGTTCTGGATATACCGCCTTGTAAGCGGGACGCCGCAGTCTTTAATAAAAACGTAACAATAATTTAACTTGATAATATTTCTTTTTTGATATATAACTTTTAAATAAAAAAAATAAAATAAGAAAAGGAAGGAATAATTATGGCGTTAAAATCCGGCGGCAATAAGGGAGACTCGAGTCCGTCCCTGTCAGAAAATAAAGTTAAGGAACAGCCTATGCATGAGCAGAAAATAAAAGCGTTAGACCTTGCTATTGCCCAGATAGAAAAGCAGTTCGGAGCCGGAGCTGTAATGAAACTCGGCGGAAAACCGCCGGCTGAGGATATTCAGTCTATTCCTACTGGTTCTCTGTCATTAGATATTGCCCTCGGTATCGGAGGAATACCTAAAGGAAGAGTTATCGAGATATTCGGTCCTGAATCCTCGGGAAAAACTACCCTTACCCTTCAAATCGTCGCTCAGGCCCAAAAAAAAGGCGGTATCGCCGCCTTTATCGATGCAGAACACGCCTTAGATTTAAAATACGCAAAAAAAATCGGTGTAAACGTGGACGAACTTATAATTTCCCAGCCCGGCACAGGCGAAGAAGCTTTGGAAATAGCCGATTCTCTCGTGAGGTCCGGTTCTATCGATGTTTTAGTTATAGACTCGGTTGCCGCTCTTGTTCCCAAGGCCGAGATAGAAGGCGATATGGGCGATGCGCATATGGGGCTTCAAGCCCGCCTTATGTCGCAGGCGTTGAGAAAACTTACTTCGGCAATTGCGAAATCGAACACATCCGTTATATTTATCAATCAGATAAGAATGAAAATAGGCGTTATGTTCGGTTCTCCCGAAACTACCACCGGAGGCAACGCCCTTAAATTTTATGCTTCCGTCCGAATAGACATAAGAAGAATAGGTTCAATCAAAAAAGGAGACGAGGTCGTAGGTTCGCGCACTAAAGCGAGAATAGTAAAAAATAAAGTCGCCCCCCCATTTAAAGAGGCGGAATTCGACATAATTTACGACAGCGGAATATCCTTGGAAGGCGATATAGTCGATCTCGGTTCCGAAAACGGCATTATAGAAAAATCGGGAACATGGTTCAGCTACGGCAAAGAAAGATTAGGGCAGGGCAGGGAAGCCGCCAAAGAAACCCTGAAAAACAATCCGGCGCTTCGCGACGAGATATATTTCAAAATTTTGGACAAATTTAATCTTAAGGCATAAATTAAGGCGTAAAACCGGAAAATTAATAAATTATCTTAAGCCTTAACTCCCCTCCTTTTTTAAGGAGGGGAGGCAGGCGTTAGCCTGACGGGGTGGTATTTTATACTAATTTAATTTAAATAATATAATTAAAATGAGCGAAGAATCGGTTCAATCCAATCAATCTTATCAGTCCGGTGAAAGGCAGTCTCTTATAGAAACTATCTTAAAAACTGCGGTAGCTCAAGGGGCGTCGGATATTCATCTTAAGGTAAATACTTATCCTATTTTTAGAATAGACGGCGATATTCACCGGCAGGAAAATTTCGGCATAATGTCTAAGGAAGTAATCGAAAAAATAGCCGGAAGCATGATGGATAAACACCAGCTTAAAGTATTTCAGGATAACAGGGACGTCGATCTTGCCTACAGCCTGTCCGAAGTCGGCAGATTCAGGGTAAATATATATTCTCAGAGAAATTCGTTAAGCATTGCAATGAGATATATTCCGTTTAACATTCCGGCTTTCGACTCGCTTAATCTTCCTAAAATAATCAAATCAATCGCCCTTAAAGAGAGAGGGCTTATACTCGTTACGGGTATTACCGGAAGCGGAAAATCGACTACGCTTGCCTCTATGATAGATTATATCAACAACAACAAGCCGGTTAACATCATAACGGCGGAAGATCCTATAGAATATCTTCATAAAGATATAAAAGCTGTAATAAACCAGCGGGAACTCGGTATGGACGTTTATTCTTTTTCCCATGGCCTGAGGGAAGCGTTGAGGCAAGACCCCGACGTTATACTCGTCGGCGAAATGCGCGACCTTGAAACTATAGAAACGGCAATAACTGCCGCCGAAACCGGACATCTAGTTATGAGCACGCTTCATACCCTTGATGCGCAGGAAACTATTAACCGAATTATAGCGGTTTTTCCGCCGTATCAGCAAAAACAGATAAGAATACAGCTTGCCTCCGTTATTTCAGCCGTAATATCGCAGAGGCTCATAATCAGAGCCGATAAAAAGGGGCGACTTCCTTCAATAGAAATAATGCTAGGGACCGAGACGATAAAAGAATGTATTGCTAACGAAGACAAAACGGCAAGCATAAGAGATTATATAAAAAGCGGAAATATTCAGTACGGAATGCAGACTTTCGACCAGTCGCTTTATAATTTTTATAAGGCCGGTTTAATAACCTACGAAGATGCTTTAGCCGAATCTACCTCTCCAAACGACCTTGCCCTTTTGATATCCGGGGTAAATTCTTCCGGCGAAGGCATAAATCAGGGCATAGGCTCGGACGCAGAACCGGAGGCGAGCCGCGCTCAACCTTTCGGACTGTCGCAGCAGCCGTCTTCGGGACAGGCATCCGGTTCGGGAGCGGCAGACGCCGGTTCCCTTTCCGGCGGTTCAAGTTCTTACTGGACTACTTAAAGTTAAAGGGCTGACCCTACAGTTCGGAGCGCTTAATTTGAAAGTATCGCAGAAAAATATTTCTAAAAGAAAGTCTAAAGCCCTCGGAACGCCTGAGGATTATTCACTGAGGCTTATTTCGGCAAGGACGTATTCCGAAAAGCAGATTGCAGAAAAGCTTATAAAAAAAGGATTTTCGACCGAGGATACCGGCAGGGCGGTTAAAAAATTAAAAGAATACGGATATTTAAACGACGAGG
>JAKAKF010000182.1 GCA_021813595.1 bacterium
ATATAAACATTTTTTACGACGGTCGGCATCCCTTTATTTATATTAATGGAAATAACGACGCTTTTTTTATCGGCGGCAAATTTTAGTTTATAAGAAGCGCGGGCGGAAAGCCAGCCTTCGTTATTATAGTAATTTTCTATATTAGTTATATCGCTTTTAAGCCTTTTTTCGCAGAAATATTCCCTGTTGAAGAGAGACGTTACGCGGGTCTTCATAAGCGAAATTATGGTTTTTTTGCCGACCGGTTTGCTTCCGCTTATAATTATGCTCTTTATTTCCACCTTATGCCCTCTTTTAACCGTATAATATACGTTTATAGTTTTGACGGATTCGTTTTTCTCTTCCTTAAAAGAAACTTCGGTATAAAAATAGCCTTCTTTTTTAAAAAAATCTTTTAAAACTCTTTGAAACGCTTTAAACGTCCCTTCATCGAAAATAAGCACGTTTTTTATTTCAAGCACCGAATCTTCGATAAAATTTTGTTTCAGGGACTTCACTCCTTTAAAATGGAATATTATTTTATAGCCCGGGTGGATATCGAAAGTTATAATAGCATTATATTTAGAAATATAAGCTATTTTAGGTTTTTCTATAATGGCGTTTAAATATCCTTTGTTTTTATACAAATTCCAGATTTTTTTTCTGAATTTTTGAAGTTCGTTCAGATTTAAGGGTTTAGAAACTAATTTATTTATTAGCGCGTATACGGTTTTTTTAGGATAATATAATTTAAATTTGACGAATATCTTAGAAACTAATACCGGCCTGCCGGGAATAATATCGATATTCGCCGCATATTTTTTTGAACTCCTTAATACCCGGCGTTTTATTTCAATTTTTGCGTCGGGATATCCCCCTTTCAGCATAATTTCTTTTATTTTTTGTTCGCTTAAAGTTTTATAATATTTAAAAAACCGTCCGCCCTTTTTTATGGGGATGGAATCGAGTATTGTTTCAGCCGGTATCTCCGTTCCTTTCAACCCTTGGATATTTACGGTTCCTATATAAATCTTAGGCAAAAAAATAAATTTTAAATAAATCGATTTTTGTTTCTTATTTATTTCGGAAAACACCGAAATATTAGAAAAATAACCCGAAGCGTAGAGTGTTTTAATGGTCTTTTCAAGGGAATGCATAGAGAATCTTCCCCCGTTTTTTATAAAAATAAAATTTTTTATATCTTTCATCGGAACGCCGGACGGCATTTCATATTTTATCGACTTTATAACGTATTCTTCCGCCGGGATGTTGTAAATGCTCGAAGGGTTTTTTGCATAGGAAGTTTTTGCGCAAACCGCATTAAAAAGGCAAAGCGTTAACGCCGAAAGAAATAAAGATACTAAGGTTTTTTTTATATTTATATTGAAATTCGTTTTCATAAAATATTTTAATTTTAACGTATTTTAATAAAATCTGAAATGAAAAACAATATTTCCCCCGACTTCGCTGTATATATTAGAATTATTGGGAGCAAGTTCGTTGTTTTCCCAGATGCCTATTACGGAAATATGGCGGCTCAAGCTGTATGTCAGCGTTACCGACTGTGAAGATTGAGAAGATACTATATCGCTGTATGATACGGAAAGTTTTTTAGTTAAAGATTTAGTAACCGTTACCTGCGGAGCGGCGCTGTGGGTCACGACCGAATAAGAGGGCGATACCGACAGGTTCCTGAATCCGAAATAGCTCGAAATTGCTCCGGTAACGCTTCGTTCGACGCCTCCTCCTATAGCCGACGCCGCTTCCGACGCCGCAATTCCGCCTGCCGAACCGGCATAAACTGAAGTAGTAGGCGCGCCTAACGCCAGCATCGACACTATATCGAGTTCCGAAAGCGGCGGGGTGGAAGAAAGATTAACGTTGAAATTTAACAGCGAACCGTTCGCGTTCATTCTTATTATATATTGATTTATATGGGTCGCCGCCGCTATATCGAAAGAAGGGTTAATTCTGTACTGGTTATTAAAATCTAAATTTGCGTAAGACAGTTTAAACTTTGTCCCCCTGAAGTATATTTCCCCCTTTTCGGCATTTGCGGTTCCCATTATAACCGGGTCGTATAGCGTTCCTATGAGATGAAGTTTCGCGCTGAAATCGGTATCTACGATATTATTTTTAATAGAGACGCCTTTATCCGACGTTATTCCGATATTTAGCTTAGGGTTAAAAGTTCCTATTGCGGCAGGCGATTTGACGATATTATAATTTTTATAACTTAAAAGAAACGACGAAAGATTTATTCTTTTATCGTACAGAGCCTTTTTTATATCTACGTCGCCGTATAAGACGGGGTTTTCGTTACTGCCGGAATATCCGATATTTCCGTTCATTTTTGCATAAAAATAGTTTGATTTTCTATAAATAACCGAATTAAAACCTGCCGCAATATTATAGTATGAAGGTTTAAAGTTGTGCAGCCTTATTACTCCGCGGGCGGAAAAAATACCGTTTAACATTCTGAACCGCGCTTTTTTAAGAAGTATCATGTTGTTGTCGAATATCAATCCGGCGAAAATTCTTGAGGCGGCAAGCGACGGATATGCCGAAGTCTCTATGAGCCCTCTTTCTATATTGGCAAAGCCGTATATCCTTGGAGAGGCAAAGGATCCGAAAACAACTGCTGAAGCCGTTATGAACCCCGATGAATTTATTATTTTATCCGATAAAATTCCAAGGATCCACAAATCGGTTCTGTCGTTTAATATAATATGATATCTTTTAGGAGTTATACTGCCCCTGACCTGAAAGTAGTTATTTCCGCCCGTCAACTTAAATCCACTGAATTTCAGCGTTCCGCTCATGTAAGACATTTTTATATCTTTAGCGTTTTTTAAGAAAAAAGGCCCGTGTTTTAAATAAACGTAATCTAATTTTGAAAATAAATAAGAATTTTTAATATCGGAAATTTTTCCGCTACCGTAAATACCGCCGGATAATATGAACAGGGTTTTGCGGTAATTAATGTTTAATAAATTAATATCCGTTAAGAAATGATACGGATATCCTTTCTTAAGCGATATGACCGCTTTCGTTTTTAGCGAACTTTTTAAAGCGGAAAAATTTAAAGCCATTCTGCCGTTAGACGAAGAAACGCCGATGTCAGCGTTTCCCAGTGAATAATCGTTTACGTAAATACCGTCTACCGCCGCCTTGCCGGAAATGTCGGGCAGGTTGAAAGAGCCGCCTATATGAAGATTGACGCCGGCATTCCCTTTTATGCTATATTTTTTAATCGGCTTAAAATTTAAATCGGCAAGATTAATCCGGTTTGAGACTATCCTGAGGTCGTAGTTATTATTATTGCGCCCGAAATTCAGACTTCCGTAGCCGTTAAAAATTGCGCCGCCGTAAGAACCGTCGAGTTTTTTGACAGTCAAGGTACTTTTAGTTAATAAAAACAGCAAATTAACGCCTGAAAGATACTGGTTATATATTTCGACTTTTTTAGAATTTGCCGCTATTTCAAAAACCGGGTTATTAAGCTCTCCGGAAATCGTTCCGACGGAATTGAAAGCCGAATAAAGGGGCAACGAAGGCTTTTCGGAAATTAAATGAATATCCGCCGCATTAAAATTTCCGCTTATATATTCTTTTTTTGAATTTTTATTCTCGAATATTTCTCCGCTGAAATGAAACGTTCCGTTTTTATTAAATTTAGCGTTTTTTTCCTTCAAACGTACGCTTTTAAATAAAACTTTTCCGCTTCCGGTAATATCGACGTCGGCGTTTCCCTTATACGAACTTAGATATTTATTAATATAAAGGGTTCCGAATCTGTTCCTGAAACTAAAAAGTATATTATTAAAATTTCCGCTTATATTGCCGGCTATAACGCCGGTACCCGAAGGCTCGAAATACCTGCTTTTGTATTTTTCTATTAAGCTTACGGAAGGCAGTCCGCTGTATGCAGAACCGAAGCCTATGCTTAAATAGTTCTTGTCATAATTTATTTTTCCTTCGGCCGAGCCTTTTATTATCTTTGAAGAAACACGGATATTTTTTAATAAAACATATTTATCGTTTACTAATACCGCTCCTTTTACCAAAATATTATTTCTATAATTAATATAATATATAGTTCTGCCGACTCTTCTGTTTCCGGATTTAATCTGCTGGACGGGTTTTTCCAGCTCTATTGTTTCAATATTTCCGGCATAAAAATTTCTTCCAAAATGCAGGAAAGTAACGACGTTTCCGCTTGCAATACCTTTAAACTGCGGGGTTTTTTCGGCATCGTAAAAATCTATAAGTTTGCCGACGTCGATATTTTTTAAAACCGATTTAAATTTACCCTCTTTTTCTTTAATATTAATAATGCCCGCCGATTTTAAAGCGCCGTTAAATAATGTTAAATTAATTTTTTTAAAATTTATAATATTATTTTCATTCCTGCCGAAATTTCCGGAGCATTCTACGGTTCCTTTGTTTATATCTCCGCCCGAAAAGACGACGTTTTTAAGATTAACCGAAGCGCCTGCGCTGATTTTTCCGCCAAAATCGCCGGAAGCCGTCAGTTTTGCGCTCAAACGCCCTTTTAAAGCAGGCAGAAAGGTAAAATTTTTAGAAAAAGAAGACAGACTTTTTACTTTTAACGAAGTGGCGTCGTTAAATTTTTTAACAAATCCCGAAGTTTTATTTTTTTGATTTAATTCCAATATGCCGTCCGACGCGGCGGCAAGATAGGAATTGCTCAGGCTTATCCCGCGGTATTTTATGAAATTGTTAAAATAATGAATTTCGACCGCTTCCGATTTAAAAATCTTCCGCAATTTTAATTTTTTAGATTTTATCAATATATAGGGCATATCATATCTAAAATATATGCCGCTGTTTTTATATAAAAACGGTATGGGATTAGGTTTTTTATAAGCGGTTAGCTCAAATTTTTTTAACTTTAATAAAATATTTTTATCGGCATCGTCTAAGCTTAAATTGCCTTCCGTTATTTTTAATTTGTCTAAAGACGCCGAAACAAAAGAACCGGGATGTTTCTCGAAAATAGTTTTTATGACCGAATCGATATTTTTAAAATTATCGAACCGGCCGTTTTTTATTAATATATTAACTTTAGGGTCTATTATATTAATTTTATAAATAATTATTTTTCGTTGAAAAATATTAAACGGACCGAACGTTATATTAATGCGTTTAACTTTTGCGAAATTTTTAATATTTAAACCGTAAAGGCTTATTTGAGGAGAAAAAACGGAAAATTTTATTTTTTCTATAG
>JAKAKF010000147.1 GCA_021813595.1 bacterium
TAATTCTTACCGGAAGCCTGTGCGTTACTTTAGTAAACGTTCCGGAAGGATTGTTTGTAGGGATTAAAGCAAATTTTGAAGTACTGACGGAACCCACGAATTCTACAGTTCCCTTAAAAACTTTCCCCGGAAAAGAATCTACGCCGATTTTAACCGGGTCTCCCTTTTTAATATCTCCTACAACCGTTTCCTTGACATTTGCCGTTACCCATACTTTACGCAGATTATTTTCCATAACTATAGGAGTTCCAGGCATAACATATTCACCTATATAAGACATTTTTTCACTGACAACGCCGTTTATCGGTGAATATATGAACGTATTTTTATAATTTGCAAGAGCAATTTTATATGCGGCTTGTGCAACTTTAACGGCTTTTTTTAACGGTATTAACGTCGTCATTTTATTTGCGAATGTAACACTTTTAACGTATCTTGATTCTACATAATTTCTTCTTGCCGTCCCTAAAGACGATTCGGCGGAAATAAGCGCCTGTTTAGAAATTAAATATTGGGTATTCAAAGTATCAAACTGCTGTTTGGTTATAAATTCCTTTTTAATAAGCGTAAGACCTCTTAAATAATTCTTTTTAGCTAATTTATACGATAATTCCGCTTTATGGAGATTTGATAGTGCTGTAGTATAAGCTAATCTATTCAGATAGAAAGAATTATAAGAATTCCCGATGAACTGGGCAACATTCCCGCCAGCGCTGAATAATTTTGCTTTTGCAAGCTTATAATTAGCTTTTGCCTGCAGCATAGCGGGATAATAAGTGGAGTCGTTTATTTTTGCAATTAATTCGTCTTTCTTTACCGATTCGTTTTTATGAACATAAATAGCCTTAATATTACCCGGAACCATCGTGCTTACCGAAACTATATGCCCGTCAACCTCCGCATCTTCCGTATAAACGTGCGTAAGCCCAAAAAGATACCACCTTAAAACGAATATGCCTCCTATTATTGCCAGCAGGAGTATGATAGAAGCGGTAATAATGTTTTTCCTCGTAAATTTGCTATCGTTCAAGCCGTTGCCATTTCCGCCTGTTTTAGTTTCGGTTTTTTCGTTTTCCCCGTTCATTAAACATCACCCGTTAATTATTATAAAACAAATATTAAATAATTTTAATTAAATTTATCCACTGTTAAACTTATTAGTTTCCTTTTGAAAGAGCCTATGAGCCTTTTTAAATCCAGTACGGATTCGTAATAACTTAGCTTTGCGGAAAGAAGATTATGCCTTGCCCTGATTAATTCCGCCAGCGCGGTTACCACATCTACGCTAGTCGCCACGCCAGCTTTAAATTCTTCTTCGACAAGCATATAATTTTTAGAAGCAAATCTTTCTTCATGCTCAAGCGTATTCACTTCATATTTTAAACTGCGGACATTATATAATTCCGATATAACCCGCGCCTTTAAATCGCGCTTGGCCTGAGCCGTATTATACATAGACCTGTTTGCTTCCGAACGAGCCTTTTCGATGGATATAATTCTCGACGCACCTTGAAACAAAGGCATTGTCAGAACGGCACCGGCTGTCCAGTAATTTGTCGAACCCTGCGGAATAAAATGGCTATTGGAAAGCGCGTTATAAGAAGCGGAAAAATCAATTCTTGGTATATACTGCGATTCGTAATATCCTGTTTCGTCGTCTGCCGATTTTTGTGCAAATTTTAACGACTTTATGTTTGGATTATTTTTATAGGCAAGAATTATGTATTTTTTTAATAACGCTTTTTTTAAAATCGGCTTAGGCGGTTTAACAACAGTGAAGCGCCTGCTTATTCCAAGAAGAGCCGCAAGATTGGCTTTTGCGGCTTTCAATGAATTTTTGGAACTGATAAGTTCCTGTTTGGCGGCATAAAACTGAGATTTTGCCTGAAGAAGGTCGGTAATTATGGCAAGACCCGCTTTTAATTTAGCTTCGGTAAGCTCAAGATGAGATTTTGCTTCCTTAAAAGTCTTAGTATCGGCTTTTATTAAACTTAAATCATTCAAAACCGTATAATAACCTACCGCAACGTTATACAGGGTGTCTGCGGAAACGCTATTTAAAGCCATTTTGGTGGATTTTTCGGTATTCCGAGCAGACAGATAAGCCGGAATCGCGCCTATATTAAAAATAGGTTCGTTTAACGTAAAACTGTATTCATAATTAGGAAAAAAGAACGAAAAAAGGCTGTTCATTATATTCGAAGACGATAATGTGGAAGGCGCGGAATTAACATGCATTCTCTGGTCGGTATATTTAAGAGATATATCGGGTAAAACCATGCCTATTGCTGACCATTTCAAAAGAGTCGATTGGTAATAGCTTTCTTTTGCAGCCTTTATAGTGTCGTTGTGCCGTGCCGCAAGAATATATGCCTCTTTCAGCGTAACTACCCTGGCTGATTTTGCGAAAAACGAATAAGCTTTAAGCGGATAAAAATTTATCGAGTAGAACGAAAACAAGAAAAACAGGATGAAAAGTAAAATTTTTTTCATAATATTTTAAAATACCCCATATTGCAGTATTGCTATATTTTTATTATAATGACTTAAAAGTCATAAGTCAATATCTTTTATCTCTATTTTATGAATATTTATTATTAAATTTATTATCAGCTTTTTATTCCGGTAATTAAAAAACCTACGTGCAAGGGGAGATTTTTAATTTTCAGGTCCTTAAATCCTTTATCTTTTAATATATCCATCATTTTTTTTATGTCAAACGCCAATATGCTGTATGTCAGCCAGTCATAAGCCTTTTCGTCTATTAATGAACCTACGAGCCTTATAATAAAAAAATACGACTTGAAAAATATATTCAAAAGCTTATTCTGCGGCCTGCCCATTTCCAATAATATGAATTTACCGTTCTTTTTTAGAATCCTCCGAAGTTCTTCGGCAAAAACTTCCGTATCGTCAACATTCCTTAATAAAAATCCTGCGGTGACTACGTCGTATGCGCATCCCGGTTCGCCTAGGTCCATCGCGTCTTCAATCTTAAAACATATATTTTTTATTTTTTTCTTTTTGATTTTATCTTCGGCTATTTTTATCATATCTGAATTAAAATCTACTCCCACTATTTCAACCCGTTTTTTTGCTCTTTTTGCTTTCTTGGCGATATCTATAGCAATAGAGCCTGTGCCGGTAGCGACATCCAGTATTTTATAACCGTCTATATCTGATATAGCTTCTTCCGCAGCCATTTTGCGCCATATGCCGTCAATCCCGAAACTGAACAGATGCCCCCAAAAATCATAAACATCGGCAATAGAAGAAAAGATATTATTTATTTTATCGGACATATTGCCACCCCCTACTTCAAAACTGTTTAAAGTTATTATAAGGCAATAGTTTTATTATGTTTTTCCGCTGTATAAAAATATTTTAATATTGTATATTATTTTGGATTATCTCGCAACAAGACAATCCTGCCGGTTTATGTTCACTTTGCCGCCCTCCTCCCACTCCGGAATCAAAGCCTTGATTATAAATATTATTTTTAATCCAAAAAATTAATATTTTATTTTTAGATTTATGTGGTATAAATATATATAAATAAATATAACGGCAATAAATGAGGGCAGAAAATTGAAGACTATCAAAATAATACCGAAAAATCTAAAAAACAAACCGGCATCGATAACAACAATCGCTATCCTATTAGCAATGATAATGTTTACCGTATCTTTCGCAACAGGATGCTGCGCCGGCTGGAATTGCGGCCCCTATTATTACGGGCATCCTGCCGGATGGCATGGCGATAACGGATGGCATGGCGATAACGGAGAGCATAGAGGCGAAGGCGGATATAAAGGTGGAGATTAAGATTGAGAAATTAATATAATATTTTTGAGATTTTGTTGTAAAGACTAGCGCTTTCTGGTGAACCCTTTTATTCTTTATTTTAATGGAGCCGGCGATAGAAATCGAACCTACGACCTGCTGATTACGGATCACAAACCCTGATTTATAAGTTATTGATATTATTAATAAATTTTATGATATTTAAAATGCGGTAGCAATATAGTAGCAAAACGGAATTTATAAATATAATTTATTAAATCTGGTGCTATTACCCGAATAATTCACGAAGTTTTTTCATAATAAATAATCGCACGTTTTCTGCTATTAAAACGGCTTCAGCTTCTTTAATTCCCTTCAACTAATAAAAATTATTACGAATGGAGACTGAGTTCAAAAAATAATAATTTTCGCAAGATTAAAGTTGCATTATTTATTGCATTTTTGATTTAATTTTTTATCGAAACTAAATATATCTATTTTAAGTTTTTTAGACTTTACGCATATAAAACAATCGATTAGACTTAAATCGTTATACATATCATAGCAATCAAGAGCTTTGATAAAAAGTTCCGTATCTTTATTCCTAATACCTTTAAAAGAAAACAAATTTTTCATCGTATCGATTATTTCTCTTTTAGGTATTTTATATACTTTAAGAAGAACGTAAACGGTTTCAAAGATGACGCTTTCAAATATTAAAGCTTTTGCTTTACCGGTTTTAACCTCGTCAAAAAAAGATTTAACTATTTTAAACTGCTCTTCGTCGTCGTTTAGCAGATATCTTAAAATTACGTTTGCATCGATTATTTTAACTTGGGTGTCGGGCATCATATCATATCATCATATCAATTTATAGCTTTTCTCTTTTAACGTAATTTTCTTTAATAATGGATTGCCAAGCCGTTTCTCTTTCTTCCGCGAAAGAATATTTTTTAACGTTCTTAGTATATTTCTTAAGAGAACCGGCAATTTCTTTAACAGGCTCTATTTCAACCTTTCCGTCTTTAATATTGAATTTTACTATACTGCTTTTTAAAACGTCCCTTATATCTTTAGGTATAGTAACCTGTCCTTTTGAAGTTATTTTTGCGGTAATCATTTATATTGTACTCCTTACATTTAATCAATTCATTACTTCTTTTAATTATATTACTAATCTAGAATGAAATCAATTATGATTTTTTATAATTTTTTGCGCTAATTTTTAAATTTTTATTAAATAGGTTAAATATCGGGGGGCAAATTTGGTTTGCTTTAGCTTTTGAATCGTCTTTTAAATTGGCTGTTTTTGCTATAACGGCAGGTCTCGTTTTTCCTATTCCCGAACCTTCCGCGGGATTAAGATTAATCCAATAAATATCGCCTCTTTTAAATAATTCCATCGCTGATTGTATGCTCCCATTCGGCGGTTATTTTCTTAT
>JAKAKF010000117.1 GCA_021813595.1 bacterium
GTTTTCGTTCTCATAGTTTTCCGTCTCCGGAGGGGATTATTCCCATATCTATATCTAATTGAGAAACTGCCAGATAAAACCCGTTTACGGCTTTAGCAAGTTCTATACGCGATTTTATCAAATTATTCTGTGCTTCCTGCAATTCAAGAGCATTAAAAGCCCCTGCCAAATAAGCTTCTTTCGTCATCTTAAAAACTTCACCCGATTTTTTAACTAAAATTTTTGCTCCGTAAATTTCCTTTTTTGAGGCAGACGCTCTGCCGTAATCTATTGCAAGCCTTTTTTTTACGGACAATTTAACTGCGGATGCGGCGGATTTAAGCGCCATAAGCCTTTCATTCGCCGCGTCTATATAACCCTTATGAAGTCCGAAATTATAAATAGGAACGTTCAGCATGACGAAAAACTGCCACCCAAGATTAGGGGCGTCGAAGGAATTTACGGTGTCTTCTCCGTATGCGGCGCCGCCCTGAATGTTCGGGAGACTTCCGGCTTTACTTATTGAAACAGATGTTCGGGCGGATTTGATTTCCGCATCGGCTATTTCAATCAGCGGCTGTTTTTTTATAGCTTTGGAAATAAGACTATTTAAAGGAGGCATATTGTAATCGAAACCGGCAAGGTGCGGAGCGGCTGTTAGTAAAGAAAGTTTTGCATGACGGACACTGCCGTAAAATATCTCCATTAAGAACATCCGTTCAAACGATTTTACTTTTGATTTTAAAATTTTTAAGTTAGTTTGTATGCCGGCCGCCATAAGTTCAGTTTGAACGACGTCGAAACGCGAAAGACTGCCGGCTTTATACCCTATTTTCGCGCCGTTTAAAATTTTTTTAGCGCCGTTTAACGCCTTTCGTTCTATTTTTATTTCGTCTTTTAACAGAATTATTCCGTAGAAATATTGAGTTATACGGGCGGCCGCGAAAAGACGCGCCAGGCGAAGCCTGTATTCCGCAACCTTGAGATTATCTCCGGCAAGCGAAATTTTGCCGTATATTTTAGGGTCGTATATCGGAACGGTTAAACCTGCCAGTCCTATTAATTCCCTCATACCGTTGGCGGAAGCAAATACGGGATATCCGTTTTTAGTTCTTGACCAGATTCCTCCGGTTTTAACCGCGATATCGGGGAGTAAACCGGCGTCCGCCGATTTTTTTAAGTCTCTTTTTTCGGATATTATATGCTCGGCTTCCAAAATATTCCCCTGATTAGCTAATGCTCTTTTGATAGCCTGAGCCAAAGTTATTCTTATAATTCCGCCAGGTGCGGAATAGGAAATTTTAGCCGTTTTATTTTTTTTTAAATAGATGCCGGCGTTATGAGGCTTTGAGGCGGTATCCGCATATGCCGTTTTGACCGAATTAACGATATTTAAGGCGGATAATAAATAATTCAATGAACAGCCGGCGGTAATTAAAAATAAAAAATAAAAAAATGTTTTTACCGCAACCGAAATTTTTTTTTGCATAAAAATTTAATGAAAGATATAATAAAGCGAAATATATTTTTATATGTATTATATATAATGCTCTTTGATTATGCAAATTAGCTCCTCCCCTTTAAAAAGGAGGGGTGTCGGCCAAAGGCCGACGGGGTGGTTCATAAAAATCAAATATTAAAGGAGGGCAAATGTTCGTTAAATCTTTCGGAGCCGCAAAAAACGTTACGGGAAGCTGTCATATTTTAACCGACGAAAAAGACGGTTCGAGCGTAATGATAGATTTCGGCTTGTTTCAGGAAAGGGAATTCGAAGACAGGAATTACAGACTTGATTTTGACCCTAAAGACCTCGATTATCTGATATTAACGCATGCCCATATAGACCATTGCGGCAGAATCCCGTTTTTGATAAAAAGCGGATTCAGAGGCAGGATTCTATGTACGAAGCCGACCTATCAGCTTGCGAAGGTATTGCTTTTGGACACCGGCAAAATAATGTCCGAAAATTATAAATACGAATTGAAAAAATCCCTAAGGAGAAACGAACAAAAGCCGAGCCTTTTATACGACGAATCGGACGTGCTGGATTCTTTCGATTATTTCGACCCCGTTCTGGAATACGGAAAACCATATGAATTAAAGAACGGTTTTGTCGTTTCAGCGCATGATGCGGGGCATATTTTAGGCTCTTCTTTTGTGAGGGTCGGTAAAAACGGCAAATCGGCAATATTTTCAGGCGACCTCGGCAACAAAGAAAAACCTATAGTCAGAAATTTCGAATATCCCGACGAGGCGGATATAGTATATACCGAAACGACTTACGGCGACAGAAATCATAGAAGTTTTAAAGAATCTAAAGAAGAATTTTTAACTGCTATAACCGAAACGTTTAAGAATAACGGCAATGTTTTAATTCCAAGCTATGCCACGGAAAGAGCGCAGGATATACTGTATATGCTCAGGGAATTTTACGGACAGGGGCTCCTGCCGAAATGCAGGGTTTTTTTGGATTCGCCTCTTGCGTTAAACGTTACTAATATATTCGTTCAAAATTTTTCTTACTTTAAGGAAGACAATATTCCGCTTTTTAAAAAAGGAGACCCTTTCGATTTTCCGTATTTGAGTATCGTAAAAGATATAGAAGAATCGAAAAATATAAATAAAGTATCCGAAAGGGCCGTTATAATAGCGGGAAGCGGCATGCTTCACGGCGGCAGAATTCTGCATCATCTTAAGCATAACATATGGAAAAAAGAAAATGCCGTAATATTCGTAGGTTATCAGGCAAAAGGAACGCTCGGCAGAAAAATAGTGGAAAAAGAAAAAAAAGTGCATATTCTGGGCGAAAATTTTGAAGTCAACGCTCAAATTTATACTATAAACGGTTTTTCGTCGCACGCAGATCAGAAAGAGCTTATGGAATGGATTGCCGCTTTAAAGTTCAAGCCCGAAAAAGTCTGCCTCGTTCACGGCGACGAAGACGTTATGAACGTTTATAAGGGCAAATTGGAAGAAAGGGGATTTAACGTTTATATGCCCGGTTACGGAGAGGAAATAAATTTTTAGATTTACCCCTCCGCCTAAATTTCATAATCGGGCATAAGGAACCCGGATTAATGAACAAATTAAATAATAATAAAATAATTATAGCGGGAGTAGCGGTCGTAGTTTTATGGATAATAACAGCCGCTATAACTTTCGACAGGACATTTATACCTTTAAAAAACTATATAGGCAAAAATTCAAAAATAATATTAGAAGTATCCGTAATTAACGACGATTTAACCCAAACAGGCTCTTTAATAAAAAGAATAGTTTTTTACGAAACATATAGACCAGTTAACTATAAAAATAACGTAAAAAAATATCTGAAAAAATTATCGCTTACCGTAAATAAGACCGACGGGGATTATAAAAAATTATTTATCCTGCTAAATATTAAAACTCCAGTAGAATTAAAAAAATTATCCCTTTCCAATGCTAAGTATTTTTCCGCATTTGCCAGAAAGTCTTATTACCACTGGGAATACGTTTCAAAGCCGATAATCAAAAGATTTATTAAATATACCGGATTTGTGCCTTTAAGGTTATCAGAAAGAATGTTTCTCGAATATACCCTGAATAAATCCGTTTTACCGACGTATGCGTTCATCGGTAAAATATCCGCAGGCTTTGAATATTTAATCCGTTTTGCCGCATTTACGTTTATTTTTGGAACCTTTGCAATCATACTTCTTAGCATTCTCGTAATGTATTATTTGAATAAATTTTTCAGGGAAATCAGAAACAGCGAACTGAGATTCAAAAATATGTTTAACAACAGCCCCGTTATACATTTATTGATGGACATAAATACCGGCAAAATTACAGATGCGAATAAAGCCGCCGAAAAATTTTACGGATGGACAAGAAAAGAGTTGACGGATATGAAAATTACCGATATAGCATTGGCCGACGAGGAAGAACACAAAAAATTCAGGATAGACGTGTATAGAAGAGGGGCGGAAAATCCTATGGTAAGGATTATAAGCCATAAACTTAAAAACGACGAAGTAAAAAGGGTGGAACTAACTATTGCGCCGATAGAAATAGACGGCAAAGAATATTTAATCGATTCGATTAAAGACATAACTGAAAAAATATATTACGAAAACTCTTTAAAGAAATCGGTCGAATTTTTTAAAATATTGAGCGAGAATATACCTTCGATAATAGGTTTGTACCGCGAGAAATTTATCTATATGAACCCTTCCGGACTAAAGATACTCGGTTATACTGAGGAAACTATAAAAGATTTAAATTTGCCGGAAATGGTAGAGGCAAGAGAGGAAGAAAAATTACTTTTATATCAAAATATTAAGAGAAGGCTCGGCGGCGAACAGTTCGAAACTAAATACACCTTAAAAGTGAAGAAAAAAAGCGGCGAAACATTCTGGGGAGAAATAATTGCAACGACGATATTTTTCGAAAACGCTTGGACGGGTCTAGCTATTATTAACGACGTAAGCGACAGGGTATTAAGCGAATTAAATTTGATAAAAGAAAAAGACGTATTTAAAGAACTTTCCGAGCTTGACGCTTTAACTCATGTTCCCAACAGAAGGTCGTTCGATACAAAGCTGGAAGATTACTTAAGGAATGCCTTGATTAATAATGCCAAATTTTCATTGATAATGCTAGATATAGACCATTTTAAGGAAATTAACGATACCTTCGGGCACCAGACGGGGGATTCGGTTCTTTCCGAGCTTGCTTCTTTAATTAAAGAGAATATAAGAAGAGATGATTTTTTTGCAAGGTTCGGCGGCGAAGAATTTATGGTAATATCGAAAAATATAGGCGTCGAAGGAGCTGTCGAACTTGCCGAGAAATTAAGGCTAAAGATAGAAACACACGGATTTTCCTCAAAAGTTAACGTAAAGTGCAGTTTTGGGGTAACCGGTTATAAGCGGGACGACACTGCCGAAAGTATAGTAAAAAGGGCGGACGAAGCGCTGTATAAAGCAAAAGAAAACGGCAGAAACAGGGTGGAAAGCCTAGAATAAGAGAAAAACAGGTTCTAAAAATTTTTTAACTGGTGGAGCTGATCGGGGTCGAACCGACGACCTCTTGCATGCCATGCAAGCGCTCTGCCAACTGAGCTACAGCCCCCTTTTGCGTTTTGCGTTACGATACAATGATACTATATTATCATATTTTAAG
>JAKAKF010000258.1 GCA_021813595.1 bacterium
TTTTTTGATCTGAATAATGATAATGATTGTCGAATAAATCCATAATTTATATTTTACCATAATCCAATAATAAAATTTTTCTTGACTATTGCCTCATTTTATTTAATAATTATTTAAAAAAGATGTATGGTTTAAGCAATGGGGTCTGCTTAAACGAAAAACAGACGCGTTGAACCGCCTTATAAACCTTAAAGGCTAATGACTCCTACATTACATACTATTTGCCGCAGTATTTGACACCGTATCAGAAATATTGCGCGGCTTATTAATTTTAACGTAATGCAGGAAAAGGATTATTAGCCTATAATGAATATCTGTCTAAATTCATACCTTGATTCGACCGTCTTTCAAATCTTTCAGGTTTTAACCGTACTTCTATGTTCCCCTTTTATTGCAGGATTTATCTCAAAAATAGAAGAAATAATAGAAGGGAAAACCGGCCCTTCGGTTTTTCAGCCTTATTATGACCTTTATAAGCTTTTTCATAAAGAAATTTTAATACCTAAGTCCGCCTCGTTTGTCTTCAAGTCCGCCCCGTTTGTTTCTTTTATTTCGATGATACTTATCACGCTTTTGATTCCGGTTTTAACCGTTTATCCGCTTCCTCTCGGATTTATGGGGGATATGCTGGGCGGAGCGTTTCTTTTCTCTCTTTCATCGTTTTTTATAAACATTGCATCCCTTGACTTAGGGACAAGTTACGGCGGATTGGGTTCGTCGCGCGCTACACTTCTCGCCATTCTTTCCGAACCTACCCTCATTCTTGTTTTTGTGGGCGTCGCTTTAATCGCTAAATCGACTCTTCCGTATGTTATGTTGAGTACTATAACTGCGTCTCTGCCGCTTTATTTCAGCTCGCCGCATTTTCTGATAATCGCCGCCTTTTTCCTTTTATTTCTGGCTGATACGGACAGGAGACCTATTAACGCCTCTACCCATGCAGAGATGAGCATGATTGAGGAAGCAAGAATTTTAGATTATTCAGGGCCTTATTTAGCATTGTTAAAATGGGCAGGATATATGAAGCAGTTTTTACTTTTAGTGATTTTTTTAAATGTGCTGGTTTTTCCATGGGGTTTAGCCGTAAACCACAGTCCGGTTTCCCTTGTTTCGGCTATAGTAAGCCTTATTATAAAAATGCTTGTAATCGGGTTCATTGCCGCGGTGATAGATACCGCAATTTCAAGATTAAGATTTTTCAGATATCAGGAATATTTCGGCGCCGCATTTGTTTTAAGCGTGCTCGCCATAATGACTTTTCAATATAAAGGATTTTAAAAAATGCTCGGATATTCAATGCCGCTTTACATTTATGTTATCGAAGACCTTTTGGTTTCGATGATTCTTTTGTCCTCGTTTGTAATGCTGAGTTCGAGATGGATTTCATTTTATATACATGCTTACGGTTTTCAGTCGTTTTTAATATTCGTCCTGACCCTTATTATAGGGATAGAAGCGCAAAGCGTCGATTTATACATTGTGGCTTTTTTAACGCTTTTCGTAAGGACGATATTTGTTCCTTATATACTTTTAAAGATGATTAAAAAATTTAATATTAAAGAAGAAGTAAAATTGAGTTTAAAGATACCGTTTTCGATTATTTCGGGCGTTGTTTTGACTATTTTTGCCTATTTTTTGATATACAGGTTAATTTCGGCATTTTCGCCTAAAATAGTCGTAAACGCAGGGTCTATTGCTTTAAGTTTAATATTCGTAGGATTTTTTATGATTATCTCGAGATTTACTACGATAACGCATATTCTTGGACTCCTTGTTATAGAAAACGGAATATTCCTTTTATCGGTCGTGGTAGTTCCGACTCTTCCGATAATCGTAGAATTGGTGGTTTTATTCGATATTTTGGTTACCGTTGCGGCAATGCTGATTCTTTCGATGTTTATGAAGATGCGGACCGGGTCTTTTTCCACGGCTATGCTAAACAGGCTGGTAGGTTAAAATCATATGAATATGAAAATCTTTATCGCTATATTTTTGATAATTCCTTTATTTGCGTCTTTAAGTTCTTTTATAGTAAAAAATAAAAGATTTGCGGAATATATAAGCCTTTTTTCGTCTTCCTTAGACCTTATCGGCGCGTTTGTTATTCTTTATTTTGTTTTAAATTTTAAACCGGTTTTTTTGTTTAATAACGCAATAGCTATAGATAAATTTTCCGCTTATTTAATTTTGCTTGTCGGTATAGTTTATTTTCTTTCATCTATGTACGGTATTTCATATATGAGGCTTGCTATAGAAAACGAGAAGATGACCGACAAGGAGTTTTTTAGGTATGAACTTTTTTTAAATCTTTTTGCATTGACTATGCTGATTGCTCCTATGATTAACAATATGGCGGTTTACCTTATAGACATAGAGCTTACGACTATTGTAAGCTCTTTTTTAGTAATATCCGAGGTTACGGAAAAATCGATAGAAGCCGCTTGGAAATATATTTTAGTAGTTTCTTCGGGAATTTCCCTTGCTCTTTTAGGCACGATATTGTTTTATCTTTCTGGAAACATTCCGGGAAGCGCAAATATCGTCTCTTCTTTAGACTGGACGGCTCTGCGCTTAAACGCCGGCTATCTTAATAAAGATATAGCGCTCATTGCTTTCGTATTAATAGTAATAGGTTTAGGAACAAAGGTAGGTCTTGCTCCAATGCACACATGGGTTCCGGATGCCTATTCGGAAGCTCCGTCTCCCGTATCCGCTATGCTCTCGGCATCGTTAGAAAACGTTGCGTTATACGGCATTATAAGATATTTCGGCATTGCGGGAAGAAGTATCGGATTCGGCTATCCCGAGGCTATACTCATAATTGTCGGCATATTCTCAATTTTTATAGGAATAATGGGGATAATATATCAAAACGGCACAAAAAGGCTTTTCGCGTATTCCAGCATTGAACATATGGGGATAATTACCATAGGTTTCGGTCTTGGGGGAGTGTTCGGAACGTTTGGCGCTCTTTTGCAGATGCTCGGACATACTCTGGCAAAATCGACGATGTTTTTCGGCGCAGGAAATTTTTTACATAAGTTTAAGACGAAAAATATTAAAAAAATAAAAGGAGTTTTTTACGTTATGCCGAAAACCGCTTTTTTGTTTTCTTTAGGTTCGGTCGCATTAATAGGAGGTCCGCCTTCGGTAGTTTTTATAAGCGAATTTTTAATAATACTCCAGAGTTTAAAAGACGGTTATTACTGGATAACAGTCTTGTTAGTAGGTTTTTTATTAACGGCTTTCGTGAGCCTGCTGTCAAAAACCGGTTCAATGGTTTTCGGCAAAGCGGACGATAATTTTAACGCGGAAAAAGGCGATTTTTCGCCGTTTTCGTATGTGCCTATGCTTCTGCCGCTTTCCGCATCGTTAATTTTAGGATTTTATATTCCGGAGAGCCTGCATAGTTTATTAATAGGAATAGTTCATATAATTAAATAAGCAATTAAAGGAGCTTTAGCAGCCGTTATGCCGCATAGCAAATATAAATTTCTTGGAGATTACGAGTTTATCTGGGGTCCGGTGAGAAAAGGCGTCTCCGAATCTATTTTATTTAATTTTTTGTCATCGGGGGAAGAACTGCATAATTTAGAAATTACGGCAGGCTATAAAAAAAGAAACTATGAAAACGTTCTTGCCGGAAAAAGAAACTTAAATGAACAGATTTTGCTTATAGAAAGAATATCCGGACTTCATGCTTTTGCCGCCTCTTTAAGCTTCTGCCTTAGCGTTGAGGATTTTTTTGGACTTGCCGATAAAATACATAATAACATTAAAATTTTGCGTATGTTTTTTGCCGAATTTGAGAGAATCAGAAACCATATAGAAAATTTATCCGAAATAGCCGAATCCACTTATATCGTTGTTCCTTCGGCATTATACGCCTATCATGCGGAGATGTTAAAGCAGTTATCCCAGAAGTATTTAAATTCCCGCTATCTTATGGGCATTAACGAGATAGGCGGCGTCAGAAAAAATTTATCGCTTGAAGATATAGAAAATATTCTCGATTCCGTAAAATCAACCGTAAATAAGGTTAAGGCGGTAATCAAAAAAAACATGGAAACCAAATCCCATATCGACAGGCTGAAAACGACCGGAAAAATAGATTTAAAAACTGCAAAACGGTTCCGGGCAAACGGGGTTGCCGCGAAAAGCGCGGGAATTTCATTGGATTTAAGAATAAACAGACCTTATCTTTTATACGGCGAAACAAATCTTGAGCCTGTAATATTTGAAGACGGAGATGCTTTTTCTAGATATATGGTCAGGATCGGAGAAATCGGACAGTCTTTGAATATAATAGGATACTGTTGCGATATGCTTAAGCGAAATGGATTTAGTTATACGGCAGACTATTTGTCGAGGCAGGGAGAATTTGAAGAATTGAAGGAATCGGAAAACCGGAATTTCAAATACGGACGGTTAAAACACGGCTTCGGATACGCAGAATCTTCCGAAGGAGCAATTTTTTGTTATATAAAAGATTTTGACGGGAATATTTTTAAAAAGATAAATATAAAGTATCCGTTTGAAAATAATTATAAATTGTTTGCCGACGGCACAAAAAACACGATGATGATGGATTTTAACATCAATGAAACTAGTTATAATTTCTCGGTTGCGGCATTAGACAAGTGAAATAAAATTAATTATATTCCTAAATAAAGGATTAAAATATAATGGCTTTCTGGACATACGACGGGTTAAAATTCGGAATCAAATCGGTTAAGTTTCCAAAAGAAAACGATTTTTACGACGGTTTTATCTCATCCATAAAAATAGATGAACAGAAATGCTTAAATCGGACGAAAAAAACAATGAATTTGAAATGCAGAGAATGCCAACTTGCCTGTCCTGCCGATGCTATAAATTTGAATAATATATTTGATTCTAAAACTTTAGGAAAAGTTATAAACGTAAACAGGTGTATTTTTTGCGGATTATGTATAGACGCATGTAACGAGGTTGCGGGCTTTGGAGGCATGGGGGCGATAAATTACGCCTCCGATTTAAATTTCGATATACGTCCCCAAAATTATGAGGTCAAGAAAAAAATTTTTAAAAAGTCTTTATTCGTTAAACATATAGATACGGGTTCATGCGGGGCATGCGAATCGGAAATAAACGCGTTAAACAACCCGTATTACAATATGCACAGACTCGGCGTATTTATTACTCCAAGTCCAAGGTTTGCCGATGTTTTGCTTGCGACGGGGACATTTACGGAACGGATGACGGAGGTATTTTTTAACGTTCTGGATAATATTCCGAAACCTAGATTCATCGTTTTGACAGGTTCATGTGCTATTTTCGGCGGGGTTTTCGAGAACGGAACAGCAAAGGGGATAGATTTAAATCTATCCCCTTTGCTTAACGAAAACGTAATAGTCCTGCCGCACTGTCCTCCAAATCCTTTTGAAATACTAAACATTTTATTGTTGATAAAAAACGGCGGCTTAAAATGAGTTATAACTATTATCAGTTTTTTTTGATTTTTTCCGTATCAGGCGTTTTTCTTTCTTTTTTAGGTTTAATATTTGGGGGCAGATTTAGCAGACCCTCGGGCAGACCTAAACCTATCCCCTTTAATATGTTTTTTGCTTTCTCTAACGTTCTGTATATGGCGTCTTCCTTTACGGCGGTTTTATATTCCGTAATTTCGTTTATAGAAGGCGGAAGAGATTTAAATCAGGTATTTCAAATAGGAAGTTTTTTTCCGGCAGGCAGAATAATATTAGAGTTTGATCCATTAAGCGATTTTTTCCTGCTGTTTATTTTTTCGGTATTTTTTTATATATCTCTCTATCAGATAAAATATATCGAAAAGATAGGGCGTGAAATAAATACGCCGCTTTTTTCATTCTTATTCGGCATAATGCTTATAAGCGTTTACTATGTTATTATTTCCTTTAACGGTTTTATGTTCATGATTTTCTGGGAAATTATGGCGATATCCTCTTATTTTCTGGTAATGACGAAACATTATATTCAAGGAACTAAGAGAGCGGCTTTTTTAATGGCTGTTATAATGGAAATTGGCGCAATGCTGATAGCTGTCGGTTTAATAATCTTATATCTGCGTGCAAATAGTTTTAATTTAGAAACGTTTAAGAGTTTAACGATACCGGTTTACGCAAAAGAAACAGTTTTTCTGCTATTTTTATTCGGTTTTGGCGCAAAAATGGGCATAGTTCCTCTGCATATATGGCTGCCGGAGGCTCATCCCGCCTCTCCCTCAGGGGTTTCCGGTATTTTAAGCGGCGTGTTGACGTCCTGCGGGGTTTACGGGGTCATTAGGTTCGGACTTTACATTCTTCATCCGTTAAACACTGCTTTGATGCTGGGTTCCGTCGTGTTGATTATTGCGGCGTTGACGATGTTCTTCGGCGTTCTATATATGTCTCAGACTCATGATATTAAAGTGCTGTTGTCTTATTCGACCGTGGATAATATGGGTTTGATACTCACCGGTATAGGCGCATCGCTTTATTATAATTATTTCGGTTTAGCCGGTCTTTCCGCCCTCGCCCTCGTTGCCTCGCTATATGCCCTTATAAATCATGCGTTCTTTAAAAGCCTTTTATTTATGGGTTCCGGGAATATAGAATATGAAACCGGAAGCCACGATATCGATAAATTTGGAGGAATTTTAAAAGGAATGCCTTTGACCGGAAGCCTTATATTTATCGGCATTTTGTCTGCCGCAGGAATTCCGCCCTTAAACGGCTTTGTTTCGGAGTGGCTCAATCTCGAAGTCGTTTTTCTTAGCTTTCATATAAACTCCGTTCTTCCGAGAATACTTATTTTTACGGTAGGCGCCGTAATGGCTTTAAGTATGGCGGTTGCCGTTTCGACATACGTAAAATTATACGGGCTTTCATTTCTCGGCCGTCCGAGGTCTAAAGAAGCCGAAAAAGCAAAAGAAGTTCCGTCTTCTATGAATATAGCCCTTTTAATACCGGTGCTTATAAGCATATCTTTAGCCGGTTTTATGTATCTATATACTCCGGTTTTATCGAAAGTTTCGGAATCCGTATATCATATAAATATCGCAGGCAAAATACTTAAAAATTATATATTTATTCCTTATTACGGCTCGTTTTCAGCATCAAGCCCCGTTTATCTGTTTTTCTATTCGATTTTATTTATATTAGTTTTTTATATTTTATATAAATTAATAGTGAAGCCTAAAAAACGTTTCGTGGATTATGCGTGGACGGGAGGCGGAGGCGAAAAGCCTATAATAAACCGGCATGCGCAGGTATCCGCACTCGGCTTCTCAAATGCTTTAAGAATAATGTTTAATATTGTTTATAAAAAAGGAAGCAGGTCTGCCGAACAGCCGCACGAACTTAAAAATCCCTTCCCCTATTCTTCTTATTACCATAATTCGAGCGGTTACGGCTCTTATATATTTCCTTTAATCGAATATTATTTATATCTGCCGCTGATAAAATTATTCGAAAAAATATCTTCCGTAACAACGGAACTAATGCAGAACGGCTCTTTAAATCTTTATATATTTTATATATTCTTTGTTTTTATTGCGGCGTTTTTCATAATCGTCATAATACCTCTGTAACGCCTTATTTAAAAAACGCTTGACACCGTAAGATTTTTTTATTATTATAATGATAATAAAAATCATTATCATTATAATAATAAAAAAACTAAAAATTTAACTTTAACTGAAAGAGGTTTTATTGAGCTCATGAAAAACGTTCCGTTAAAGTCCGAAGATTCCAAAGAAGAAAATCTGCACGGCGCAAAAATTAGGCGCAAAGGACGGGGAAAAGGAAGATTCCCCGTGTTTAACAAGCGTTCGCTATACAGAGGGCTTCACTTTCTTAAGGTGTTAGGACCCGGCTTTGTAGTTATGGTTGCCGATATGGATGCAGGTTCCGTCACGACGGCGGGCGTTTCGGGAGCTCAGTGGGGATATAAGCTCATACCTCTTCAGATACTCTTGATACCTATTTTATATTTAATACAGTCCATGACTTCGAGACTCGGGTGCGTTACCAGAAAGGGACACGGAGAACTGATAAAAGAATATTTCGGCAGTAAATGGGCGGCGTTTGCTACGGTTACTCTGTTTCTCGTCGTGTTTGCGGCTCTTATCACGGAATTTTCCGGAATTGCGGCAAGCGGAGAGATATTCGGCATACCTAAGGTTTTTAGCGTGGGCATCAGTTTTTTAATACTTCTGTTTGTCGTTTTTACGGGAAGTTACCGCAGGGCGGAAAATATTGCGCTTATTTTTTCCCTCATCGGATTTGTATTCATACCTGCGGCTATAGTTGCGCATCCCGATATTCATGAGTTTGTTTTTAAAGGCTTGTTCGGTTCTCAGCCTCTAGGCAATAAAGATTATATCTGGCTTATTGCGGCAAACGCCGGAGCGGTTATAATGCCGTGGATGATTTATTACCAGCAGAGCGCAACGGTCGATAAAAATTTATGCAAAAAAGACATTAAGATGGCGGAAGCGGATACTCTTATAGGGAGTATCGCAACGCAGGTTCTTATGATTGCGGTTATAGTTATGACCGCCGCTACTCTGTATAAAGCCCATATAGTTCCGTCAACCGCAAAAGCTATCGGTCAGTCTTTAATACCTTTAGCCGGAAAATATGCAGGAGCTTTGTTTGCCGTGGGTCTTTACAGTTCCAGCCTTTTAGCGGCTTTCGTCGTTTCTATGGCGTTTACGTGGGCGGCGGGAGAAACTTGGGGATACAAACATAGTTTAAATCATCGTTTTAGCGAGGCAAAACCTTTTTATTTCATATATATAGTATTAATTTTCGTATCGGCTATGTTGGTTCTTATACCGGGCATACCGCTTGTAACGATTATGGTTGGCGTCGAAGCGTTTAACGGATTTGTTCTTCCAATAGTTCTCGGATTTTTGATAGCGCTTGCCGGAAGCAAAAGAATACTGGGAGAATATGCCTATTCTAAAAAATCTATAGCGGCTGTGGGCATACTCGGGTTGGTAATGGTGATTTTGGGAATAATGACGGCGCTTCCGCAGAGCTGGTTGAATTATATTCATCTATAACCCTCCTTTTTTTGTCGCTTGTCTAAATATATCCCGCGTCGCCGGTTAACGCGCCCAAGGAATGCCGCGCTTACGCAGTTGCACCATAATTATCTAAAGGTTTTAACGGGTTACAATATCATGATTAAACTATAATTTGCCGATAGAAACTTAATAAAAACTAAAAAACTCCTTTATTTATCTGTTTTTCAGTCATAGAAACATATATTTTTCCGCGAGGCTTAAAAAAGCACGCCTTTTTTAGCGGAAAAATATGCCGTTTCTGTAATTATTGCTAATTATATTCACCCTCAAGGTGAAAACAAAATAAATAAGGAGGTTAATAAATATGTTACAACAAATGCGATTAAATTTCAAGTTGGGAATCACGAAAGAAAAAATAACCCCGAGGTCCGGCATTGCAATTTACGCTCAAGTCCTTAAAAGTCTCGGTATAGATTCCATGGTAGATAAATATATGCCTCTTCCTGCTTCCAACAGAGGGATAACTGTTTTATATTTGCATAGATTTCGGTATTTTAAACATTAATTTTTAGTATATTTAGAAACGACGGGAAGACTATGTCTTATTTACTTAAAAAAATCCCTTAAACAGGGGCAGGGATAGGAGCAAATAATTTCTATCGGCAATTTTGGGGTGAAACATTTTTCTTGACTTATTTTTTTTAAAATAGCATACTTTTATTAATATATTTAATTTAAATTTAACAGGAGATTATTTATGCGAAGCGAACCGGACAGTAGCAGCTATTATTTAACAAAAACCGAAAACAGCTTTAACTCATTATTAAAGAGTTTAATATTAAATAACGCAAACAAATTCTCCGCCGATAATTCCCTCTTTATATAGCCTTTTTAATATTCTTCTCTTTCTGATAAATAGTTAAAGCTATTTATTAAGAAGGAGACAGAAAATGCAAGATTATAAAAATAAGCTTGAAAATCTTCCCGTAGATATAAAACTAAGAGCCGTAGATAGGCTTAAAATCCATCTTATGAGGCAGAAATACGGGTATTTTTCGCGCCTGTGCCTTTTAATGGCGCTGATAGGTCCGGGAATACTCGTTATGATTGCCGATAACGATGCCGGCGGCGTTATGACGTATGCGCAGACAGGCTCGATATTTGGTATCGGTTTTTTTATACCTTTTATGATAATAATGCTCCCGGTCGCATATATCGTTCAGGAGATGACGGTGAGGCTCGGCGCCGTCACGCACAGAGGGCATGCCGAAATGATATGGAAAAGATACGGAAAATTCTGGGGCGCATTTTCTTTGATAGACCTTGTCGTTGCAAACGTCTTGACCTTAATAACCGAGTTTATCGGAATAACCCTTGGAATGCAGGTTTTCGGAATATCCCCCGTAGTTTCATCCGTAACCGCAATTGCCGTTATAGCTTCGATACAGCTTTTTCTTCGTTATTTTGCATGGGAGTGGATAAGTTTGAGTATTGCGGCGTTTAATCTAATATTCGTTCCTTTAGTATTTTTTATTCCTCATCTTCACTGGGGAGCGGTTGCGAGAAGTTTTGTATCGTGGCATATACCGGGAGGCATAAGCACTCTTTTCATATACGTCGTTCTGGCAAATCTCGGTACGACTATAGCCCCGTGGATGCTCTTTTTTCAGCAGTCTTCGGTCGTAGATAAGGGGCTTACCGTAAAGGATATAAGAGATGGACAGATAGATACTTTTGTAGGCTCTTTTTTTATGGTAGCCGTCGCCATAGCGATTATCCTGATTGCGGCGGGAACGGTTTACGGCTTTACCCATGCTTCTAATTTAGACATACAGACTATACTTTCCGCCGTATCGGCAAAAATGGGACCGCTGGCAATGAGGCTTTTTGCGCTAGGACTTGTCGAAGCGGGTCTTATTGCGGCCATTGCAATTTCGGCAAGCACCTCCTGGGCTATGGGTGAAGCGTTCGGATGGCCGAAGAGCATTAATATGCCGCCTTTGCAGGGCTGGAAGTTTTACCTGCCGGGAATTATAAGCCTGTTGATCGCCGGAGGGATAGTTTTGATTCCGAACGCTCCTTTAGGCTTTTTAAATTTAACCGTTCAGGTCGTCGCCACTATTTTTATGCCTGCGGCAATGATGTTTTTACTGATGCTTTTAAACGATAAAGAGATAATGGGAAGCCATGTAAATAAACCGTGGCAGAATATAGCGGCGTTTACGATAGTAGGACTATTGATAATTATGAACGGAATATACGGATTAACGGTGGTTTTTCCGCATATATTCGGATAATATAATTCTTAAATTATACGAGGCAAAAAAATGAAAATAGAAGATAAAATTTCAAAAAAGGTAAATCTTGACGAGGACTGGGAAGATTTTGTCAAAGAAGAAGGTTTGGTGGATTATAACAAAATTCCTGTAGAAATAGCCGAAGTCAAAGGATGGATTCAGATAGCTTTCTGGTTTTTAAGGATTTATATACTTGCCATGATTATATTAGTAATTATCGGGTTTTCAAGGATTCATTAAGACCCAAATCCCGATATAGGATTTTATATATATGAATTACCGGAATTACTTAATAATGTCGTCATTGCGAGCGCAGCGAAGCAATCTCGTTTAGATTGCTTCGCTGCGCTCGCAATGACGGAATATCAGAATTTATTAAATATTTTCTAAATCGGGATTTGGGTAAGACAAGAGGATTAAATCAATGGAAATAAAATATTCCGTCTGTCCGCACGACTGCCCCGATACCTGTGCTTTGAAAGCAGGGGTAGAAAATGGGATGATAGTTAAGGTGGGAGGCGATTCTTCGCATCCCGTAACCCGCGGGATTATTTGCGAAAAAGTCAGGGCATATCCCGAACGTATTTACGAAAACCGAATACTTTACCCTATGCGCAGAACCGGAAAAAAAGGGAGCGGTAAATTATTTTCCGTCCCAGAAAAACGAATTATTAATAAATGAAGGTATTTTAAAGATGAAAAAAATTAGCATTCTTGTTATATGCGTTTCCATATTTTATTATTTTTGTTTCTCTTCTTCCGTTTTTGCCGCAGGCGGAAATTCCGCCGCCGTTTCCGACCCATGTGCGGGGAACGGGGCGCTCTTGTCCATACTCGACAGGCCGACGGTATCGGATTCGTCCTGTGCGGTAAAACCCGGAAAAGTAGCCATAGAAGCCGGCATGCAAGATTCCTTCTTTAATAACCAAGGATTTAAATCCGAACAGGTTGAATATCCATATGCCGAAATAAGAGCAGGGCTTCCCGGCAATAACGAGATTAAATTTTTTCCGCCGAATTATGAGATATTAACCTATCCCGGCTCTAGACTTCCGTCTTCAAGCGGATACGACGATTCGGGAATAGGATTCAAGCACGAATTTGGATATACCCGTCATTTCGTCTATTCCGCCGACGTACTGGTTACTTTTCCGTCCGGCACGAACGGGTTTCAGAACTACGGAACCGATATTACCGTAAACGGGCAGTTCACTTATTCCTTGACGGATGCCCTATCCGTCCAGTTCGCGCCGGGCATGTCTTCTTTTACTATGCTTTCGGATAACGGCAGCCCGCGCAGATTCTTCAGTTTTAACCCCGATTTTGTAGCGGCTTACCAGTTTACCCCGTCTTTTCAATTGTATGGAGAGTTTTTCAGAAATTCCATACAGGAAGCGGGATTATTCGGCAATTACTGGTTCGACGGAGGATTACAATATCTTATTAGTAATAATATCGAGATAGATGCGGAATATGGAGTATTCCTCGACCCGCCTTCGGGAAGTTCGGGGCATTACATCGGTTTCGGAACCGGCTTGATGTTTTAATAAAAGTCGTCTAATAAAAGGTAATTTCCCAAATCCCGATTTAGAAATTTTTATATATGAATTACCTGAATTACTTAATAATGTCATTGCGAGCGCAGCGAAGCAATCTCGTTTTAGATTGGTTAGCTATGCTGGACTTAGTCCGCTGCGCTCGCAATGACGGAATATCGGAATTTATTAAATATTTTCTAAATCGGGATTTGGGAAATTTATTTAAGGTTTTAAAAAAGCGTATCCCTGTTCTTCTTTTTCGGCTATATAGGCAAGTATTCCCGGATATGCGATTTTTACGAAAGGAAAAAGCATTTCGGGAGTTATCCCCGATTCCTTCATCGATTTTCCGCATGCCACTATTTCAATATGTTCCTTATTAAGCGTCTTTATAGTCTCCGCATATTTTTTATCATATTTCATAACGAATGCTTTTAATCCCGGACCGTAAGCGACGATAATAATGCTGTATTTTATATGATTTTTTGTAAGAATATGTCCTGCTTTCGCCAAGCTTGTCAATGCTATACGCCATCTTTTCGGACCTTGCGTTAATTGTTCTATAAGTTTCAACGGCCTATGTTTAAAAAAGGCTAAAGGATATATATATCTGGAATTTGCATATGCGGATTTCAAGCCGTAATTCGCTATAAGAAATGCAATTAACAGTATAGCCGTAAAAACATAAATTAGTTTTTTTGTCGTATTCATAGTTAAATTACCCTCCATTTTAATTTATTAACATAAAAATCCTATTGCTTATTTGATTTGCAGTCGCCGCAGATTCCGTATATTTCTAATTTGTGTTTTATCGGAATAAAATCGTTAGCCTTTGCAAGCTTGTCCTGCAGTTTTTCTATTTTCTCGTCGTTGACTTCTATGAGCCGTCCGCATTTTACGCATATAAGATGGTCATGGTGTCTGCCGCCTAATTTTTGCTCGTATTTAGTTTTCTGCTTTCCTATCTTTATTTCTTCGGCTAAGCCGCTTTCATATAATAAATTTAAATTTCTCTGCACCGTTGCATAGCCGATTTCCGGATTCTTTCTCTTCACCGCGTTAAACAGTTCTTCCGCGGTAATATGCCTGTCCGCGGAAAAGAAAGCATCTACTATAGCTTCTCTCTGTTTTGTATGGCGCAGGCCTTTTTCTTCGATATATTTGACGAAAGTGTTTTTGAATTTGATTTTATCTTTATTGTCCATAAAGATAAATTATAAAATTTTTATAAAATTTGCAAGAAAAATCGGTTAGAATCAGGCATAATTTCGCCGGTTTTGATATAGGACAAATAACTCTTTATCGCTTAAGCATCTTTTTAATTTCGCAGATTCGGCTTTTACGGCGGCGAGCATATTCCCGGCGTCTTCGCCGGTTATTCGAAGCCCCATTTTGTTAAGTTTATATTTGATTGCGGAAGAACCGCCGTGTTTTCCAAGCAAAAGTCTTCTTTCCGCCCCTGCATATTCCGGCGGGTATGCTTCATAATTAATCGGATTCTTTAACACTCCGTCGGTATGAATTCCGGCTTCATGGTAAAAAATGTTTTTGCCGAATATCGGCTTAGATAACGGAATCCGTCTTTTTGTTATTTTCGCTATAAATTTCGCCAGATTTTTTGCCTTTATGAAATCGAATTTAATTTTTTGATTTTCTATAAAATTAAAATAGGCGATTACCTCTTCCAATGCGCAGTTTCCGGCTCTTTCGCCGATTCCGGAAATACTGCCGGATAAAGAACCTACGCCTGCTTTTACGGCGGCAATCGAATTTGCGGAAGCCATACCGAAGTCGTTATGCGTATGAATTTCGAGCATTATATTCTTAAATTGACCGCCGCCTTTTAGTTTTTTTATATTTTCGTATATTTTTAAAGGATTTAATATGCCTACCGTATCGGAATAGCGGAATTTATAAGCCCCTTCGTCTTCCGCAATTTTAATAATCTCGGCGACGGATTCTAAATCTGCCCTCGAAGAGTCTTCGCCCCCTACGGAATATTTTACGCCTTCTTTATTTAATATTTTTAATATATTTATGAGGTTAGCCTTGACATATCGAAAATCTTTTTTGAGTTTATATTCTATCTGGATTTTAGATATGGGAACCGATACATGGATAAATTTAAGTCCGATATCTAAAGATGCGTAAATATCTTCCGTTTTTGCTCTGTTCCAGCCGACTATTTTTGCTTTAAGCCCAGATTCGTTAATCTTTTTAACCGCATTTTTTTCATCGCCTCCCATCACGGGTATGCCGGCTTCTATTTCATCCACGCCGGTTTCGTCGAGCATTTTAGCTATCAGCAATTTTTCGTCTATCGAAAAAACAATCCCCGCCGTTTGTTCTCCGTCTCTCAATGTCGTATCGTTTATGGTTATATCGTCTATTAAATTATCCATATAGGTTATGAAAGCATAATTTATGCCATCTTTTAATTTCTCTCATTAAAAAAGAGGGAATATATTTTTATAAGGAAAAGGCAAGGAAAGGAAAAGGGGCAGATTTAATTTTCTCTTTACCTTTTGCCGTTTATTTAATCAAATGTGATTATATGTTAAGCAAATTAAAAGCCGCATAAAATTTATAAAGTTTAGAAAGCCGCAAATACAAAAGGGTTGCCGGCGCAACAAAGTTATGGCATAAAGATTGCTACATATAAAAATAAACAGATATCATAAAAATTTAAAATCGATATTTTTATATAAGCGCAAATGGGCGCTTGCGGCAATGACGCCGTAATTAGATGGATTTGAGGATTGTGTTTCATCCTTCGTCTCTTTAGTTGCGGCATTTTTTGTTTTTAATAAAACAATTTATTTGGAGGTAGAAAGAATGAGACAGGTTGCTATTTACGGAAAAGGCGGAATCGGAAAATCTACGACGACCCAAAATACTTTAGCGGCTCTTGCGGAACGCGGAAATAAAATAATGCTTGTAGGATGCGATCCCAAGGCAGATTCAACGAGACTGCTTTTAGGCGGGAAAAGTCAGGAAACGGTATTAAATTCGGTTAAAGAAGTAGGGCAGGAAAACGTTACGGAAGAAGATGTTTTTAAAATCGGATTCGGAGGAGTAAGATGCGTCGAATCGGGCGGACCTGAGCCCGGCGTTGGATGTGCGGGCAGAGGCATTATCACTTCCATTACTACTCTCGAACAGTTAGGTTCTTACGAAAGGGAACTGGATTACGTCTTTTACGATGTTCTGGGCGACGTCGTCTGCGGCGGGTTTGCGATGCCTATAAGAGAAGCCTATGCAAAAGAGATATATATAGTTTGCTCCGGAGAACTTATGGCGCTGTATGCCGCCAACAACATATGCAAAGGAGTTCTTAAGTTTGCAAATTCTGGAGGGGTTAGGATAGGCGGGCTTATCTGCAATTCAAGAAATGTTGACAACGAAAGGGATATGGTCGAGGCGTTTGCAAAGAAACTCGGCACGCAGATGATATATTTTATTCCAAGGGATAATGTTGTCCAGAGAGCCGAAATTAAAAAACAAACCGTTATAGAATTTGATAAGGATTGCGCCCAGGCCGATGTTTACAGGCAGCTTGCAAAGAATATCGAAGAAAACGAGATGTTTGTAATACCGAAGCCTATGGCTATGCAGGATCTTGAAGACCATATGATGGAATACGGCTTCATGGAAGAATATGAAAGGACTACCGACGGAAAAAACGCGGCGGTTTAATTTTAAGGTAATTATATATATGAATACAATTGAAAAACACCCCTGTTTTAATAAGGAAGCCTCGAAACATTACGGTAGAGTTCATTTACCCGTCGCTAAATCCTGCAGTATTTCCTGCAATTACTGCCACAGGGATTACGACTGTCCGAATGAATCGAGACCGGGCGTAACGTCGAGTCTGCTCTCGCCCGAAGATGCCGTAGATAGAATATACGAGGTAAAGAGGTTTTTTAACGATATAAGCGTAGCCGCAGTTGCCGGTCCGGGCGATAGCTTGGCGGAGCCGCGCAATACGATGAAGACATTTGAACTTGTTAAAAAGGAGTTTCCGGAGATTATATTATGCATGAGCACGAACGGTCTAGATTTAGCCGAAAATTTAGAGGAACTTAAAGAGAAAAGAGTAAATTTTATAACCGTCACGCTTAATGCGATAGATGAGTCTATAGCCCAAAAAATATACAGGTATGTAAACTATAAGGGTATTGTTTATACGGAAAAAGATGCCGCAAAACTATTATTGGACAGGCAGATAAACGGTATAGAAAAGGCTGTAAAAAAAGGTTTTACCATAAAAATAAATTCGGTTCTTATACCCGGCGTCAACGATTTTCACATAAAAGATATTTCGGATAAGGTAAAAAAACTCGGCGTATATCTATTTAACGTTATGCCTATGATTCCCGCCGAAAAATCGTATTTTTATAAAATAGGCGTAAAAGGCGCAAGCAGGAAAGACGTCGCGGTCATAACCAAAGATATTGAAGGTATAAACATAATGGACCATTGCAGGCAGTGCCGTTCCGATGCTGCAGGGCTTTTAGGCGAGGATTTAAGTAAAAAGTTAAGCGAACGGGAGGAGGATTTAAGATGCGGATGCAAGAAGATGCCGTGTTAGGCTGTAAGCTATCTAAAAGCCTCAGCTTTTCTCAAGATGAAGAACTTTATATAGCGACGAGCGACACTAAAATTAAAATGGAAGAAGACTATGCGCCGTTTGTGGATAAAATTCTAAACAATATTTCATATATCCCTAAAAATATTTTAGATCTCGGGTGCGGCCCCGGCTACATTGCAAGAAGAATGAGCGAGGTTTTGCCTAATTCCTATGTTTTTGGCGTCGATAAATCCGTTACGATGATAAACCATGCAAATAAGATTTTTAATAAAAAATTAAAAAATAATTATGTTTTCCATTCCGAATTTGAGGTCGATAGCAAGTCGATAAGAATGTTTAGAAATGAACCCGATTATCTGAACTATTATGAGCTAAGACTTAAATATATGATTGCCGACAGCGTGAGCCTTCCCTTCGGTAATTTTAAATTTGACCTGATTATACTAAAAGGGACTTTTAAATGTTTAGAAGATAAGTTGAACTCTTTGAAAGAAATGTATAGGGTTCTGAATCACGGCGGGGAAATTTTTATATACGAGTTTAGGAAAGATATTCCGGAAGATGAATTTATTATGCTTACAAAACAAATGAACCCGCAAAAAATAAAATCGCTAAGGCGGAAATTAAACTGCTCTTTGGATATGGGGGAATATAGAAAGTATTTATTAGAATCAGGTTTAAGCGGGTTCTCGGATATAGATACGGATGGGCTCGATTTAAAAATAAGAATAAAAAGGGGACAGATTTTAAATCTGTCCCCAATAAATAAGGAGGAAGATGGTAATGAGCATTATGGACGGTTTTTCCGGCGAAATAGATAATTACGTGAATGCGCCCCGTCGTTCCGGGATAAAGTGGGTTCCGCATTTTCTGGTAGAATTCGACCATATTAACTGCATATCATGCGGCAGGTGCATTAAAGTTTGTCCGGGCGGAGTATATATTTTCGAGGACAACGGAGATAAGATGCTCGTCAGGATAGAAAATTTGGATAACTGCATAGGCGATACCTGCTGTGAAAAGGTATGCCCTAAAAACAAGACGATGCATCTTCATAAATTTTCGCCGCTTACGAAAAATTAATACATACATTAATAAAGGGGATAGATTTAAAATCTGTCCCCGATAAACAAAGAGGGGATGGGGTAAAATGGCCGTTAATTTTAAAGAAAACGAAGGGATAGTCGAAGACATTTTAAGCGTCTATTCCGAAAAGGCAAAGAAAAACAGAAAAGAACATATCGGCATTAATAGCAAAGAAACATGCGGGAGCTGCGTGGCAAAATCTAACGTTAAATCCCTTCCCGGCGTTATGACGCCTAGAGGCTGCGCATATGCAGGTTCAAAGGGAGTCGTCTGGGGGCCGGTTAAAGACGTTATTAATATAAGCCACGGTCCGATAGGATGCGGAATGTACAGCTGGGGGACAAGAAGAAATCTGGCTAACGGCGAGCCCGGAGTCGAAAATTTTATGCCTTTTCAATTTACCACCGATTTTAAGGAAAGAGATATTGTTTTTGGCGGAGATAAAAAATTGGAGCAGGCAATAAAAGAATTACACGAACTATTTCCGACCGCAAAAGGCATAATTATAGATTCGGAATGTCCGATAGGCTTGATAGGCGACGATATAGAAGCTGTGGCGAAAAAAATGACCGATGAAATAAAGATTCCGGTGATTCCGGTAAGGTGCGAAGGTTTCAGGGGAGTAAGCCAGTCTTTAGGGCATCATATAGCAAACGATACTATAAGGGATTTTGTCGTAGGAACGGGAGAAATAGACGAAAGCAAAAAGACCCCTTATGATGTAGCAATACTCGGCGATTATAATATCGGCGGGGATGTCTGGTCGTCGATGAAAATATTTAAAGAAATGGGCTTAAACGTCGTCGCCCACTGGTCGGGAGACGGTTCCATAGAGGAAATGAAGATAACCCACGGGGTAAATTATAATCTTCTGCATTGTTACAGGTCGATGAATTATATAGCGAGGCATTTCGAAGAAAAGTTCGGCATCCCGTGGATCGAGTATAATTTTTTCGGTCCGACTAAAATAAAAGAGAGCATCAGGAGCATCGCGAAATTATTTGACGGAAACATTCAGGAAAAATCCGAAGGGGTTATTAAAGCATACGAACCTAAAATGCAGGAGGTCATAGATAAATACCGTCCGAGATTGGAAGGCAAAAAAGTAATGATACTGGTCGGCGGTTTAAGGCCGCGCCATATAGTCGGAGCTTATGAAGATTTAGGAATGAAAGTCGTATCTGCGGCATATGAGTTTGCCCATACCGACGATTATGAAAGAACGACGAAAGAACTGGAAGACGGAACTATTATTGCCGACGATATGAACGAATACGAATTTGTCGAGCTTGCAAACAGGCTGAAGCCTGATTTAGTCGCCTCAGGCATAAAAGAAAAATATGTTTTCCAGAAAATGGGAATACCTTTTAGGCAGATGCATTCATGGGATTATTCCGGACCCTACCACGGTTACGACGGATTTGAAATATTTGCAAGAGATATGGACCTTGCCGTAAACAGCCCGTCATGGAAATTAGTGAAGCCGCGCTGGAAAAAATAAAAGAAATAAAATAACGCATAAAAAAGGAGGTTATTATATATTATGGAAAAAGAAGAGGTCAAAAAGATAAAAGATTGGATGAATACCGAGGAATATAAAGAAAAAAACTTTAACAGAAAGGCTATTACGATAAATCCGGAGAGAGCCTGTCAACCGCTAGGAGCGGTATTATGCGCCGCGGGTTTTGAAGATACCATGCCTTTTGTTCACGGTTCCCACGGGTGCGTCGCTTATTACAGAAATAATCTATCCCGTCATTTCAGAGAGCCGATTGCGGGGGTTTGCACGTCTTTGACGGAAGACGGCGCGGTTTTCGGGGGACAGGCAAACGGATTTGAGGGTTTTAAAAATGCAACCGCTCTATATAAGCCGAAGATGTTTGCAATATCGACCACGTGTATGTCCGAAATTATCGGAGACGACCTTGGTTCTATCGTGGGCAATGCAAGAGAAAAAGGTTATTTATCCGAAGATATATCGGCGCCGTACGCAAATACGCCGAGTTTCGCCGGCTCACATCTTGAAGGTTACGACAGTATGCTTAATGCTATAATCGAAACCCTCGGCAAAAAGCGGGATGCCGCCAAAGCGGATATTATAAATATAATTCCGGGCTTCGATACTACCGTAGGAAATATTAACGAGGTTAAAAGAATCTTGAAAATATTCGGAATAAATTATCTTGTTTTAGCCGATTATTCCAATACATTGGACAGTCCTTTAAACGGGGAATATAAACTATATCCCGACGGCGCTACGAAGCTCGAAGACGTTAAAAATTGCGTAAATAATAAGGCGGCTATCGCCATGCAAAAATATGCTACAAAAAAAACGGCGGCAATGCTTTCCGAGAAATTCGGACAGGACGTAAGAATCGTTAAAAGTCCTATAGGAATAAACTATACCGATGAATTTTTAATGACGCTTTCCGAGCTTTCCGGTAAAGAAGTTCCCCAAGAGATTGAAGACGAAAGGGGTAGGGCGATAGATTCTATGACCGACGCACAGCAGTATATCCACGGGAAAAAATTTGCCGTATTCGGCGACCCGGATATGCTTATCGGGTTGACAAGCTATATTCTCGAAATGGGCGGAATACCGAAATATGTTTTATGTTCAAACGGCACGGAAGATTTTAAAAAAGAAATAGAAGAATTATTTGCCTCTTATTCGGAAAGCGGGGCCGAAGTTTATATAGACAAGGATTTATGGCATTTGAGGTCTTTAATTATGACCGGACCGGTAGATATGCTTCTTGGTCCCTCTCACGGCAAATTTGCGGCAAGGGAAGCTAACATTCCTCATATCAGGGTAGGCTATCCCATTTTTGACAGGGTAAATATTCATCGCTATCCGCTTTACGGTTATAGCGGGGTAATTAATTTAACGACTTGGATAGTGAATAAATTTTTGGATGTTTTGGATGATACAAGCGACGATGCACATTTTGAGCTTATGAGATAAATTGTAATATTAAGATAGATTGCTTCGCTTCGCTCGCAATGACTGCCCATGTGTCATTGCGAGCGAAGCGAAGCAATCTAATAGCGAGATTTGAGAATAATATAAAAATAAAGGAAGTGATATAAAATGAGCTTAGCGGCAAAAGAAGAATACTTTGACGAACCGTCTTGCGAACATAACGTGACCGCAAAAGAGAAAAAAGCTTGTAAAACCGCAACACCGGGGTCTTCGACGGGCGGATGCGCGCTTGACGGGGCATATATCGTTTTAAGTCCCATAAAAGACGCATTGAACATAGTTCATGCGCCTATTAACTGCCTCGGAAATAGCTATAACCAGAGAACGTCTAAAGCGGTAAACGGGAAAGATTATTATATGTACGGTTTTACGACCGCAATGAACGAAAACGACCTTATTTTCGGTTCGGAAGACAAGTTAAGGCGGGGTATAATTTATGCTAATAACAGATTTAAACCTAAAGGAATATTCGTTTACAACACATGCGTGCCTGCGCTGACCGGCGAAGACATCGAAGGCGTTTCAAAAGAACTTGCGGTTAAGTTTAAAATCCCGGTTGTTCCGGTTCTCTCGCAGGGATTTTCGGGAAACAAGAATCTCGGAAATAAAATTGCCGGAGATGCCCTTTTTACCCATATTATAGGAAAAAAAGAGCCTGTAATAGATTTACTTGGGGATTTTAATATTAATTTAATCGGAGAATATAATATAAAAGGAGAACTCTTTTTAATAAAAAAAGCGTTAAAATCTATCGGGATAAATGTTCTTTCGACTATTACCGGCGATTCCACGATAGAGGAAATAATGTATTCGCATAAAGCCGAGCTTAACGTCGTAATATGTTCTAAAGCTTTGGTATATCTGGCAAGAAAAATGAAGGAAAAATTTGGAATTCCTTATATCGAAGAATCGTTTTTCGGCATTACTTCAACCAATAAGGCAGTTACGGATATAGTAAATTCCATCGGAAATATGGAACTTACAAAGAAGGCAGGGGATTATATTAAAATTATGACGAAAAAAACCGAAGAAAAAGTTTACGAATACAAGAAATTTTTAACGGGCAAAAAAGTTCTTTTATATACCGGCGGAGTTAAAAGCTGGTCTCTGATTTCTGCCTTAAACGATTTAGGTTTGAGGGTTATCGCCACCGGCATTAAAAAAAGTACCGATGAAGATAAGTTAAGAATAATGAAGGAATTCGATAAAAACGGAAATATAATAATGCTCGATAACGGCAATCCTGTAAATCTTATTAAAATAGCAAAGGAAAACAATGCCGATATCATACTTGCGGGAGGGAGGAATCAATATACGGCAATAAAATCCCTAATCCCGTTTTTAGACGTAAATCAGGAAAGATTAGAGCCTTATGCATCTTATGAAGGTATGGAATGTATGGCAAGGCTGATTTATTCGGAAATTAAAAATCCGCTGTTTAAATTATTGAAAGAATCGATATAAAAAATATAAAAATAAAATTATGGCTAATCTAATTAAAAATATCGAAATTAATCCTTTAAAAACGAGTTCGTCGTTAGGCGCGGCAGTCTTTTTTCTGGGACTGAAAAATGCGGTTGTCCTTATGCACGGAGCCGTCGGCTGTGCAAGTTTTGACAAGGTAACGCTGACGAAGCATTTTCGCGAAAACATTCCGATAGTTACCACTGCCTTAAACGAATCGGGAGCAATTTTGGACGGAAAAGATTTTTTAATATCCGGAATTAAAAACGTTTACGAAAAAATGAAGCCGGATTTCATAGGGATTGCATCGTCGGGCCTTACTGAAACAAACGGCGAAGACATCGCCGGCGTTATTAAAGATTTTAAAGGCGGGCTAGATACTCCCTTTGCGGACCTGATTTACGCAGGCACCCCGGATTATAAGGGCGGTTTTGAAGACGGTTATACTGCGGCAATGTTGTCGCTGTTAACCGAAACATTAAACAAAAACGGCAAATCGATTAAAAAATCGAATAAAACGGTAAAAAGCATAAATGTTTTTTGTCCATCTTCATTTACCCCTCAGGATTTTTTGGAACTTCGCGAAGCTCTGGATTATTTTAGCTTCAAACCTCTTATGATACCGGATTTAGGTTTGTCGTTAGGCGGTTATCTGGACGAGAGGGGGTATCTGCAAACTACGGCAGACGGATTGGACGCAAAAGATTTACCGGATATTTATACCAGCCAATTTAATTTAATAATAGGTTTGAGCCTTAAAGACGCCGTAAAAAACATTGAAGGATTGACGGGGTTAAAGACATATTATTTTCCTAATATATGCGGTCTGAAAAACAGCGATAAATTTTTTAATCTTCTTTCTAAAACGACCGGCAAAGAAATTCCGGAAAAATATAAAAGGCAGAGAAGCCGGCTTATGGATGCATATTTAGATGCGCATTTTTATTTTTCGGGAAAAGAAATCGCGCTGGCTCTCGGAGTAGATCTTTTAGACTCTTTCTCTTCCGTTTATTCGGAAATCGGCGCAAATTTAAAGCTCGGAATAACGACAAAGGTTATAGGCGATATTAGACATAGATTTTTAGATTTGCGCGAAGGCGATTTAGATATGCTTGATACCCGCGGGAACGTGGATATGGTAGTTTCAAATTCCAACGCAAAATTTTATGCCGAAAATTTAGGCATACCTTTGCTTAGAGCAGGGTTTCCGATAATAGACGAAATAGGGCATAATTATAAACATTATATACTTTACGGGGGTGCTATAAACCTTGCCGTTGAAAGCGCAAATTTACTGAATAAAGAATAATTATAATAGGGGACAGATTTTAAATCTGTCCCCTTTAGTAAGGAGGTTGAAATGAAAGTAGGCTTTGCGACAAATGATAATATTTTAATCAATGACCACTTTGGATGGGCTAAAAATTTTGCGGTATATGAAATTAACGGGGACGGTTTTAAATTTTTGGAAAACAGATATTTCGAAGAAGAGATTGAAGAACTTAGTAAGATAGATAAAAAAATCGAAGGGTTGCGGGATTTAAAGATTATCTTCGTGGAGAGCATCGGCGGCACGGCGGCCGCCCGTGTCGTAAAATCCGGCATCCATCCGGTTGTCAAGAAAGGGGACAGACTTAAGTCTGTCCCCTTTAAAATAGAATCGGTTATGGAAGAGCTTCAGGCGGTTTTATCAAAAAACCCGCCTCCGTGGCTGAAAAAGATTATTCTTAAAGAAAGTGGCACAAACCTTGCAGATTCATAAATTATGGGAGACGAAAAAGGTTTAAATTTAAATGTAAAAGTTTTAGTCGTCGATGATTTAAAGGAAAGAAGGGAAGAACTTAAATTTATTTTAAATTCCGTTACGGCTAATATATATGAAGCCGACAACGGAGCGGCGGCAGTCGTAGCGGCGGAAGAATTTAAGCCGGATATTATATTTATGGATATAAAGATGCCGTCGATGGACGGAATTACCGCCTGCAAAAAGATTATGGAGAAAACCCCCGTCCCGGTTATTTTTTTAACCGCCGGAGCCGGCGGCGTAAAAGATTACGATAATTATATGGAAGAATTGAAAGGGTCGGGGGCATTCTCTTATATAATAAAGCCCGCAAGAAAGAGCGAAATTTTGGCGCAGACTATAATCGCGATAGAAAATTTTAAGAGATTTCAGGATATTAAAAAAGAGAATGAGAACTTAAAGCAATATATAGAGGATAGGAAATTTATAGGCAAAGCAAAAAATATACTTATAGAAAAAGAAAGGATTTCAGAGAGAGAAGCTCACCGTAGGTTGCAGAAATTGAGTATGAACAGCGGACGTCCGATAGAGGAAATTGCGAAAGCGATTATTTTAACGGATTCATAAAAAATAATTAACATAAAAAGGAGGCGCTTTATGGAAATGGTGAGGGCGATTATCAGGCCGGAAAAAGAAAAAGACGTGCTTAAGGCATTAGAGGAAAACGGATTTGTTTCCGTTACAAAGATGCATGTTTTCGGAAGAGGAAAACAAAAAGGGATTAAAGTAGGCGAAGTAGTTTACGATGAACTGCCGAAACTTGAACTGATGATTGTCGTGAATAAAGAAGACGCAAATAGGGTTTGCGATATTATTCAGGAAAATGCGGTAACGGGGCATATAGGCGACGGCAAGATATTTGTAATACCGGTATCAAATACTTATACCGTAAGAACGGGCGCCGAAGGGCTATAATAAATTATTATAATTTTAACGGGGATTTTTATGGAATCAAAATTTGAAGAAAACGTCGTAGAAGTTATTGCGGTGATAAGAAGGCATAAAATTCAAGAAACTAAAGAAGCATTAAGCAAAGAAGGTTTTGACCAGATGACCTTTTATTCGGTTCACGGAAGAGGAAGGCAAAAAGGCCGCGGAGGACTCGCAAACGAACTCGACCCTGGATTAAATTTGATTACCGATAAAGCGGATATAGCCGATAACGATTATAGTTTTCTGCCTAAAAGAATGTTATCTCTGGCGATTAAAGAAGACGATTTAGACAGAGCCGTAAAAGTTTTAATAAAGATAAATAAAACCGGTCATTACGGCGACGGAAAGATATTTGTTTTGCCCGTTAGGCTTACGGAGAGGATAAGAACTGCTGAAGAAGGGCTTTATGCGATAAGTTAAAACCTGCGATTGTTATTTTCGAGGGACAGCAGAGCCGCTTTAAACTTTATTCCGCCTCCGCCGGACCAGCCGCCTAATTTGCCGCCGGAGGCGGTTATTCTGTGGCAGGGAAGAATAATGGGAGTTCTATTTATGGATAAAGCCGTTGCGCATGCCCTTGAATATTTACCGTCATATCCGGCTTTCATCGCAAGTTCTTTATAGGATAAGGTTTCGCCGTATTTTACGCTTCGCAGGGTTTTAAGTATTTTGACGCAAAAATCGGAATATAAAGAAAAGTTTACGGGAATTTCACTGAAATCCACTAATTTATAGGAAAAATAGTCGTCT
>JAKAKF010000175.1 GCA_021813595.1 bacterium
CTAAAATTACTACGGCGATTATTATTGCGGAAACGACGATTTTTGGATAAAAGGTTGCGCTCTTTACCTTTGCCTTAACCGCCATATCTTTTTCCATTAATAGAGCAAGCCTGACTAGTATATCGTATAAAAGACCGCTAGTTTCGCCGACTTCCACCATATTTACGTATATTTCGGAAAAAACTTTGGGGTGCCTTGCAAAACTTTTAGAAAGAGTCTGACCGCTTTCTACATCTTGTTTTACTAGCGCCAGAATTTCCTTAAATTTTTTATTTCTTGCGAATTCCATTAAAGAATCAAGGCTTTTGGTAAGAGGCACGCCGGATTGATACAGTGTGGCAAGCTGTCTCGAAAAAACTATTACGTCTTTTTTGGAGATGCTCTGAAATGCGGGAAGAAGGTCTCCCCATGAAAAACTTGCGGCTTCTTCTACCGAAATAGGAATAAGCCTCAATTCTTCTATCTGTTTTTCAGCAGAAATAGATGAAACGGACTCTATTCTTCCGGCTATGAGTTTCCCCTGCCTGTCTCTCGCCTTATAATTGTATATAGCCATAAATAAAATTTGCCCGGCTAAAATTTATTTTTATATATAATATAATATTACCTTAAATCACCTTTAAAAACTATTGTTTTATTTTTTATATATATTATATGTCCTGAGTAGCCTGCAAAACTTCCTCCAGAGTCGTAACTCCTTCTATTACTTTTTTTAATCCGGCCATTCTCAGAGGAACGAAACCTTCCTTTATTGCGGCGTTTCTTATCTGCGCCGCGTCGGCTTTTTCGATAATCAGTTTTTGGACGTTTCTCGAAGGCGTTAAAATTTCCTGTATGCTTATCCTTCCGTGAAAGCCCGTTCCTCTGCATAAATCACAGCCCTTTTCTTCATAAAACTTAAAATTAACGCCTGCAGGAAGACCGAGTTCCTTAAGGAGTTCCTGCTCCGGCGCATACGCCTCCTTACAGCTGTCGCAAAGGCGCTTTACCAGTCTCTGTCCGATGATTCCGGCAATCGAAGAAGAAATCAAAAAAGGCTCTATGCCCATATCGGCAAGCCTTGAAATTGCGCTGGAAGAATCCTGCGTATGAAGCGTAGAAATTACGAAATGTCCGGTTAATGCCGCCTGAATCGCTATTCTTGCCGTTTCTTCGTCTCTTATTTCGCCTACAAGAATAATATCCGGATCCTGCCTGAGCACCGCCCTTAAGGCGTCGGGGAACCCCATTCCTCCTTTTTGATTGGCTTCTATCTGATTTATATATCTTATTTTATATTCTACCGGGTCTTCTACGGTGATGATATTTTTATTTATGCTGTTAAGTTCCGCAATCATCGAATATGCCGTTGTCGTTTTGCCGGAACCGGTAGGTCCCGTTATCAGAAATAGTCCGTATTTTCTGTATATTATCTTTAAAATTTTTTCTTTATCGTTTTTGTCGAGCGGAAGCTCAGAAACCTTATTGACCTTTGAAGTTTTGTCTAAAAGCCTGAAAACCGCTTTTTCACCGTTTATGGTCGGAACTACGGAAACCCTTACGTCTAAATTTTTTTCTCCGGCGTTTATGTCGAACCTCGAATCCTGCGGGTTCCTTTTTTCCGCTATATCCATATTTGCCATTATCTTTATTCTTGCTATAACCGGATTTAAAAATTGGAAAGGAATTCTTCTTGCCTCCGTAAGTTCGCCGTCTATCCTTTCCCTTACTATCATTTCGTCGGAAAGAGGCTCTATGTGTATATCGGAAGCCCTGCTTTTGGAAGCCGAAAATATTATATCGTTTACGAGCTTAATTATATTTACGTCTTCGGACTGCATGACTTCCTTGACCGCGGCTGAAGCAGAAGGTGAAGAAGAAAAATCTGCCGCCCCGGCCTGCCGCGCCGCTAAGCCGGTAAAATTTTTATTATCGGTAGGAACGACGTTTTGATATGAAGCAGCTTTAGATAAGTCTTTAGCCGTCCAGACAAAATCTATAGATTTAGAGATATCGTGTTCTTTTGCCAGAACTATATCTATATTATAATTAATATTCCTTTTTAAGGCATCGGTAGCAAAAACGTTAAGCGGGTCGGACAGCGCAACTGTAAGAATACCGTCGGCAAGGCTTATCCCTACCATTTTAAACTGCCTCGAAAGCCCTTCCGATATCAGCCTTCCGACAGCCGGGTCTATTATGAGCTTTGAAAGGTCTATTTTTTTTAAGCCTATCTGAGAGGAAAGCGCATCCAGTATATTGTCTTCCGAAAGTATTCCGAGGGCGGTCAACGCCGAACCTAATCTCAGATTGCGCTTTTTTCCCTCCGTAAGAGCGGTTTCCAGCTGGGTCGCGTTCAAAAGTCCGGCGTCTATAAGTATCTCGCCGAGCTTTTTAGTTTTCGATAAATTATTTATTATTACGCCCATATTCGCCTGCTAAAAATGTTCCGATATATACCTTAATCATGCAATAGAAAATATTTAGATGTTTCTTTTATATATAAATTCTGGATTCCTGCTTTCGCAGGAATGACACTCTTCGGGTGAAAAGTTAATTACAACATTGTCATTCCTGCGAAAGCAGGAATGACACTCTTCGGGTGAAAAGTTAATTACAACATTGTCATTCCTGCGAAAGCAGGAATCCAGAAAATAAATCTTTAAGAATAATTATAATATATACAAATTCCCGATAATCATGTCAAAGTCTCTAAAAAGCCGACAGTTTTGTAAAATTCGTCGGGCGGCAACTGCCCAGGAGCGGTAATTCCGTAAGGCGAAGAGCAGTATGCAAGATAAGAGCCGTAAATTACCGACGAAGCTCTGGTTATCCTGCCTTTTTCACCCATCCCGAAAACTATAAATTCCGGAAACGCCGTTTCATCCGTCTTTTTTATAGAACGTATCTTTATATTTTTTTCGGATACGCTTTCTACATCTTCTTCCGAAATGACGGTATCAGCCAGCTTAAAATAATCGGCGCCGAAATAGCTTGAATCTAAATACAATCTTACGGTATCGAGCAAGCCTATACACCCTTTAAAATCGTGAACCGAAAGAATAACCTGCGATTTTTTTGAATGGGCGAATTTTATAAAATTTTTTATAACGTTTCGCTCTAAAATATCTAGTTCTATATCGCAAATATCTATGCCGAGTTCTATAACCGCCCTTAAAAATTTTATTCTTTCGGGTTCTAAGGCTGCCCTGCTGCTTTTTTCGGCAATTTCTAAACCGGACGGCTTTGCTAATATTTGTTTGTGCAAAAAGGAAATACATACGTTCGCGCTGTAATAAAAATCCCTGTTTGTTCCTATAGTTTTAATTCCTTTATTTTTTGCGTAAGAAATTATTTTTTTAATTTCAGGCAAAACGGCGTCTTTATTAAAATATCTACTAGAATTTTTTGGTTTTTTATCCGGCGGACGGTTTGAAAGCCCTGTTTCTGGAATCATATCGAACCTGAGCTCAATGAATTCAGCATCTTTGCTTTTTGCGTAATCTACGGCGTCATATACAGCGCTTAAGCCGGTATTCCCTATTGACAGGCAGGTTCTCGGTTTCATTTGCCCGCTTCCTTTTTTGCTTTTATTTTGTCGCAGGCGAGTTCTCCGCCGAGTCCCCATTCGTCGGAAGGAAACTCTTCGACTACCACCCATACGTTATTTTCGTTGATGCTTAAACTTTCGGACACGCTTTTAGTAATAGATTTAATAAGGTTTTTTTTCTGCTCTTTTGTTCTTCCTTCGAGCATTTTAACCGATACGAAAGGCATTTTTTTCCTCCTTAACATAAAATTTTATTTAAAATTATAACAGATATAATATTTTTAGGCAACGGTTTTGCCGGCGTCAAAACAACGGGTTCAATTAAAAATAACTGTAGATTTTTAACATAATGCCGATATATAATAAAAAATAATAATTTTACGAAAATAAACAGTCGGACTGTTTATTTTGTTTCTACTTAAATGGAGGGATGTTTATGTTCAAGACATTAAAATCAAAGCTTTATTTTATTATAGCCGGAGGTTTTATTTTTATCCTGCTGGTAAACCTTTTGCTGATTATTTACTCTAAAGGCTTAAATAACGAAACGGTAAACTCCGACGTTATTTCCAGCACTTCGACGGGAATCAAAACCTTAAAGGGCAATCTCCTGCAGATTATTCTTTTGTCGCATGTAAAAATGCTTAAGATGAACGCCGTAAAATCTAAAAAAGCAAAAGCGCAAATAGAAAAATCTTACGACACAAAAATATTAAAATTAGCCGGCGATTCAAAACAGGTTTTCTCAAACGTAAATAATGCCCTTATAGGATACACTATGGGATTCGGCAAGGTTAAAGCGGCTTCGGTCTTCGGAACGGACAAATCGAAACTGCAAAGATTTTCGTCCAAAAAAACCGGCATTCTTTTAAAAAGCCTAAAAAGTAAATTTTATATATTCCGCCCCATAGTCGGCAGGCTTTTAAAATATCCTCTTCTTCTGGGCGGAGCGATGAGCACGAAATATTTCGACAGCCAGCTCAGTCCGATGGTTGCCCAGATAACACAGGTTAACGGCATTATAAAAAACTCGTATTATAAAAAGATAAAGTTGCTCGATTATATATTTATAGCATTCCCGATCGCTTTTTTAATCGGCGCGGTTATAATCATGCTGTATTTTAAAAAATCGGTCATAAGAGTTTTGAACTTAGTCGATGCCAAAATCAAGCAGATCGCCGGCGGCGACCTTACCTCCAAAATCAAAATATCCGGCGTCCATAAAGAAAGCGAAATAGGCATCCTTATAGAACAGGTAAACAGCCTGGTAGATTCTTTATCCGGCAACGTAAGGGGCATAGTCAGCGCTTCCAACTCCTTAAGTTCGCAGTCGGAACAGCTGAATTCCTCTTCCAAGGAGTTCGAAAAGACCATAGGGCAGATGAGGGAAAAAGCCTCCCGCATAATAGAATCCATTAAACAGATGTCCATAGCCATCATAGAAGTAGCCAAGAACTCTTCCTCTTCCGCCCAGAAGGCTCAGGAAACCGAAAAAGTCGTCGATTACGGCACAAAGTCCGTTCAGGACGTGGCGCG
>JAKAKF010000104.1 GCA_021813595.1 bacterium
TATTTATGTTTAAATCTATCTTTAAAACGAGCGCTCTAAAAAACCGGCCGCTAAAAAACAATGCCCGCAAGTTTTCCGTATTAATTGCGCTATTGTTTATCTTTGCCGTTATACCGTTTGCCTTGTCCGGCTTCAGAAACGGAGGAAGCAGTTATAACAGCAGTTCAAGCAGTTCAAACGGCAGTCCAAGCAGTGGTCCTACTTACGCCACCGGGCCTTCTCCTTCCGCCATAGCAATCGACGCTTCGGGTAACGTATGGGTGGCAAATGAGGGCAACGGCACCGCAGGAAGAACGGCCCCAGGAGACTCTAATGTTACTGAACTGAGTCCGTCCGGCGCGACTATCGGCACTTATACTGCAGGATCTTATCCTGACGCCATAGCAATCGACGCTTCGGGTAACGTATGGGTAGCAAATTGGGGCGGCAACAACGTTACGGAACTAAGTTCGTCCGGCGCTACTATAGGCACTTATGCTGTCGGATTTAAGCCTCGCGGCATAGCAATCGACGCTTCGGGTAACGTATGGGTGGCAAATGTGGGCAACGGCACTGCAGGAATGGCTCCCGAAGACTCTAATGTTACGGAACTAAGTTCTTCCGGCGCTACTATCGGCACTTATGCTGCCGGGAATAGTCCTCACGCCATAGCAATCGACGCTTCGGGTAACGTATGGGTGGCAAATGAGGGCAGCAGCAACGTTACGGAACTGAGTTCTTCCGGAGCTTTAAAAGGCACTTATGCTTATGTTGCAGGATCTGGTCCTCTCGCCGTAGCAATCGACGCTTCGGGTAACGTATGGGTGGCAAATTGGGGCAGCAGCATCGCAGGCACCGCCGCAGGCGACAGCAACGTTACGGAACTGAGTCCGTCCGGCGCGATTATCGGCACTTATGTTGCAGGGTCTGTTCCTCGCGGCATAGCAATCGACGCTTCGGGTAACGTATGGGTGACAAATTACGGCAGTAATAACGTTACGGAACTGAGTTCTTCCGGAGCTTTAAAAGGCACTTATGCTGCCGGGGATAGTCCTTACTCCATAGCAATCGACGCTTCGGGTAACGTATGGGTGGCAAATTACAGCAGCGCCAATGTTACGAAACTTGTATCCGTAGCAAAGGGTCCGCAATATTTCCCTTATTCCGGTCCGCAGTATCCGTAAATTAGTATAAGGCTGATAAAGAAATAAAATAACGGATTTGAACGTTCGTGGCGGGTAAAACACCCGCCATGTTTTTTTGTTCCGTTAGCGGAAAAAAAATAAAAAAAGGATAAAGGATTTTCGCTTGAAGATTTATTATAAAAAATAACCGATAATGATAATAGCGATATTATGTTCATACCAAGCACTTTCTTTAGAAATTTTAAAAAAAATGGTAGATAGGTATGAACATACTTACCGGTATAAAAAAGTAACTAATGATAAAGGTGAGATTATGTTCGTCCTTACGACTATGAGGGTGGCTTTCGCCGTCCATTATGACGAGCCGCAGGATAAACAAAAAAGCAATACCGCCGAAGCGGGGCATTGATACCGCTTGCCGGTATCGAGACCGCAGAGCGAAGGGCGGGGCAAGAAAGACGAATGGGTTTTATACCTAATCGATATTTAGCAGGGCTTAAAACGCATTTTAGAAAGGGTTTTTTTATTTTAAAGGTTGAAAGTGGCTTAACAGGTCTTGCTTAAGGATATTTTTATATTGTCGTATTGTATTTTCTGAATGGGTTGACCTGTGCAGTTGATTAATATAAGCCGAATAAATCGCTTCGTCAATATCTTTTAGCCGCAGGATTTTTTTAAATTCGGCATACCGTAGAAATTCCAGAACGATATTAGTCCGGCGGGTTTGCCATTCTTTAGAACGTTTCCGGTTTCGTTTCTTAAATTCTTTAGTTTGATAGTATTCGTTTATTAATTGTCCTATTAATGTTTACCCCGATATATGTCCGTCGTCCGCAGTTCGCCGTGTCCATTTTCTTGACTGCATATTTTATCGATTTCTTTTTCATTTTTAATTTTGAAGGCGGGCAGAATATTATCTGCTTTGTCATTCGTGTTATAATGCCTGTTTCCGTGGCAAAAATTATTTCCATTATTTGCGGCTCTGGTTCCGCCGGCTTTTTCCATATCCCTATAGAATTTATCCTGAGCCTGCGCCCAAGTTTTATCGTTTTCAATCATAGACTTTTGCCCTGTTTTTTCCATATAGTTTAAAGTTTTAATCAGCGTGTTTCTTTGCTTATCAGTCCAGATTTTCATTTCGCGCATCCTTGAATTTTTGGTGCCGTCGTTATTTATTGCGTTGAGTCTTAAAATGCCGGTTTGCAGAGCTTCTTTAATCGTGTCTATTTTAATCCAGTGCGATTCCCGAACCCGTAAACCTAAGTTTCGTTGAAGTTCCTGCTTTATTTGGTTCGCTTCGCTTAATTTTTCGTAAACTCTATTAAAAAGCTCCGTAGGCGTAGATTTTCCGCCATACTTAATAACATTTTTAATGCCCAAATCTTTGAAAGCGGAGACTTCGGGTAAATTTTTATCGGTTCTTAAGTTTATATAATTTGTGATAGCGTTCATGGCGGCGGCGTAGCCTTGAACGCTGTGGGCTTTAAGTGGTTTGGTGGATTTATTCTCATATCTATCTTTTAGATAATTTTCGTAATTTTTAATAACATCTGTATTAATACGGTTTAAACTCGAAATGTGTTCAGTCGCGTGAATTGCATTAAGAACCGTGACTATTTTTTCCGCCGTTGCAGTTCCGCGCTCTGTGTTTGCAATAATATCGCGAGCAATATAGCCGGCGTTAATAGAGCTGTTAAAGCGTGAATGTTCAAATACTCTTTCTTTTTCTTTCATAAATTCTCCTTTTTCCCCTCCGTAGGCAGGGGGGTGTGTCTATTTTTAGACAAGACTATATCCTTTAATTATTGCAAAACTCAATTTTGCAATAATACGCAATTTAAAAGTTGCGCCTGCCTTATAGCCTATTTTAGTGCAGCCGGATACGCTGAGCGTTCCGGGTAAAACAAAAATTGTAAATGCATGAAAGAGATTTATTTTGATTGGCTCTCTATAAGCCAAAATTTTATCCTAATATTATTTGTCAGCGCCCATTTTCGAATCTTTAAAAACATCTTACGGCTAATAAGACGTCGGGGCGACTTACATTAGATAATTTTATGGGTTAGGATTCCCTATATGGTTTTAATTCTCTGATTTCCCGTGAATACGGGCGTTTTGATATTTGACAACGGATTTGACGAAAATTTATCAGGCGCAGCCTGAAGTTCCCGCCGCTTCTCTTTTTTTTCTTATTTTTCTGCGAAAAATTTCGTAAAAAAAAGAAAATCGGCGACGGGCATTTCGTCAAATTCCGAAGTTTTGGTTTGGTGGTTTTTGCTTACTTCGGGTAGGCTTACTTTACGCTCGTCCTGCGGACTCGCTTCGTAATCCTAACCCTACGGCGCAAAAACTGATTTTGGATAAGTGGGCAAGATTTTTTAACTTAGATTTATCAACAGTCAATTTCTTAACGATAATTCAACAGCAAGAAGCCGCTATTGAATTATCTAAAATTGCCTGCTTCGGATTTATCAACAACGATAAAACTGTTATTGATAAATATTGATAAATCGAAAATCTTGCGACGGCTACGGCGGATTTTTTGATTTTCTTAAAGAAGCAGAAAAATCCTAATTTTTAATAATTTAATAAAATTTGATTTTGTTACGTGGGCGGAAGGCGCAGGCAAAAGATAGACAGGGCTTTTTACCTATTTTATTATAAAATAGCTGTCTCTTGGTGTAGTGGTGATTAGAATTTTGCAGGGGTGTCCGTAGAAGAATAGAAAGTATATTTATAAATTTTAAAATCTAATTTATAAATATATGAGAGACGAAATTAAGCCCATACTCCAACTTGCCTTCGTTGCTCTTGCGTAACCTGAAGTTAAGGATTGTCCGGCATAAAGCTAATTATCCGTTAAGATAACATTTTCATAACTCAGAATGAAAATGGCATCGCCAGAAGTCGTTCGTTTTGGCAGAGCCGACATAACAGAACGAGATAAGTCATAATATAATTTTAGGATACCTGTATTTTAAAGTTTTGTCAAGTGTTTTTTTAAAATATTTTTAAATATTTTTTCTTGGCCGCCAAAAGAAAAATCTTTATTATTTTAAATATCGGTTGTATAATTTAATAAAAGGATTAAATTAATTAGGGGGCATTATGATAGGCTATATAAATTTAGGCATACTTTTAATTACGCTTGGGTTCGTAATTGGGGTCTATGTTCATACCGATAAGAAAATGACCGGGTTATCCGAAAGAACGGATAAGAAAATCGATAAATTATCAGATAAAATTGACGAAAACAATAAGGCTTTAACAGATAGAATGGACAGATTATACGATATACTCGTCCATATGGGATTTAGAGAAATAGAACATAGAGATAAAGCCGCAAACGAATAAGAATAAAATAAGAAAATACAAAAACGCATACAGGTAATTTTTTAGAGCATAAATTAATTAATAAAATAAATAAGTTATATTGCCCGATATTTACCTTGCCAAGGTGGGGGTCGCGGGTTCAAGTCCCGTTCCCCGCTCCATATTTAATAAGGGTTTGCTGGGTTTGAAATTTCTTCATCATATCCAACTGTCACACTTTTTATCCAAAACCGATATTGCCTGCCTTACATGCGCCTGCGATAGATGTGAATATCTTAAGGTCATCTTGATGTCCTTATGTCCTGTTAGATAAGTATTATTTTTTTAAATTTACGGCTTTAATGAAGGAGAATATACGTAAACAGATATATCTCCTGGAAAACCATAGGATGAATATAAAATACGATTATTACCTGTCCCATATTGCAGAGTAATTGATCTCAGCCATTTTTTCTTTAAAACTATAGGTTTGGTATTTGCTAAGCTGCCAATAAAATCAGAAAGTTTAGGCAAAGTTCTATTATTTCTGCTTTTCATCTCATAGCATATGTTATTTGAGTTAA
>JAKAKF010000052.1 GCA_021813595.1 bacterium
GCCGGTTCTAATATACTGGTCTATTCTTCTGGCGGCATTTTTTCCGTCCCTGTTTGAATCGACTATACTTATAGGTCCGGTTAATGCATCTCCTCCTGCAAAAACGCCGGGCATATCCGTCATAAAAGTAAATTTATCGGCAGATATAGTCTTTCCTTTAACTATTTTTATTTCAGGTACATTTTTAAGGCAGTCAAAATCCGGCACCTGCCCTATAGCCATAATAAAATCGTCTGTTTCTATATCGAAATCCGAACCGGGTATTTCTATAGGACTTTTCCTTCCGCTTGCATCTATTTCTCCCAGTTTCATTTTTCTGCATCTTATACCTGTTACCCTGCCGTTTTCATAAAGAATAGCGGTCGGATTCGTCAAAAATTCGAATTTAACTCCTTCTTCTATTGCCGTTTCAAGTTCGTTGTATGCCGCAGGCATCTCTTCTTTGCTTCTTCTGTAAACTACCGTTACGTCTTTATATCCGAGTCTAACGGCCGTCCTGCAGCAGTCTATCGCAACGTTCCCGCCTCCCTCTATAACGACTTTTTTACCTATATTAATTTTTTGTCCTAGAGATACTTTTCTTAAAAATTCGACTCCGTCAAAAAAACCTATTAAATTATCGTTTTCGCCGGGCAAATTAATATTCTGACCTAAATGAGCTCCTATCCCAAGGAATACGGCTTTAAATCCCTGTTCGAAAAGGTCATTTATAGTAAAATCTTTCCCAAGTTTGCTGTTTAATTTATATTCTATTCCGGTGGAAAGTATGTAACCGATTTCCGCGTCTAAAAATTGCTTTGGAAGCCTGAACTTAGGAATTCCGACATTCATCATGCCGCCAAGAACCGGAAGGGCTTCGAATATAATGGGCTTATACCCCATTAATCTTAAGTAATAAGCACAGCTTAAACCTGCGGGACCTGAACCTACTATAGCAACTTTAATATTATTATCTTTTATTTTAAAATCGGATTTATTATTTGAATAAAAAACTTCGTCTGCTGCAAATCTTCTAATAAGACATATCTGAATAGGTTCATCTATATTAGCTCTTCGGCAGTTATCCTGGCACGGATGAAAACATGTTCTGCCGAGAATTCCGGCAAGCGGGGTATTTCTTCTTGCAGACTGCAAAGCATCTTCGTATCTGCCGTCCCTGACTCTTTCTATCCAGTTCGGTATGTCTAACTTTGAAGGGCATCCGTTTATGCATGGTGCAGTTACATGAGTAATATAATCCCCTTTTTTAACTGTTTCTTTATTTTTTATTGCTTTTTCAAAATCTTCCCTGTAATTATCGATAAGTTCTACTACCGAAGAAGGTCCTATATTTCCTATAGTACACTTAGACGAAGACATAATCCAGTCACACAGATTTCTTAATCTATCCAAGTCTTCTATTATGGCTTTTCCGTTACAGATATTTTCTAATATTTCCGACGCTACTGCAGTCCCCTGTGCACAAGGGATGCATACTCCGCAAGATATTTTCTGCAGTTCCTGCATATAACATCTTGCGAGATCCACCTTACTGTCGTTTTCGTCTAAAAGAGCAACGCCAGTCCAGTTTAATACAGACGATATTTTTTTATGACCTGAACGTTCAAAAAATTTCAGGTCTAATCTGTCGCTTAATCTGTCGATGATTTTCATAATTTCACCTGTCAACTTCCCCGAGCAATATATCTACGCTTCCCATTATTGCAATTAAATCCGCTATCATATGTCCCTTAACCATTTCGTTAAGAGCGCTTATATTGCAAAACGACGGCGGCCTGACTCTCATTCTGTAGGGAAAGCCCGAACCGTCGGAAATTAGATAAAAACCTAATTCTCCTCTGGGATTTTCTATAGAAACGTAAGCTTCTCCTTTTGGAGGCTTAATACCTTCCATTCCGTATTTAAAATTAAAAATCATACCTTCCATAGTAGTCAAAGACCTTTTCTTAGTCGGTTTAACGTATAACGGATATTCGTCATGGCTTAAATATTCGCCTTCGGGAATATTTTCTACAGCCTGCGATATTATCTTAAGGCTCTGCCTCATCTCTTCTATCCTAATCACGTACCTGTCGTACGTATCGCCGTTGTCGCCTACAGGCACTTCAAAGTCGAAATCTTCGTATCCTGAATACGGATTTACTTTACGTACGTCGTATTTAACTCCGCTACCTCTAAGAGACGGTCCCGTCAACGCAAAATTTATTGCGCTTTCAGCTGAAATTATTCCTAAATTCTTTGTTCTTTCGAGCCATATTTTATTTTTAGTAAGAAGTGCTTCATATTCATTTATCTTATCGGGAAAAATCTTTATAAAATCCCTGGTTTTCCCTATAAAATCATTATGAAAATCCATTGCAAGACCGCCTACGCGGAAAAAAGAAGGCGTCATCCTTGCACCCGTAATTGTTTCTATTATATCTAATATTAATTCTCTTTCGCGGAAACAGTATAGAAACTCGGTTAACGCACCTAAATCTACCGCATGCGTCGCAAGCCAGACGAGATGAGAACTTATTCTGGTAAATTCGGCTAAAATGACCCTAACGTATTCCGCTCTTTTCGGCGCTTTAACTCCGCAAAGCTTTTCTACCGCCAATATATAGCCGAGATTGTTTGATGCGCCCGCTACGTAATCCATTCTGTCGGTAATAGTTTCAGCCTGATGATAAGTTTTATATTCTGCATATTTTTCCATGCTGGTATGCAAATAACCTATGATAGGCTCTGCATGAATTATAGTTTCTCCGTCTAATTGAACTAAAACCCTAAGAACTCCGTGTGTTGCCGGATGCGAAGGCCCTATGTTCAATACGAACTTATCATTTTCAATTAAAAAATCTTTCTGCGCAATCATAGTTAAATTATCTATAAATATTATTTAATTTGTTCCAAATCAATATAACCCGGAGCATCCATTTCAATTTCGTGCGGCTCAGGTCTTTGCCTTAAAGGATAATCTTTCAGCAGAGGGTGTCCGACCCAGTCGTCCGGATTCAAAATTCTTTTTAAATCGGGATGGCCTTTAAATTTAAGCCCAAACATATCATAAACTTCTCTTTCAAACCAGTCTGCCGAATTATAAACCGATGTCAAACTCGGATACTCCGGTTCGTCTATTTTACTCCAAATTTTTACGAAAACTCTAAAATTATTTTTTATAGAATAAAAATTGTAAATTACCTCTATTCTTTCAGCTCTTTTGGGATAATCTACCGCAAATAAATCCGAAAGCATATTAAACTCTAATCTTGCATCGTTTTTTAAAAATAGAGCAAATTTAAGCAAATCGTCTTTTTTGATTCTTATATGAGGGTCGCCGTTAATAATGTCGGAAGCTATAATAGATTGCGGCATTGACTCTTTAATGACGGTTAATGCAAACATTATATCCATATCGTCGGCTTTCATTAGTATTTACTTATATTAATTAATATTTTTTACTGCTATCTAATAATTTTAGGCGGTTCTTCATGCTTCAAAGTGCCTTTTTCTATTTTTTCTTGAAGTTTTACTATTCCGTAAATAAGAGCTTCAGGACGCGGAGGGCAGCCGGGAATATATACATCTACCGGAATAATCGTATCCACTCCTTGGACAATGCTGTAAACATTAAAAAGCCCTCCAGAACATGCACAGTCGCCCATAGCGATAACCCATTTCGGATTAGGCATCTGGTCGTAAACTCTTTTAACCATCGGCGCCATTTTATATGAAACCCTGCCGGATACTATTATAAGATCCGACTGGCGAGGGCTTGACCTGAATATCAAACCCAGTCTGTCAAAGTCGTATCTTGAGGATGCCACCGTCATCATTTCGATGGCACAGCATGCAAGACCGAAAGTTGCCGGCCATATAGACCACTTTCTGCCCCACGAAACAATTTTATCCAACGAAGCGGTGATTATATTATCGCCGAGATGCTCTTCTATTCCCATTTAAGCGCTCCTTTTAACCATACGTAAAGCAGACCGATTACTAAGATTACTATAAATAAAAACATTTCTACAAACCCAAGTATTCCAAGATGCGAAAATATAACCGCCCAAGGAAACAGAAAAAGGGCTTCTATATCGAAAAGAAGAAAAAATATAGCTATTAGATAAAACTTTACGTCGAATTTAACGTGGGGTTCGCCGGTCGGCTCGACGCCACATTCATATGCTTTTAATTTGCCGGACTCATATGTCTTTTTTCCGATAAAATTAGATATTAAAATGGTAAAAACCGCAAATATAATTGCTATAACAAGCATTATAAATATGGGCAGAAAAGAAATTAAACCGTTATTGTTTATACTATTATTCATTTAATTAATAGTTAAGATCATATAGTTTAATGTTATTAATCTAAACTTTTTGAGTATATCATATGATATACTCAAAAATCAAGTTATAAAATTATAATTTATAAAAAAAATTTAAATAAATATATACATATGCATATATTTATATTTACTATTATAATTTATGCTGATTTAAATAATAAAGTAAAGTCCTCACTCCGACCCCTGTACCGCCCTTCGGATTATAATTAAAACCCGTTTTGGTAAAAGCAGGTCCGGCTATGTCTATATGACACCATTTAGCCTTATCGGGAACGAATTCTTCCAGAAACATTCCTGCCGTAATCGCCCCGCCGTATCTGTTGCCTACGTTTTTTAAATCTGCAATCGGACTTGAAAGTTTTTCCTTCATGTTATCGTCGAAAGGAAGTTCCCACATTCTTTCTCCGGTAATTTGGCTTGTCGATATTATATTGGATATGAGGTCTTTATCGTTTCCCATAACTCCGGAAGTGTATTCTCCAAGCGCAATTACGCAAGCTCCTGTTAAGGTAGCAAGGTCTATAATTTCGTCAACGCCTAACTCCGACGTGAAACTTAAAGCGTCCGCCAAAGTCAGTCTGCCTTCAGCATCCGTATTATCTATCTCTATAGTCTTGCCGTTTA
>JAKAKF010000110.1 GCA_021813595.1 bacterium
TATTTTCTTCAAAAAAGGAGATATTTCGCGAATCGCCGATATTTTATCTTTAAGATTCTTTTCGCTTCTTTCATCGCCCCTATTTTTGATTATACCGCTGTTTTCGATTTTTTCAATATAATAATCGAGAGCAAATTCTATGGGCGTTTTTTTGCCGTCCCGTATTAATTTTATAAGGCTTTCCCGACCGTATTTTCTTACAAAGCTGTCGGGGTCGCTGCCGTCATTCAGACATACCGCATATATATTTTTTTCGGGGCTCTCCATAAAACTCCCGAATAATTCCATTCCTCTATTTATAGCATTTATGCCTGCCTTATCGCCGTCGTAAAGAAGAATAATTTCGTCGCTTAATCTCGATAAGTTAACTATGTGATTTTTAGAAAGGGCGGTGCCCATAGTCGCGACCACGTTCTTAACGCCTCTGGAATAAAGCGTTATCATATCGAAATAGCCCTCGACCACAAAAACGGCGTTTTCTTTTTTAATAAAAGGGAGGGCTTTGTCTAAACCGTACAGGGTATTATTTTTTACGAAAATTTCGGAGTTATTGGTATTTATATATTTAGGAAAATTAAGCGGGGACGCCTCGCCCTCTTTTAAAATTATTCTGGACGCCAGCGCAATAGGCTCTCCCGACCTATCCATTATTGGAATAATAAGCTTATTGACGAACCTGTCAGAATATCCCCTGTTATGCTCCTGTTTCTTAATTAACAGTCCGGCATTTACGGCAATGTCTAAATCTGCTTTATTATTGAGCAAAAGTGCCGTTAGCCCGTTTCCAAACCCCGCATATCCCAATTTAAAATCCCTTGCGGTATTTTCCTCTATCCCCCTGTCTTTAAGGTATTTAATTATATGTCCGCTGCTTGACATATAGACGAAAAGATTTTCGTAATAAAAATTTAAAGCGAGATTTAGAATTCTTTTAAGAGGAGCTTCGTCTACGGCTGTTTGAGTGGATTTATACAGCTTTGTATCTTCGAGCGGGATATTATATTTTTTCTTAAGATAATCTATAACCTCTTTAAAAGAGTCCCCTTTTATATCCTTAAGAAATCCTATAACATTGCCGCCCTTGCCGCATCCGAAACAATAATAAAGGCCTTTAGTTTCGTTGACGTGAAACGAAGGGGTCTTTTCCGAGTGGAAAGGGCATAAGCCGGAATAATTTTGGCCGACTTTTTTTAGCTTGACGAACCCGGACACTTCATCGACTATATTTACATAAGACAATACGGTTTCTATATTTCTGTCCATAATTTATAAATATTAACCGTTTTTCGGAAAGAAAAATTTTAATAAAACCTGCCGAGATAGGGGGATAAAAATTTGCCTGTTTTGAGAAAATAAGGTATAAAACTCTGAGATTTGTAATATCCAAAGCGCTTATTAACTGCATGGAACGAAAAAATAAAATATAAAACTAAACTTAACAATAAAAAGGTTTTAACTCCGGCAAAAAAAAACCGCCTAACCTGTTGCAAAATCCTAATTGAAGCAGGTTTATAATTTTGGTAATTATCAGTGAAATTAATGCGAAAACAATTACGACGGCGATAAATACCCCGGAAAAGATAATAATTTTCCCTATCTCTTCGCTATGAAACGGTTTGGCGATATAATGCGAACTTGCGTATATTGCGCCTAAATAGGCGGCAAAAATTCCGAGCAAAGATATAGCCTCTTTTATAAAGCCCCTGAAAAAGCCCCTTATCATTATTGCGATAAATAAAACTAAAAAGGCTATATCTATATAGCTCATAAAGTTTTTATCAATAGTATTAATAATTGAAATAATTCTTTTTGGAATTTCTTTTTCTGGAAGCCGCCGCCTTTTTCTTTTTCTTAACGCTCGGCTTTTCGTAATGCTCCCTTTTCCTGATTTCGGAAAGGATTCCGGCTCTTTCGCAGGATTTTTTAAATCTCCTTAAAGCATTTTCGAAAGATTCGTTTTCTTTAATTTTTACGATAGACAAAACCTAAATTCGCCTCCTTTTTCCTAATATATTATGGGGACATAATTCAATTCTGTCGCCATCTTAAATTTGACCTTTATATAGTATCGTATATTTTCTATTAATTTGTCAACCTATAAATTTTAACGCGCTCTTTTTTCGTCTAATCCAGAAATCCCCTCCCTTCTTTTTAACTCGTCTATTACGTTAAAAAAATCGATATCCGAATAAATTAACATAACGATATAAAAAAACATCAAATCCGCGCATTCGTAAATTAATTTATCCCTGTCACCCTCTATAGCCGATAAAATAACCTCAAGGGATTCCTCCTGAAGCTTTTTGCCGATTTTTTCCGGCCCTCCTTTTAAGAGCTTTGCGACATAAGATTTTTCCGGAGTCGAATCTTTCCGCCCGGAGATAAAGTCGTATAAGAGTTTAAGCGAATAAAATCTTTCTATTTCGCTTTCGTTCATGCCGGCGCTGTCCGAGGCGGGAAGGCGGTTATTTATTTTAGAATAAAAACAGGTTTTATGTCCGGTATGACAGGCTGGACCTTTCTGGATAACTTTTAATAAAACGCTGTCGCAGTCGCAGTCAAAAAAAATTTCTTTTATATGCTGAGTATGGCCCGAGGTCTCCCCTTTTTTCCATAATCTGTTTCTCGACCTGGAAAAATAATGGGCATAGCCGGTTTCGACGGTTTTTTTTAACGCTTCTTCATTCATAAAAGCAAGCATTAATATCTCTTTCGAGAAATAGTCCTGCGCAACCGCCGGAATAAGGCCGTTAAGCTTGGCAAAATCAATTTTTTTTAAAAATAAGCCTAGAGCGTTCTCGTCGAAGACGTCAACGGTTATAGGGTTAAAATCATTTTCTTTCTTATCCATTGTCATGTTTTTATAATCTAACGTTAATCCCTTTAGATCTTAAATATTTTTTAATAGGAATAATGCCTGAATTTTCATAATGAAATATCGAGGCGGCAAGGGCGGCGCTTGCATCGGCTATAACGAAGACCTCTTCCATATCCTTGGCGTCTCTTGCGCCTCCGGACGCAATCACCGGAATTCTTACGCTCTTAACGACTGACGATGTAAGTTCTATTTCATAGCCGTTTTTAGTTCCGTCCCTGTCCATACTTGTCAGCAGTATTTCTCCGGCGCCCCTGTTATAAGCCTCTTTCGCCCAATCTATAGCGTTGATTCCAGAATTTTTTCTTCCGCCGTGCGTGAAAACGATATATTCATTCTCTATTTTTTTTGCGTCTATCGCTATTACTATAGTAGATGAACCAAATTTTTTTGCCGCGCCGTCTATAAGGCTGGGTTTCAGCACCGCAGCGGTATTAATAGAAACCTTGTCCGCCCCGCTGTTAAGCAAATCCCTTATATCTTCTATTTCGGAAACGCCGCCGCCTACGCTGAACGGAATAAAAATATTTTCTGAAATCTTATCGACGAGTTTCAGGAGGGTTTTTCTTTTTTCGTGTGAAGCCGTTATGTCTAAAAACATAAGCTCGTCGGCAAGTTCTCCGTCGTATCTTTTTGCAAGCTCCACAGGGTCGCCCGCGCTCCGTAAATCTTCAAAATTTATACCTTTAACGACTTCATTGTTCCTAATATCTAAGCACGGTATTATTCTTTTTGCAAGCATAAAAATTTACCCTAATCCTTGTATAATAAAGCGTTTGCCTTTTCCAAATCAAGCCTTCCGTCGTATAGAGCCTTTCCGACTATTACGCCTTCGAGAGGCGGAAGATTAAGTTCTTTCAGTTTAACGATATCGGACTGTCCGGAAACCCCTCCTGACGCTATGATATTAACGCCTAATTTTGCAAGCCTCGACATAAGTTCTAAATTAACCCCTGCGAGCATCCCGTCTTTTTTAATGTCGGTGAATATAAAAGTCCGTATTCCGTAGCGGTCTCTTAAGTTTTCCACCGCTTCGCCGAAAGGCGTTTCGACGTATTCTCTCCAGCCGGAAATTGCTATTTTTTCATCGTATAAATCTATTCCGGCTATGATTCTGCCCTTATAATTTAATAGGGAAGCCTCGACGGAATTAATATTCTTAAATAATACCGAGCCCAGAATAACATAAGACGCGCCGATATTAAAATAATTTTCTATCGTTTCGTCGTCTCTGACGCCTCCGCCCACCTCAACGGGAATTTTTACCGATTTTATAATATCTTTTATAATATTAAAATTATCGGGGTTTCCGGATTTAGCTCCGTCAAGATCGACTAAATGCAGTCTTTTTGCTCCGAGCTTCTGCCAGCTCAATGCGGCTTCCGCGGGCGAAAGTTCATATTCCTTTTTAACTTCGTAATCTCCCATAGTGAGCCTTACGCATTTTGAACCCAGAATATCTACGGCGGGTATTATAATCATAAGTTTAATTAATTATTTATAAAATTTTTTAATAACGCCAATCCGGCGGTATGGCTTTTTTCGGGATGAAACTGACAGGCAAAAATATTGTCTTTTTTTACGCAGGCGCAGAATTTTCCGTAATAATCGCAAACCGCGGAGGTTATATTTTCTTCCGGCACGCAATAATATGAATGTAGGAAATAAAAAAAACTATTATTTGATATTCCGTGAAATTCTTTTGTCGGCTTTAAAATTTCTATATCGTTCCATCCTATATGCGGTATAAGGGGAATAACGTCGTCGTCGAATCTTATTACCTTTCCTTTTAAAATTCCCAACCCTTCGCTATAACCGAATTCTTCGGAGGTTTCAAATAAAAGCTGCATGCCCAGACATATTCCTAAAAAATGCCTGCCCTCCGCGATAGCGTCTTTAACCGGACTGATAAGTCCTTTTTGCTTAAGCGTTAACATAGCGTCTTTAAACCCGCCGACACCCGGAAGAATTAAATAGTCCGCTTCTTCGATATGCTTATAATTTCCGGTAATCTCGGCATCGTATCCCAAAAAATT
>JAKAKF010000232.1:0-616 GCA_021813595.1 bacterium
TTTATATCCGTACAGCAGTATAAGCCTCGTTGCGGCTATTTCTAAGGACAGCCTGAACAGCGTCGCCACTAAAAGTATAGTAGGAAATATCGAAAATTCCAGCGGCCTTAATACGTAAATTGAAATTAATAAAATTATAATGCCGAAAGCTATCGAAAAAGTCAGAAATATATCGAGCATCCATGTAGTTATCGGTATAACCATAAGGCCGATAACCATCATGAAAAGGAGCGCCAGCAGTACATCCGAGTTTCTAAAGAATATGTTGCGGGAAAGAACGCCCGCTTCCGCTTTTTCCGCCATTATTTAATAAAACTCCATATTTGTTTAAACTTTTCGTTAGTCGTATACAGATGGGCAAGTATTTCCGCAACGGCTTTATAAAGAGACGCGGGGATAGCCTGCCCCGGTTCGCACGTTTCGTAAAGAGTCCTAGCGACGTATTTATTTTCTACGGTCGGAATATCGTTTTCTTTTGCTATTTTCTTTATAAGAAGAGCCAGATTGTCGGCGCCTTTGGCAAGCACTACCGGAGCGTTGTATTTTTTATTGTCGTATTTAATGGCTACTGCAAAGTGTGTAGGGTTTGTAATAACCACGTGCGCGTTCTTGACCT
>JAKAKF010000232.1:626-4860 GCA_021813595.1 bacterium
TTCTTCTGGCAATTTCCCTCTGCATTTTTCTGATTTTTCCTTTTATCTGCCGGTCTCCTTCAAACTGTTTGGCTTCGTCTTTGACTTCCTGCTTGGTCATCATGAGTCCTTTGCTGTATTGATATCTCTGTATGAAAAAATCGGCAATCGCAAGGACTACCATAGCCATAATAATATTAAAAAAAAGTTTATAAATAAGCTTAACCGTAAAAAAAATATCGAACGACGGAGTCATATACTGCAAAACCAGTATCTTTTTTAAATAAGGGGCGCATGTAAAATAAGCTATGGCGGTTAAAACGAAAAATTTGAATATAGATTTTACCAGTTCGACGACCGACTGTAGGGAAAAAAATCTTTTAACGCCCGAAACGGGGTCTATGCGCGTAATATTGGGGATTAAAGGCTGAAAGGTTAAAAGAAAACCTACCTGCGATATATTTGAAACCAGCGATGCAAAAAATACTATAAGGACGAACGGGAGGATCGCGTAAAGCACCGTATAAATCAGCCCGTCTATGATTTTAATGCAGGCGGCGTAATTCAAATTTAAACGGGAGAAATTAGACAAAAAATAGACTAACTGACCGGATACTATTCTGCCTATATGCGAAATATTAAAATAAAGGTATATTATTACGACGACGAATACGAAGGCATTGGTAACCTCCCTCGATTTCATCACCTGCCCGTTTTCTCTGGCATCCTGAATTCTTTTAGGGCTTGCGGGTTCGGTTTTATCGAATCTATCTTCAGCCATAGTATTATTATATCGTATTTATCAAGCGGTTAAATTCTAATTGCAAACCCGAAAAAGACATCATTATATAGTCCGTAAAATACGGCACGGAAATATACAGCATAAGCAGTCCCACGACTATAATAAGCGGGAATCCTACGGCAAAAATATTAAACTGGGGAGCGATCCTTCCCATTAAAGCGATAATTATATTTAATAAAATTGCTACCAATATTATGGGGATGCTTAAATTAACGCCTATTAAAAATATATCCCCCGCTTTATTTACTAAATATTTGAAAATATATGGCGAAAAATTAATAAAAGTTAAAGGAATTGTTTGGAAACTGTCGTATATTCCCTCGATAATAAAGAAAAATGCCGATGTTTCAATTAAAATTACCAGCGCTAAATAATTCTGCAGGTTAGATATTAAAGAAACCTGCTGATTAGAAATCAGAGGATTCAGAAGGCTTATCATGCCGAATCCTACTTGAACGCTGATAAGCTGTCCCGCTACTTCGACGCCCGTAAAGATAATAAGAACTAAGAAGCCGAAAATAACGCCTATTAACACCTGCGAAATAACGGCCAGGATAACCATAGGCAAAGGAATATGGGGTATTATCTGGGTTTTAATAATTAAAGGATAAACGATTAAAGACATAAAAAACGCAAGACCGATTTTTGCCCAGCCTGGAACCGCCGAACTGCCGATAAAAGGCAGAACTACGAGCATTGCTATAATTCTGAAAAATATCAGCATAAATTCTATGAGCAGGTATTGGTGGATTATTATAACCGGCATATCAGCTCCCTCCCCTTATATACTGGGGAAAATGCGTAAAAATGACCGTCGCGAAATTTCCCATAACGCTGAGCATCCACGGTCCGAAAATCAATAAAACGACTATTACCGCGATAATCTTAGGGACGAAAGTAAGCGTCTGGTCCTGAAGCTGGGTTACAGCCTGAAACATGCTTATAAGTATTCCTACCGCAAGACTCGCTATAAGCGGCGGAGCGCTTAAATACAAAACAGTGACTATGACTTTCTGTATAATAAAATTTACGAACGCTATAGACATCAAAAACCTCTTTTATTCTTTCTTTTCAAATACTGCATTATAAACCTTCTAATGCTAAGTAATTCTGGATTCCCGCGAAAGCGGGAATGACAATACCCGAATTTAATTTTTTACCCAACGGGCGTCATTCCCGCATATCTTTTGCCTGCGTTTATCAACGCATGTCGTTGATGCGGGCAAAAGATGCGGGAATCCAGAAGATAAATATTATTTGTTCCATTATGTATCATTTAAAACTCTGCACTAAAGACCCTATTACCAGATACCAGCCGTTTACCATTACAAAAAGCATAAGTTTAAAAGGAAGCGATATCATTGTTGGCGGCAGCATTAACATTCCCATAGACATTAAAAGGCTCGATACCACAAGGTCCAATATTAAAAAGGGCAGATATATAAGAAAGCTAATCTCGAAAGCGGTCGTAAGCTCGCTCACTATGAACGCGGGGATAAGCACGTAAGTCGGCACGTCTTTCGGCGACCTGATATTTTTAAGTTTAGACATTTTAACGAAAAGCTCAAGGTCTTTAAGCCTCGTCTGTTTCAGCATAAAACCTCTTACCGGCCGCATCCCTGTCTTATATGCCTTTTTAATTCCGATAGAGCCTTTTGTATAAGGAATATAAGCATTTTTATATACCGAATTTATAACGGGAGCCATAATAAAAAAAGTCAGAAAAAGGCTCAATCCTATAATTACCTGATTCGGCGGCTCGGTCGAAAGACCCAGCGAAGTCCTCAGGAAAGACAAGACCACTACTATTCTGACGAAAGACGTCATCATTATCAATATGGAAGGAGCTATGGAAATGACCGTAAAAATAAGAAGTATCTGAATCAGCATAGATACCTGCGAATGCTGGGGATGTCCGGTCATCGTTATAGCCGGTAAAGCTAAAAGCGACGAATTTTTAAAACTTTTTAGAGTTGCCATTGCTCTCCATTAATCCCTTTAACCTTTCTTCTATATCGAAAAATACGTTATCGGCTTTATTTTTAAATTTTGCCTCGTTTATATTTTTTATTTTATTTATATCCGCATACTGTTCCGCTTTTATCTTGCGATAAGGTTCATTAATTTCGCCGCCTCCGTTATTAACCTGCTCCCGCATTGCATCAGCAAATTTGCCGTAAGATTTGGCGGTAACGGAAGGACTTGGACTTGTTAAAGCGGCATCTCCCGCAGGCGCCGAAACATTGCTCCGCTCTGCGCCTGTCTTCAATATTTCATAGGTATCTGTATCTATGCCGGCATCCGCGTTAATGCCGCCGGTGCCTCCGGCGACTTTATAAAAAGTTCCTTTAAGCTGTCCTATAACCTGAATATTCGACTGCGACACCCCGACAAGAAAAAATTCTTTGTTTACTTCTATTAAAAGAATGGATTTTTTATTCCCAAGGTTAATCGAAGATACTATCTTAAGGTTATTTGGCTTTTCCTTTACCGAAATACGGTTCTTAAGTTTATTCATAAGAAAATATGCGCCGTAAATAAGTCCGATAATTAATGCAAGATAAACGGCGGTTTTCACCGCTTCAAAACCCATATTTAATTTAGGCTGGCGTTTTGCAAAGAAAGAACTGCCTCCGCCTAATGTATTATTTTTAGAAGACTCCTGCGAACCTGCCGGAACGGCGGAGGCGGCCGCCGCAGGCGCCGGCTGACCGTCGGTTTTGACCGCCTGCTTTATTTTATTTTTTTGCGCGGGTAATTCTTTGCCGACGTTTTTAAACAAACCCCCCGAAAAAGCATGGTTGATTTTAATTATAAAATAGTTTCCGTAAAAAGTTGCATACGTATCTTTCTGCGATATTTTAATATTTTTATGAAAAAAGACTATAGCGTTCAATTCCGAATTTTCGGCAGGTATAATCTCGACGGCTTTAAACAGCCTGCTGTTATGAAATTTTATAAATTTAGCGCCCATTCCCGATTGCGCATTTTTAAACGCAAGTTCGAGGCTATAGCCTTTTAAGCCCAACTTTTTAATTATGCTTTCCGGTTTTCGGTTAAATTTAAACCATATAAGGTATGAATCCGCATTTCTGCTTTTAGAAACATATATATTTTTTAACAGCAAATTGCCGTCTGCGGAGCCGGCGCGGCAAACGTTAGGAAAAATGGCCGAAAAAAGCGCCGAAATTAAAATTGCCGAAAAAAATAATTTAATTTTCATAGTTTTTTGACCCTTTCTACCGGACTTATTATATCCGTAAGCCTGACGCCGAATTTATCGTTGACCAATACGACTTCGCCCCTTGCCATAAGCTTTCCGTTGACGTATATGTCGAGAGGCTCTCCGGCAAGTTTTGCAAGTTCGATTACGGAGCCCTGCCCAAGCTGAAGCATATCGTTTATGACCATTTTGGTTCTTCCGAGCTCTACCGAAATGGTAAGCGGTATATC
>JAKAKF010000094.1 GCA_021813595.1 bacterium
GGGTCTGGCTACGCATACCCATTCTTCTACCGATCCCTTTCCTTTTCCCATTCTTGTTTCGGCCGGTTTTTTTGTAATAGGCTTATCGGGGAAAATTCTTATCCATACTTTACCGCCTCTTTTTACAAATCTGGTCATAGCAATTCTTGCAGCTTCTATTTGTCTTGCGGTTATATAACCGCATTCTATTACCTTTAATCCAAAATCTCCAAACGCAAGAGTATTGCCGCGGGTAGCCTTACCTCTCATTCTACCCTTCATCTGCTTTCTATATTTTGTTTTAGCGGGCATTAACATAATTATTCACCTTTCCGTTATTATTTAATTATAATACGTCTCTTTTATATATCCAAACTTTTACGCCTATCTTTCCGTAAGTAGTATTAGCTTCAGACGTACCGTAGTCGATATCCGCCCTTAATGTGTGAAGAGGAACCCTGCCCTCGCGATACCATTCGGTTCTTGCAATTTCTGCTCCAGCCAATCTTCCTCCGCACGTTATTTTAATACCCTTAGCTCCGCTCTTCAATGCCATTGTGACGCTTTTTTTCATTGCTCTTTTAAATGCAACTCTTTTCTCAAGCTGGGAAGCGATGCCTTCAGCCACTAAAACCGAATCTAACTCAGGCTTTTTAACTTCTATTATATTTATCTCTATATCTTTAATTTTTATTTTATTAATCTTCGCGATCTCGTTTTTAATGTTGTCAAATTCTGACGAGCCTTTTTTCCCGTAAATTATTCCAGGTCTTGCGGCAAATATATCTATGATTAATTTTTCCGCTTTTCTGCCGATATTAATTTTAGATATTCCTGCCGAATAAAGCTTTTTCTTCAAATATTCGCGAATCTTTAAATCGGCATGCAAAAATTTCGCATAATTTCTATCGCTATACCAGCCGGAATCCCATGTTTTATTGATTCCGATTCTAAGCCCGATTGGATTAACTTTCTGCCCCAAAATCTACCTCCGTTTTAAATTTCTTCAAGAACTATTTTTATGTTGCTCATACGTTTCTTAACAGTCGCACCGCGACCCATAGCTTTCGGCATAAGCCTTTTTAAGGACAAGGACATATCGACGTTGATTTTTCTTACTATCAGGTTATCCACGTCAACCCTTCCAGTCGATGATGCATTTGCTAAGGCAGACTTTAAAAGCTTATAAACCGGATTAGCCGACTTCTTTTTTGTGAATTTTAATATATTAATAGCATCGTAAACTTTTTTTCCTCTTATTAAATCAACCACAAGCCTTGCTTTCTGAGGAGACACTTTAATATATTTTGCTTCTGCTTTAAACTCCATTTTCTACCCCTTTTTGTTTATTTTGAGGACGAACCGCCGCCGGTTTTAACCTTTGCCTTTCTGTCCCCTGAATGCATAGTAAAAGTTCTTGTTGCGCTAAACTCGCCAAGCTTATGCCCTACCATATTTTCGCTGACAAATACAGGAACAAACTTTTTGCCGTTATGAACAGCAAAAGTAAGTCCCACCATAGAAGGTATTATGGTTGACCTTCTGGACCATGTCTTAATAATTTTTTTGTCGTTGGAATCAGATGCCTTTTCAACTTTTTCCAAAAGCGATTTGTCTGAAAACGGACCTTTTTTTATAGACCTAGCCAACTTAATTTCTCCTTTGTTTTAGGAACAGATTTTAAATCTGTCCCCCTATTTTTTTATAACGCTTATCTTGCCTTTCTTCTCGATATAATATATTTTGAGGTTTGCTTATTTTTTCTGGTTTTATATCCTTTAGTAGGCACTCCCCACGGCGTAACGGGATGTCTCCCTCCGGAAGTTTTGCCTTCGCCTCCTCCGTGAGGATGGTCGATAGGATTCATTGCAACGCCCCTTACAGAAGGTCTTATACCAAGCCATCTTGACCTTCCTGCCTTGCCGATACTTATATTTTCATGTTCGATATTTCCGATCTGGCCTATAGTAGCGCAACATTTTTCCGGCACTATTCTAAACTCTCCGGAAGGCATTTTAATCTGAGCATATCCACCATCTTTTCCTAAAAGTTCTGCATAAGTACCTGCGCTTCTAACAAGTTTTCCACCTGAGTTGGGCTTCATTTCAATATTATGAATCATGGTTCCGACGGGGATATTAATTAGCGGAATACAATTGCCCGGCTGAATATCGGCATTATCCGAAGATACGACGCTGTCTCCTTTTTTTAATCCTACAGGACACAATATATATCTTTTTTCTCCGTCTATATAGCTTAATAATGCAATTCTTGCCGACCTGTTAGGATCGTATTCTATTTCTATTACACGCGCCGGAACATTTCTTTTATCTCTTTTAAAATCGATAATCCTATACCTTCTCTTATGCCCTCCGCCTTGATGCCTGGTGGTAATCCTTCCGTAATTATTTCTCCCGGCATTTTTTTTATATTTTGCGAGAAGTCCTTTTTCCGGAAAGTCACGCGTAATCTCAGAAAAATCTGAAACCGTTTGAAATCTTCTAGCGCTTGATGTTGGTTTATATTTTTTTAATGGCATCTTTCCTATCTCCCGATTATACTTCTAAGGCCGATATTCTCTGGCCTTCTTTAAGTTTCACATAAGCCTTTTTAATATTCGGCAATTTACCGGTATATTTACCTACCCTTCTGAACTTTCCTCTGGTAATTACGGTATTTACGCCGTCAACCTTAACGTTAAAGTACTTTTCTACGGCATCTTTAATATCTTTTTTATTTGCATCTTTATCTACGTTAAAAACATAAGTATTATTTATTTCTCTAATTTTTAGGCTTTTTTCCGACTGCACCGTTCTTTTTACGGCATTATTTAATTCTTTCATAGCGCAAGGTTCCTCTCTAATTCTTCGTTAGCTTTAACCGTAATTAATATTTTTTCATATTTTAAGAGATCAACAATATTTAAGAGATTTACGCCGGTTGCTTTGTAATCCTTAAGATTTCTTGTAGATTTAATTATTTTTTCGTCCGTATTTAATGCAGGCAGTATCATCAATCCCTTTTTTATTCCAAGATTATCGAATATAGACTTCATTTCCTTTGTTTTAATGTTTGAAAGTTCAAAGTCCTCTATAAAAACAAGACGCCCTTCTTTCAATAAATAGGACAATGTAGATTTAACCGCCGCTTTCCTAGCTTTTTTAGGCATATCTTTTTTATAGTTTCTTTCATTTGTCGGCCCAAAAATAGTTCCGCCGCCTTTCCACAAAGGAGATCTGGTAGAACCGGCCCTTGCTCTGCCAGTTCCTTTCTGCTTCCACGGTTTAATTCCGCCGCCGGAAACTATCTTTCTATTTTTTGTAGAAGCCAATCCCAGCCTTTTATTAGCAAGAGTTAATAAAACAAACTCTTTTATTAAAGGCTCGTTAACGGGATATGAATATATTTCTTCATTTAGCGAAATATTTCCTGCGTTCTTATTGCCTATGTTTAATACGTTTGCGCTTTCAGACATTATAATAAATCCCCTTTTCCCGGGACAGGCTTAAGTCTGTCCCCTTTCTATGAAAAATTATTTTACTTATGCAGTTTTCTTCCCGATTTATCGGCGGCATATATATAAATAATGTTGTTATCGGCTCCCGGAACGGCTCCTTTAACATACATAAGATTTTCTTCGGCATCTATCTTTACGACTTTTAAATTTAAAACAGTTTTTTTATCCATGCCCATATGTCCCGGCATTTTTAAACCTTTAAATACCTTTGACGGATAAGACGACTGACCTATCGATCCCGGAGCTCTGTGAAAATTTGAACCGTGTGTATCTCTTCCGCCTGAGAAACCCCATCTTTTAACGACTCCCTGATAGCCTTTTCCTTTTGAAATTCCGCTTATAGATACCGATTGTACATCGTTAAATATTGAAATATCGATAACATCGCCAATATTAACGCTATCTATTTCGGAATCTCTAAATTCTTTTAAAATTTTTAAGGGAGTTAAGTTGTTCTTTGTAAATTTTCCGAGATTTGGCTTATTTAATCTGAATGATTTAGCTTCTTCAAAACCCATTTGCAATGCATCGTACCCGTCCGACTGTTTAATCTTTTTTCCGACAACAGTACAGGGACCTGCCTTTATAACGGTAACTGGTACAATCATGCCGTCCTGATTAAATATCTGCGTCATTCCTAATTTTTTTCCTATTATTGCTTTTATCATAATTTTAATACTCCGCGATTTAATTAAATCTGCTTAATATCGACATCGATACCTGAAGATAAATCTAATTTCATTAACGCATCAATGGTCGCTTGATTAGGTTCAAGCAAATCGATAATTCTCTTATGCGTCCTCATTTCAAACTCTTCTCTCGACTTCTTATCAACATGAGGAGATCTCAAAACGCAATACTTATTTATTTTAGTAGGCAGCGGTATAGGTCCGCTAATTTTAGACCCTGTAAGTTTTGCGGTTTCGACTATTTCGGTTACGGATTGATCCAATAAGCGATGATCATATGCCTTCAATCTGATTCTTATCTTTTGAATTTCCATCTTTATTTTATATTTCCCCTTTTTAAGGACGGAATTAATTCCGTCCCCGTTCTATTGTTAATTCCGTTCTATATTACTCTATGACCTCTGTTATAACGCCTGCTCCTACGGTATGCCCGCCTTCCCTTATAGCAAACCTTAATTCCTTTTCTGCGGCAATGGGGGTGATAAGCTCAACGGACATCGCGACGTTATCGCCGGGCATTACCATTTCGATGCCTTCAGGAAGCGTGCAGACTCCGGTAACGTCGGTAGTCCTGAAATAGAACTGCGGACGATAGCCGTTAAAGAACGGAGTGTGGCGTCCGCCTTCTTCTTTAGTAAGTATATAGGCTTCTACTTTAAACTTTTTGT